>NZ_JAMXRU010000087.1 GCF_024124745.1 Aeromicrobium sp. CnD17-E
GTGCGGCGTGCGCGGCTCGCGCGGTCCGACGCGTCACCCGACCTGCTGCTCCTCGTCGACAGCTTCACGCGCGGGTTCCGTCCCACGCTCGTGCAGCACGCCGAGACCGTCCTGCGCGCCTCCGGGTCGCAGGTCGGGGCGACGCCCGGCGTCTGCTGCGCGCTCACCTGGACCACGACGGGCCAGCTGACGGCTGCCCGTCGCATCCTCGAGCGCACCGCGCGGATGCTCGACGGCACCGGTGACGCCCCCATCGTCGTCCTCGAGCCGAGCTGCGCCGCGGCGCTGCGCAAGGACCTGCCCGAGCTGGTGCCGACGGCGCAGGCTCGCCGCGTCGCCGAGCGCGTCACGACCTTCGCCGCTGCGGTCGACGCCCGGCTCGACGCGGGCTGGGAGCCGCCGCCGCTGCCGGCGTCGGTGCTCACGCAGACCCACTGCCACCAGCACGCCGTGTTCGGGGCCACCAGCAGCACCCGCGTCATGCGCCGCCTCGGGATGCGGACCGACGACGTCGAGGGCTGCTGCGGCCTCGCCGGCAACTTCGGCTTCGAGGCACAGCACTACGCGACCTCGATGGCGGTGGCCGGCCACGACCTCGTGCCGAAGGTCGAGGCGCTCGGCGACGGCGTGGCCGTGGCCGACGGCTTCAGCTGCCAGACCCAGATCGCCCACGTCTCGGGCGACACCGTCCAGGCCCGACACCTTGCCGACGTGCTCCACGCGGCACTGACCGAACACCAGCTCCAGGAGGGCGCATCATGACCATCGTCGACCCCGTGCGGACGGGCGGTGCCGTCCTGGCCGCCGTGCCGACCCGGCTGCTCATCGACGGCGAGTGGCGCGACGCCGCCGACGCCGCCCGGATGGAGGTCGTCAACCCGGCGACCGAGGAGGTGATCACCGAGGTCGCCGACGCGTCGCTCGCCGACGTGCAGGCCGCCACGGCGGCCGCGGCCGCAGCACAGGCGTCGTGGGCCGCGACACCGGCCCGCGTGCGCTCGGAGCTGCTCTACCGCGCCTACGAGGAGGTGATGCGGCGCCAGGACGACCTCGCCGTCGTCATGACCTCGGAGATGGGCAAGCCGCTCGCCGAGGCGCGCGGGGAGGTGGCGTACGCCGCCGAGTTCTTCCGCTGGTTCGCCGAGGAGGCCGTGCGCGTCGACGGCGGCTACTCCCACCGTCCCGACGGCACCGCACGCACGTTCGTGCTCAAGCAGCCCGTCGGCCCCTGCCTGCTCATCACGCCGTGGAACTTCCCGCTCGCCATGGGCGCCCGCAAGGTGGCGCCCGCCGTGGCTGCCGGGTGCACGATGGTCCTCAAGCCGGCGCCCCAGACGCCGCTCACCACGCTGGCGCTCGCGCAGATCCTGCTCGACGTCGGCCTGCCCGCCGGCGTGCTGAACGTCGTGCCGACCTCGCGGGCCGCAGAGGTCGTCGAGCCCGTCCTGACCGGCGGCACCATCCGCAAGCTCTCGTTCACCGGCTCCACGGCGGTCGGGAAGCTGCTGCTCGAGCAGGCCTCGAAGCAGGTCGTGCGCACGTCGCTCGAGCTCGGCGGCAACGCACCCTTCATCGTCTTCGCCGACGCCGACCTCGACGTCGCCGTCGAGGCAGCGGTCCAGGCCAAGATGCGCAACATGGGCGAGGCCTGCACGGCCGCCAACCGGATCTTCGTGCACCGCTCGGTCGCGGAGGAGTTCGCGCAGCGGCTCGCCGACCGCATGGGCGCGATGCCCGTGGGCGACGGCATGGTCGAGGGCACGCTCGTCGGGCCCATGATCGACGCGGCGAGCCGCGACAAGGTGGTCCGGCTCATGGAGGACGCCATCTGCCGAGGTGCGCGCGTGGTCGGCGGAGGCAACGTCCCCGCCGGCACCGGCTACTTCGTGGAGCCGACCGTGCTCACGCACGTGCAGCCCGGCTCGGAGCTGCTGTCGACGGAGATCTTCGGTCCCGTCGCCGCGCTCAGCACGTTCGACACCGTCGAGGAGGTGCTGGCCGCCGCCAACGACACCGAGTGGGGCCTCGTCGGCTACGTCATCACCCAGGACGTCGACCTCGCCTTCGAGGTGGGCGAGCGGCTGGAGGTCGGCATGGTCGGCCTCAACACCGGTCTCGTCTCCACGCCGTCGGCGCCGTTCGGCGGCATCAAGCACTCAGGTCTGGGCCGCGAGGGCGGCCGCCTGGGCATCGAGGAGTTCCTCGACGTCAAGTACCTCTCCCTGCCGATCCGCGAAGGAGCCCGCGCATGACCGCCTCCCTGTCCCCCCTGCTCGTCACCGCCACCCCGGTCCTGGTCGACCACGCGTCGGGCAGCTACGTCTACGACGCCGACGGCATGCGCTGGCTCGACTTCACGACCGGCATCGGCGTGACGAGCACCGGGCACTGCCACCCGGCGGTCGTCGAGGCCGCCCGCGAGCAGGTGGGTCGTCTCATCCACGGCCAGTACACGACGGTGCGGCACCGCCCGATGCTCGAGCTGACCGAGATGCTCGGCGACGTGCTGCCGCCCGGCCTCGACAGCGTCTTCTACGCCAACAGCGGCAGCGAGGCCGTCGAGGCCGCCGTCCGCCTGGCGCGCATGGCCACGGGCAAGCCGAACATCATCACCTTCCACGGCGGGTTCCACGGCCGGACGGTCGCGGCGGCCTCCCTCACCACCGCCGGCACCAAGTTCCGCAGCGGCTTCTCGCCGCTCATGTCCGGGGTGTTCACCGCTCCCTTCCCGTACGCGCTGCGCTACGGCTGGGACGAGGAGCAGGCCGTCGACTTCGCCCTGGGCGAGCTCGACTACCTCCTGCAGACGCAGAGCGCCGTGGCCGACACGGCGGCGTTCCTCATCGAGCCGGTGCTCGGCGACGGCGGCTACCTGCCCACGCCGCTGCGCTTCCTGCAGGGCCTGCGCGAGCGGGCCGACCAGCACGGCATCGTGCTCGTGCTCGACGAGGTGCAGACCGGCGTCGGCCGCACGGGCACCTTCTGGGGCCACCAGCCGTCGGGCATCGTGCCCGACGTGCTCATCACGGCCAAGGGCATCGCGAGCGGCTTCCCGATCTCGGCGATCGCTGCGCCGACGGCCCTCATGAGCAAGGCCTGGCCGGGGTCGCAGGGTGGGACGTACGGCGGCAACGCGGTCTCCTGTGCCGCGGCGGTGGCTACGTTGAAGGTCGTCGCGGAGGAGGGCCTGGTGGAGAACTCGGCCCGTCAGGGGGAGCGGCTCATGGCCGGTCTGCGCGACGTCGCCGGCTCGACCAGCACCGTCGCCGACGTCCGCGGTCGGGGCCTCATGGTGGGGGTGGAGTTCTGCGACCCCGACGGCGCACCGCGCGCCGACCTCGCCTCGGCGGCGCAGCAGGCCTCGATCGACGAGGGGCTGCTGCTGCTCACCTGCGGCACCCGGGGCAACGTCGTGCGCTTCATCCCGCCGCTCGTCGTCACGGCCGAGCAGGTCGACGACGGTGTCGCGGCCTGGGCGAAGGCGCTGGCCCGCATCGGCGCCTGAGCCGCGCGTCTGCGCGACGCCGACGGACCCACGACGAGGGGGCCGGGCCACCGGCCCGGCCCCCTCGTCGTGCTGATGCGCGGAGAGCTCCGTCAGAGGTCCTGGCCCCGTCAGAGGTTCTGGCCCCGTCAGAGGTTCTGGCACAGCCGGCGTGCGTCGTAGATCGCGGCGTGGATGCCACGGTGCGACACCGCGTCGCCGACGCGGAACAGCCGGAAGCCGCTGCCCTCGGGCGACTCGGGCTGGGCGAGCCCGTGCCGGAAGCGCTCGAGGTCGAGCGCGCCGCCGTTGCTGGAGTGCGGCTTCAGCGCCTCGTACACGTCGTCCATCGCGAGGGTGCCCTGCTCGACCACGACGGCGTCGACGACCCGCTGGCTCACCGCGTCGGACGCGACGTTGCGCAGCGTCGCGCGGAGGCGACCGTCGACCTTCTCCACCGACAGCAGCTCGGTGTCGGTCGTCAGGGTCACACCACCCTGCAGCAGCCGGGTCTTGTAGCCGGGCATGATCGTGTGGCCGACGTCGTGGCCCACGTGCTCGTCGACGGTGACGAGCTCGACCGTGTTGTCCTGGCCCTCGAGGTAGTGCTCGGCCACCACGAGCGCCTGCTCGCCGCCGTGGTCGTCGAAGACCAGCACGGTCCGGCCCGACGGTGCGGCCTTGCCCAGCACGTCGACCGAGCTGAGCGTCAGCTCGCCGCCGCCCTGCGGGAGGTCGGTGTCGGGCATGCCGCCGGTGGCCACGATCACGACGTCGGCCGTCTCCTTCAGGAGGTCGTCCTCGTCGACGTAGTGGTTGGCCAGGAGCCGCGCGCCCGCGTGCTTGGCCTCGGCGACCAGCCACTCGGTGATGGAGCGCTTCTCGGACTGCCGCGCGGACCGGGTCATCGGCAGGACCTGGCCGCCGAACTGGCTCGCCGCCTCGTAGAGCGTCACGTCGTGCCCGCGCTCGGCGCTGACCCTCGCGGCCTCGAGGCCGGCGGGCCCGCCGCCGACGACCGTCACGCGCAGCCGGTGCGTGGCGGGGGAGGTGAGCTGCGGGATGAAGGTCTCGCGGCTCGTGGCCGGGTTGTGGATGCAGAGCGTGTCGTTGCCCTGCAGGCAGTGGCTCGCGCCGACGCAGGGCCGGATGCGCTCCTCCTGCCCGGCCATCAGCTTGCGCACGATGTGCGGGTCGGCGATGTGGCTGCGGGTCATGCCGACGAGGTCGACGAGGTCCTCGCGCAGCGCGTGGCGTGCCGTGGCGAGGTCGGCGACCCGGCCGGCGTGGATCACGGGCACGTCGACGACGTCGCGCACCGCCTGGGCCATCGCCAGCTTGAACCCGAGGGCGGTGCCGGCGGAGGGGATCTGCTGGGCGAGCTCGCGGTGGGTGAAGCCGCTGCCGTACATGACGTCGACGAAGTCGAGGTCGGCGTGGGCGGTGACGTGGGCGGCGATCTCGACGCAGTCCTCGCCGCTCAGCCCGTCGGCCGAGGACTCCTCGCCCGGCAGGCGCACGCCGACGGCGAACCCGCTGCCGACCTCCTCGCGGATCGCCCCCAGCACCTCGACCAGGAACCGGGCCCGGTTCTCCAGCGAGCCGCCGTAGCGGTCGGTGCGGCGGTTGGCGCGCGGCGCGAGGAACGTGTCGGGCAGGTGCCCCGAGCCTGCCATCACCTCGACGCCGTCGAGCCCGCCCTCCAGCGCGTACCGCGCCGCACGCGCGTACGCGGCGAGGATGCGCGGGACGTCGAAGTCCTCGATCACCTTCGGCCACGTGCGGTGGGCCCGCTCGCGGATCGGTGACGGGGCGAGGGTCGGCAGCCACGTGGCGTGGTCGTCGGCGCGTCGTCCGAGGTGGCTGATCTGCACGATCGTGCGCGCGCCGTGGGCGCGCACGCGCGCGGAGAGGTCGGCGTAGTCGTCCTGGATCCGGGGGTCGCCGGCGTTGATCGACTCGAAGAAGCTGTGCGCGTCGGGGGTGACGAAGCTGGAGCCGCCGAACATGACGAGGCCGATCCCGCCGATGGCCTTCTCCTCCTGGTAGCGCAGGTAGCGCTCGGTCATGAGGCCGTCGTGCGTGTACCCCAGGGGTGCGTGCGCGGTGGTGACGATGCGGTTCTTGAGGGTGAGGGAGCCGAGGTCGAACGGCTCGAGGAGCGGATCCACGGTGGTGGCCTTTCGGGCGGAAGGGGGCGCGGCGACCGCGCGACCGACGTCGACGCGAAGCGGTGAACTGATCAACACTTCTACAGTCGTGGACGCAGCATAACCCGGAGCCCGGGTCGGGGGGCAAGCCCGTGCGGCACGTCATGATCACTGGCAGTGCAGGCCGGAGCCGCGTGTGTCGCGCGCATTTCGGCGGGGTGACGGACTCGCGCCAATTCTCCCGAACGGTTGTCAGTGACCCGAGGAGTGCGTTAGAACTGTCCCACACTTCAACAGTACGGCGACCCGGTTGACGGGTCGCTCGGGGCCGTCCCTCTCAAGGAGCCAATGTCATGAACCGAACGTCGCTGCGCCGCAGCCGCCTCCTCGGCGCCGCTCTCGCGGTCGCCCTCCTCTCGGCCACCGCCGCCTGCGGTGGTGGCTCCGAGAGCTCGACCGCGGCGGCCGCCGGTGGTGGCACCGAGAAGGTCCAGGAGATCGCCGACCTGCTGCCGTCGTCGGTCGCCGACGCCGGCTCGCTGAAGATCGCGGCCGCGGCCTACGCACCCGCCGTCATCGCCCCGACCGGCGGCGCGAACGCGCCCACCGGCTGGGACGCCGACCTGATGACGGCCGTCTCCGGCGTCCTCGGCCTCAAGCCGAACTACGTCATGATCCCCTTCGACGGCATCATCACGGGCCTGCAGGCCGACCGCTACGACGTCGCCGTCGGCGACATCGGCATCAACGACGACCGCCTCAAGAGCGTGTCGTTCGTGCTGAACCACACGACGCGTGACCTCTTCGTGGTCCCGAAGGACAGCGACCTGCCCGACACGATCGAGAGCAACCTCGACGCCTGCGGCATGACGGTGGGCGTGCTCCTCGGCTCCCAGGAGGCCGGGTTCATGACCACGGCCAAGGAGGAGTGCGAGGCGGCCGGCAAGGACCTGACGATCAAGACCTTCCAGGACCAGGCCACCGTCAACCTCGCCGTCGCGCAGGGCCGGGTCGACGCCAACCTCACCGACGAGGGCACGGCCGGCCTGCTGCTCGAGCAGTCGCCCGACAAGTTCAAGACGCTCGAGGTGCCCTTCGTCCCGGTGCTGCCCACCGGGTTCGCGTTCCCGAACAACGACGACGCCGCCAAGATGACCCAGGCCTTCTCGGCCGCGGTCGACCACCTCATCGAGAACGGCGAGTACAAGAAGATCACCGCCAAGTACTTCAAGGACGGTGACAAGGGCCTGGTGGAGAAGGCCGACGTCTACTCCACCGTGGTCGACGGCGCGAAGACGACCACCAAGTGAGCGTCGCCGCCCCCACGGGAGCCGCTCGTGGGCGTCACGCCCACGAGCGGCTCGCCGCCGACCAGCTGCCGCCCACGAGCGTCGTGCAGCTCAAGCACCCCGTGCGTCTCGCCTCGGCCGTCCTGGTCGGCCTCGTGGCGCTCGCGGTCCTGTACTCGATGGCGACGAACGAGAACTTCCAGTGGGGCCGGGTCTGGTTCTACCTCTTCGACCCGCAGATCATGGCCGGTCTGCGCTCGACGCTGATCCTCACGGTCAGCGCCATGTCGATGGGGCTCGTGCTGGGCGTCGTCCTGGCCACCTGCCGGATCTCCCGCAACCCGGTCCTGTCGACGGTCGCCGGCGTCTACCTCTGGTTCTTCCGTGGCACACCGCTGCTGATCCAGCTCATCTTCTGGTTCAACTTCGCGGCGCTGTACCCGCGGCTGAGCCTCTCGGTCCCGTTCGGCGGCCCGGAGATCGTGGGGGCGAGCACGAACGAGGTGCTGACCGTCTGGTTCGTCGCCCTGCTCGGCCTCACCCTCAACGAGGCCGCCTACATGGCCGAGATCATCCGCGGCGGCCTGCTCGCGGTGCCGAAGCACCAGACCGAGGCGGCGCAGGCACTGGGCATGAGCCCGCTGATGCTGTTCCGCCGGATCGTCCTGCCGCAGGCGCTGCGGGTCATCATCCCGCCGACGGGCAACCAGGTGATCGGCATGCTCAAGTACAGCTCGCTGGTCAGCATCATCGCGCTGCCCGACCTGCTCTACTCCGCGCAGCTGATCTACTCCCAGAACTTCGAGACGATCCCGTTGCTGATCGTCGTCTCGTTCTGGTACCTGCTCTGCACGAGCATCCTCACCGTCGCCCAGCGTCGCGTCGAGCGGCACTACGGCCGCGGCACGCCCGGCGCTCCCGCACCGCGGACGCCGGGGTCCCTGCGCCGCAGGATCGCCGGCACGACCCAGGGAGGCACCCGATGAGCATCAGTGTCGACGCGACCCAGCAGACAGGAGCCGAGGCCATGGAGACCGAGCGCGAGCAGGGTCGTCACGAGACGGGGCAGGGTGAGCCCAGCCGGGACGAGTCCAGCCGTGACGAGGCGGTCGTCCGCATCGTCGGCCTGCGGAAGAGCTTCGGGGGTCTCGAGGTCCTCAAGGGCGTCGACCTCGAGGTCGAGCGCGGCCAGGTCGTGTGCATCCTGGGCCGCTCCGGCTCGGGCAAGAGCACGCTCCTGCGCTGCATCAACCACCTCGAGCGGCCCGACTCCGGTGCCGTCGTGGTCGACGGCTTCGTCATGGGCTACCGCTGCAAGGGCGAGACGCTCCACGAGCTGCGTCCGAGCGAGGCGGCCCGGCAGCGCCAGGCGGTCGGCATGGTGTTCCAGTCCTTCAACCTGTTCCCGCACCTCACGGTCATGGAGAACCTGGTGGAGGCGCCGCGCAAGGTGCAGGGACGACGCCGGGCGGAGCTCGTCGTCGAGGCGCAGGCCCTGCTCAAGGACGTCGGCCTGGAGGCCAAGGCCGACGCGTACCCCGGCACCCTGTCCGGCGGGCAGCAGCAGCGCGTCGCCATCGCACGGGCGCTCATGATGCAGCCCACCGTCATGCTCTTCGACGAGCCGACGTCGGCGCTCGACCCCGAGCTGGTCGGCGAGGTGCTGGAGGCCATGAAGCGGCTCGCCGCCACCGGCATGACGATGATCGTCGTGACGCACGAGGTCGCCTTCGCGCGCAACGTCGCGGACCGGGTCGTGTTCATGGCCGACGGCGTCGTGGTTGAGGACGGACCGCCGTCGCAGGTCATCGACGCCCCTCGTGCCCCGGAGACGCAGACGTTCCTGGCCACGATGCTCTGACGTCGTCAGCCGCCCCGTCCCGTCGCCACCCAGGAGAGCCCGCATGAAGACCGTCCACGTCCACGGCGAGCGCGACGTGCGCCTGCAGGAGGCGCCGCCCCCGTCGCTGCTGCGCGGGCCCGAGGCGTCGGGGCGCGACGCGATCGTGCGGGTCGTCGCCGCCTGCGTCTGCGGCTCCGACCTGTGGACCTACCGCGGGTTCCGGGAGCCGGCCCACGACCGCGGCATGGGGCACGAGTTCGTCGGCGTCGTCGAGGAGGTGGGCCACGCCGTGCGGACGGTGCGACCGGGTGACTTCGTCGTCGCGCCGTTCTACGTCGCCGACGGCACGTGCGCCGTGTGCCGAGCCGGGTTCAGCGCACACTGCCTGCACGGAGGTCTGTGGGGCGCCGACATCGCCGGCGAGGGCGGCTCGGGAGGGACCCAGACCGAGCACGTCCGGGTGCCGCTGGCCGACGGGACCCTGTGCGTCGTGCCGCCCGGCTCCACCGGAGAGGACCTCCTGCCGGGGCTGCTGGCGCTCTCCGACGTCATGGGGACCGGGCACCACGCCGCGGTCTCCGGCGGCGTGCGGCCGGGCTCGACCGTGGTCGTCGTCGGTGACGGCGCCGTCGGCCTGTGCGCGGTGATCGCCGCGCGGCGGCTCGGCGCCGAGCGCATCGTGGCGATGTCGCGGCACGCCGACCGTCAGGCGCTCGCCGTCGACCTCGGTGCCACCGACGTCGTGGCCGAGCGGGGCGAGGAGGGCATCGCGCGCGTCAAGGACCTCTTCGACGGGATCGGACCCGACGTCGCGCTCGAGTGCGTGGGGTCGGTCGAGGCGATGCAGCAGTCGATGCGCACCGTCCGGCCGGGCGGCAACGTCGGCTTCGTCGGCGTCCCGGTGACCGGCGGCGAGGTGTCGGTCCGGACGATGTTCGGGACCAACGTGGGGGTGCGCGGCGGCATGGCCACCGTGCGCGACTACATGGACGAGCTGCTGCCCGAGGTGCTCTCCGGCGCCATCGAGCCGGGCCGGGTCTTCGACGTCCAGCTCCCGCTCGACGAGGCGGCCGAGGGCTACCGCCTCATGGACGAGCGCACGGCGATCAAGGTCATGCTGCGCCCCTAGCCCTCCCGTCGCTCCTCCCCACGATTCGGAACGTCATCGCCCTTCTCGGCCCCGCAGACGGGCGATGGTGTTCCGCATCGTGGGGATGGAACGCGTCAGGGCTGCCGGGCGCTGGTCGCGGCGTGGGCCAGGGCGGCGCGACACGCGGCGATGCCCGGACGCTCGACCGTGCTCGCGCGCGCGGCCGTGAAGACGGTGCGTCGGGGGGCGTCGGGCAGGTCGACCAGGCGGACGCCGGGTCGTACGCCGCTCCACAGCAGGCCCGGCAGGAGCGCGACGGCGTGCCCGGTCTCGACGAGTCGCACCTGCGCCTGCAGGTCGGCGGTCTCGTAGCGCACGTCCGGCTCGAACCCGGCCGAGCGGCACACCTGCTCGGCGAAGTGGCGCGACGCGACGTCGTCGGGCTCCATGACCCACGCGCGGTCGGCGACGTCGCGGATCGACGCGGTGGCGGTGTCGTCGGCGGGCACGGCGAGCCTGACCTCGTCGGTCACGAGGTCGACGCGGTCCAGGCCCGGCAGGTGAGGGGTCGAGTGGTGCGCGTACTGCTCGGCGACGACGAGGTCGAAGTCGCGCGTCCAGGTCTCCCGCAGCGCGGTCTCGGGCTCGCGCTGCGTGACCGTGACGCGCAGGCGCGGGTGGTCGCGGGCGAGGCGCTCGAGGGTCGCGGGCAGCAGCGCGAGGGCCGCCGACTGGAACATCGCGAGGCGCACGGTGCCCGTGGCCTCGCTCAGCGACGCGGCGAGGTCGGTCTCCGCCTGCTCCAGACGACGGACCACCGCCTCGGCGTGCTCGACCAGGATCGCCGCCTGCGGGGTGAGCTGCACCCCGCGCCCGACCTTGCGCAGCAGCTCGACGCCCACCTCCCGCTCGAGCTGCGAGAGCTGCTGCGACACCGACGACGGGCTCTGGTGCAGTGCCTCGGCGACGGCCGCGAGCGTGCCACGCGCATCGAGCTCGAGCAGGAGTCGCAGACGGCGGACGTCGAGCACGGGCGCTCCTGATCGTTCGGTTGAGCAGACGAGTACCGTTCAGAAAAGATCGCTTTATCTTACCGGTCGGCCGGTCCAGACTCGTGGCATGACGACCACGCCCGAGACGCTCCCGCGCCACGACCACCTCGCCGACGAGACCGTCGCCCTCGTCCGCCGCTGGCTGTCCGAGGCGGCCGAGGTGCCCGTGGACAAGGCCGCGAGCCGGCTGGCAGCGGTCCTCGACGACCCGGCCGGCCTGCCGTTCACGGTCGGCTTCGTCGACGGCGTGATCCGACCGGAGGACCCGCACGTGGCCGCCCGCCACTTCGTCGCGCTCGCCGCCGACGTGCCGCGCTTCGTGCCGCTGCACCTGCGGGCGGCGATGAGGCTCGGGGCGCTGGTGGCCCGCGTCGCGCCGACGCTCGTGATCCCCGTCGTCCGCCGTGCGCTGCGAGGGATGGTGGGGCACCTGATCGTCGACGCCACCGACCGGCGCCTGGGCCGAAGCATCGCCCGACTCCGCCGCCGGGGCGTGCGCCTGAACATCAACCTGCTGGGCGAGGCCGTCCTCGGCTCGCGCGAGGCCGAGCGTCGCCTCGCCGGCACCCACGCGCTGCTCGCGCGCGACGACGTCGACTACGTGTCGATCAAGGTCTCCTCGACCGTGGCCCCGCACTCGGCGTGGGCGTTCGACGACGCCGTCGACCACGTCAGCCGCGCGCTGCAGCCGCTGTTCGAGCGGGCCGCCGCAGCGCCGACGCCCACGTTCATCAACCTCGACATGGAGGAGTACCGCGACCTCGACCTCACGATGGCGGTCTTCATGCGGATCCTCGACCAGCCCCACCTGCTCGAGCTCGAGGCGGGCATCGTCCTCCAGGCCTACCTCCCCGACGCGCTGGCCGCGATGATCCGGCTGCAGGAGTGGGCCGCGGCGCGACGGGCGCGCGGTGGCGCGGCCGTGAAGGTCCGGCTGGTCAAGGGCGCGAACCTGCCGATGGAGCGGGTCGAGGCCTCGCTGCACGACTGGCCGCTGGCCACGTGGACCACGAAGCAGGAGTCCGACACGCACTACAAGCGGGTGCTCGACTACGCCCTCCGTCCCGAGCGGGTCGAGAACGTCCGCATCGGCGTCGCGGGGCACAACCTGTTCGACGTGGCGCACGCCTGGCTGCTCGCCGGCGAGCGCGGGGCGCGCGAGGGCATGGAGCTGGAGATGCTGCTCGGGATGGCGCAGCAGCAGGCCGAGGTCGTGCGGCGCGACGTCGGCGGCCTGCTGCTCTACACGCCCGTCGTCCACCCGCGGGAGTTCGACGTCGCGATCGCCTACCTGATCCGTCGGCTGGAGGAGGGCGCGAGCCACGACAACTTCATGTCCGCGATCTTCGCGCTGCACGACGACGAGACGTTGTTCGAGCGGGAGCGACAGCGCTTCCTGGCGTCGCTCGCCGACGTCGACGACGAGGTCCCGACACCGCGTCGCACCCAGGACCGCAACCTCCCGCCGGTCCCGCCGACGGACGCCGGCTTCGCCAACGCTCCCGACACCGACCCTGCGCTGCCCGCGAACCGGCGCTGGGCCGAGGCGATCCTGCAGCGGGTGCCGACCTCGAGCCTCGGGGTCGACACGGTGGAGGCGCACCGCGTCGTCGACGTCGCCACGCTCGACACGATCCTCGGGACCGCCCGGACGAGTGGCGTGGCGTGGGGACAGCGCTCGGGCGCCGAGCGTGCCGAGGTGCTGGAGCGGGTCGCGCACCGGTTGGAGGAGCGGCGCGGCGAGCTCATGGAGGTGATGGCCGCCGAGACGGGCAAGACGCTCGACCAGTCCGACCCTGAGGTGTCGGAGGCGATCGACTTCGCCCGGTACTACGCGCAGCTGGCCCGTGAGCTCGACACCGTCGACGGGGCGGTGTTCGTCCCGTCGGCGCTGACGGTCGTGACCCCGCCCTGGAACTTTCCCGTCGCGATCCCCGCGGGGTCGACGCTCGCCGCACTCGCGGCGGGGTCGGCCGTGGTCGTCAAGCCGGCGCCGCAGGCGGCGCGCTGCGGGTCGGTCATGGTCGAGACGCTGTGGGAGGCGGGCGTCCCGCGCGACGTCCTGCACCTCGTGCACGTGCCGGAGGACGAGGTCGGCCGCCGGCTGGTGTCGGACCCACGCGTGGACCGGCTGGTCCTGACCGGCGCCTACGAGACGGCGGCGCTGTTCCGCTCGTTCCGTCCCGACCTGCCGCTGCTCGCCGAGACGAGCGGCAAGAACGCCATCGTCGTCACCCCGAGCGCCGACCTCGACCTCGCGGCGCGCGACGTCGCGCACTCGGCGTTCGCCCACGCCGGACAGAAGTGCTCGGCCGCCTCGCTCGTGATCCTCGTCGGCAGCGTGGCGACGTCGGAGCGCTTCCGCGCCCAGCTCGTCGACGCCGTGACGTCGCTGGTCGTGGGGCTCCCGGACGACCCGACGTCACAGGTCGGGCCGCTGGTCGAGCCGGCGCACGGCAAGCTCCTGACGGCGCTCACGACCCTCGACCCCGGCGAGGAGTGGCTCGTCGAGCCGCGTGCCCTCGACGCGGCCGGACGGCAGTGGACCCCCGGCATCCGCACCGGGGTCCGGCGCGGGTCGACCACCCACCTGGTGGAGTTCTTCGGCCCGGTGCTCGGCGTGATGACGGCGGCGACCCTGGAGGAGGCCGTCGAGATCCAGAACCAGGTCGACTACGGGCTGACCGCGGGCCTGCACTCCCTCGACCCCGACGAGATCGGGCGCTGGCTCGACGGCGTCCACGCGGGCAACCTGTACGTCAACCGCGGCATCACGGGTGCGATCGTGCGACGCCAGCCGTTCGGCGGCTGGAAGAAGTCGGCCGTCGGCGCCGGCCACAAGGCGGGCGGGCCGAACTACCTCGTAGGCCTCGGCAGCTGGACGTCGGCCGTGGCGCACGCGGACGCCGAGCCGCTGTCCCCCGGGCGTCGGCTGCTCGAGGCGGCGGGCGGCGACGCTC
>NZ_JAMXRU010000088.1 GCF_024124745.1 Aeromicrobium sp. CnD17-E
GCACCGTCACCACCGGGGGCCTCCGGGTGACCTCGGTCGACCCCGTCGAGCCCGACCACGACCGCAACCTGCGCTGGCTCGCCGGCGCCCTGCAGCACGAGCGCGACGACCGGGTCGCCCGCGCGGTCTCCCGGCTCTCCGGCCGCGGCCGGGTCACCGAGGTGCAGAGCCACGGCGACGCGGGCGTGTCGGGCCGGGTCGACCGGCACCCGGTGCGCGTCGGGGACCCGACGTGGCTCGGTCTCGAGCCCCGCCCCGGCACCTGGACGACGCTCGCCGTCGAGGTCGACGCGCGGGTGCTCGGCACGCTCACCGTCGGCGACGACGTCCGCCCCGACGCGGCCGAGGGGGTGCAGGCCCTGCGCGACCTCGGCCTCGACGTCGCGCTCCGCTCCGCCGACACCGACGCCCGCACCCGCGAGGTCGGGCTGCAGGTGGGCGTCGTCGACGTTGCGGGTGACGTCGACGTGGCCCACCAGGAGGCCGACGTCGAGACCCGCTCCCGTGAGGGGCAGCGGGTGCTGCACGTCGCCGCGTCGTCGACGTTGGCCGACGACCTCGGTCTGCCCGACCTCGACGTGCTGCGCGTCGCCACCGCGCTGCGCGCGTCGCGGTCTGCGGTCAGGGCGGCGCG
This sequence comes from Aeromicrobium sp. CnD17-E, assembly GCF_024124745.1. Classification (GTDB taxonomy): domain Bacteria; phylum Actinomycetota; class Actinomycetes; order Propionibacteriales; family Nocardioidaceae; genus Aeromicrobium. Next base: position 635 of record NZ_JAMXRU010000088.1, read on the forward strand.
ACGTGGCCTCGTCGTGGCGCTGACGTGCAGCGCGGTCGCGGGCGCCCTCGCGGCCGGGGGCCTGCTGGGTCCCGGTCTCGCGAGCGTCGCGGCCGGGCTCTCCGCGGGCGTCAGCGCACTGTCCGCGGGGTCTCGTACGGTCTCCTGACTTGTCACCCGCGTGACAAGTTTCCGCCCGGTTCGGGTCGGTCGGACGAACGACGTTGACTCGACCCTGCGGCCCCTGTGACCGTGCACCCATGACGACGACGGGAGAGGTGCACCCATCCCTCCCGCACCACCCGTCGAACTCCCTCCCTGACGGGGCGGGGTTGCGAGGCCAGGTCGAGAGACTCGTCCGCGACTCCGTCCCGAACGGGGCGGTCGTCAGTGCACGTCTCGCCGGCTCGTGCATCGACGCCTTCCTCGCGCACGACGGCGATCCGCGCACCGCCGCCCAGGCCGTGGCCGCCGAGTGCACGCACTTCGGAGAGCTGCAGACGGTGCACGGGCTCTCCGACGACGACCTGACGGTCGCTCTGCGCGCCATCGGGCGAGGTCTGCGACGCCACGTCATGCCGGTGCTGCTGCGCCAGCTCGACCAGCTCGACTCCGAGGCGCTGTCCCGGTCGGTGCAGGAGTACCTGATGCGCATCCTCGGGCACATCCGCCAGGGCATGCAGACGATGCAGCGCTTCCACGCACTCGCGCCCGAGCGGCGTCGTCACGCCTTGTCCCGCGCTGCGTTCGGCGCAGGAGACGTCCGGACCCTGCGTGGGTTCGCCCTGGCCTGCGGGCTCGACCCGGCCGTCCGCCTCACGCCGGTCGTGGCGACCGACCCGGACGCGACCCTCGATCTCGCGCTGCGCGATCGCGACGACGTGCTCGCGGGGACGGCACCCGGCGAGGGCGCCGTCCCGGCCACGTGGACCAACGCCCAGGTGCGCCGACGCAGCGGGGTCGACGTCGCGCGCGGGCCCGTCGTGCCCCTCGTCGAGCTTCCGGAGGCCGCTCGCCTGACCCGCACGACCGCCGCCGTCGCCGCGCCGGGCGTGCCGGTCACGCAGACCCGGGACGTCCTGACGCAGGTGATGGTGCACGGCTCGCCCCTGCTCGCCGACCTGGTCACCGGCTCACGACTCGGTCCGTTCCTCGAGCTGCCCGCCGTGCGCCGCGCGGCCCTGGGGCGCACGGTCCTCGACTGGCTCGAGCACGGCACGCCGGTCAACGTGCTCGCGCGCCAGACGGGCACGCCCGCACAGACCATCCACACGCGCCTCGCCACCGCGAAGCGCATGCTCGACGACCCGTTGACCGACCCCGACCGCCGCCTCGAGCTGCTCGTCGCCCTGCGTCTCGCCGTCCCCAGCTGGGAGGCGGAGGTCCGGAGCGCCTAGCGACGAAGCCGCGAAAAGGCCTGGCGACTGCTCGATCGAGCGTGCCATGCTCGGTCAGCCGCAGCCCTGGACGAGGGGATCGGGAGATGGAACCGCAGCGCACGGAGATCGACGGCGTCCCCACCTTCTGGGTGGACTCCGGACGACCGACACTCTCGGCGACGTTGGTGTTCCGCGTCGGCGCCGTCGACGAAGCACTGCCTCAGCACGGGTGGACGCACCTCCTCGAGCACCTCGCCCTGCACGGGGAGGAGTCCGGCCTGCTCGACGTCAACGGCTCGGTGGATCTCACCCTCACGACCTTCAGCTCCCACGGGCCAGTGGACGACGTGGTCGACCACCTCGGACGCCTCACGCGGTGGCTTCGGGAGCCGCAGCTCGACGGCGTCGACCACGAGCGTCGTGTCCTGGCGGCAGAGTCACGGCTCCGCGGCGGTGCTGCGTCGCGCGCGCTGTCGCAGCGGTACGGGGCCCGCGGTCCAGGGGTGGTCAGCTACGGAGAGCTGGGCCTCTCACGGGCCACCCCCGAGGCACTTCGCGGGCACGCCGCGCGAGCGTTCGGTCGCAGGAACGGGGCACTCGTGCTCGACGGACCCCCTCCCCCGGACCTGGAGCTGCACCTGGCTGAGGGCACGCTCATCGACCTACCCGACGCCCGTGCGGTCGAGGACGTCCTCCCCGCGACGTACGTGGAGGAGAGCGGGCTCGTCGTCAGCGGCGTCGTCGAGCGGACGGTCGCCGCCACGATCCTCACCGACCTGCTCCAGCAGAGCCTGCACGATCGGCTGCGGAAGCAGCGCGCAGCGGCCTACGCGCCGTGGGCGGACTACTGGCGGGTGAGCCCGGGCCACGCCGTCGTGCTGGCCGGGTCCGACGTCACGCCGGACCTCATGCCCGATCTCGCCGACACGGCGCTGCACTGGGTACGAGGTCAGCGTCACTCGTCGGCGGACGTGAGCACCCAGGTCGAGCGACGGATCCAGAGCTTGACGGACCCCTACGCAGCCGCCGGTCTCGCCTACGCGGCCGCCGTCTCCTGGCTGCTCGACGGCGAGGCGGCGACGGTCGCGGAGCGGCTCCACGACCTGCGCTCGGTCGGGGCCATCGACGTGGCCGAGTCGCTCGAGCAGTGGCGGCGTACGGCACTGCTCGGCTTTCCCGGTGCCACGCACTGGAACGAGCAGATCCGTCGGTCCCGGCCGCGGCGCGTCTCCGTGCAGCGAGGCGCGGTGCACCGGCACCGCAACTGGCCGGCGGAGCCGGCACGCGTGGTCGTCAGCAACGGCGGTGCGCTCCAGCTCCAGGCCGCCCGCGGTGAGCTCGCGCACGTCTTCGACCCCGCCGACCTCGTGATCTCCGGACGCAGCGAGGGCGGCGGGAGATATCTCGTCGACGCCGACGGCTGGCCCTTCTGGTTCGATCCGCGCGAGTGGGCCAAGGGTTCCGCACTCGAGCGACACCTCGACGCGAGGGTGCCGCAGGAGAAGATCGTCGACCTTCCGGCTGCCCCGGCCGCGCCCTGGCGACGAGCTCGCTGGTGGTCGCGCTGGACGCATCCGGTACGGCGACGCATCCACCTCACCTGGTCCATGGTCGGCCGGTTGCTGGTCGCGGCCGCCTTCGCGACGCCGCTCGCCCTCGTGCTGATCTCAGCGGGACAGGGGCGCGAGCTTCCTGACGGTGCTTTCATCGGCAGCTTCTGGTTGGCCGTTGTCGGCACGTGGGTCCTCGGCAGCTCCGCCTTCGAACCGGACGGCTGAGCCTCAGCGGCTGGGGCGGCGCCAGACGGTGAGCTGGGTCTGCTGCGCCAGCACCGGCAGGTTCTGCACCGTGCCGAGGGCGTGGTGCGCGGCCGCGAGCTCCGACTGGAGCTCGGCGACCTTCTGCTGGAGGGCCAGCACCTGGTTCTCGAGCGCGATCACGCGCTTCACGCCCTCGAGGCCCAGGCCCTCGGCGGTCAGGCGCGCGACGGTGCGCAGCAGCTCGACGTCGCGCAACGAGTAGCGGCGACCGCCGCCGCCGGTGCGACCGGCCTCGACGATGCCGAGTCGGTCGTAGGTGCGCAACGTCTGCGGGTGCAGCCCCGACAGCTCGGCCGCGACGCTGATGACGAACACCTTCGCGTCCGGCCCCGGCGGGGTGAAGGGCATGTCGGTCATGCCGAGCCGACCTCCTCGAACAGGCCGTCACGCGGTGTGGCGGCGCCGCGCGCCTGACGCAGGGCCTCGACCGCCGCGCGCTGGGCGTCGTCGAGGTCGGTGGGCACCTGCACCTCCACGGTGACCAGGAGGTCGCCGCGGGTGCCGGCCTTCGTGGTCGCTCCCTGGCCCTTGGCGCGGAACGTCCGACCCGACGGCGTGCCCGCCGGGACCTTCAGCCGCACCGGGGGGCCGTCGAGCGTCGGCACGCTGATCTGCGCGCCGAGAGCGGCCTCGTCGAACGCGACGGGCACCGTGATGGTGAGGTGGTCGCCCTTGCGGCCGAACATGGGGTGCGGCTCGACGTGGACGAGCAGGAACAGGTCGCCGTCGGGCGCACCGCCCTCACCTCGTCCGCCCTTGCCCTTGAGCCGGATCTTCTGGCCGTCCTTCACCCCGGCCGGCACCCGCACCTGCAGGGTGCGGCTCGACGGGGCACGGCCCGTGCCACGGCACGTGGCGCACTCGTGCTCCACGACCAGACCGCGCCCGCGGCACTGCGAGCAGGGCTCCGTCATGGCGAACACGCCGCCGGACGCGCTCGTCTGCATGCCGCTGCCCTGACACTTGGTGCACACCTTCGGCACCGTGCCGGGCTTGGCGCCCGTTCCGTGGCACGTCGGGCACGCCTCGTCGCTCGTCATCCGCAGCGGGAGGGTCGCGCCCTCGACCGCCTGCTGGAAGGTGATCGTCGCCTCGGTCTCGATGTCGTCACCGCGACGTCCCTGCGGCGGGCGACGACGTCCGCCGCGCCCCCCGCCGCCGAAGATGCCACCGAGCAGGTCGCTCAGGTCGAAGTCCGTCGCGTTCTGACCACCGTAGCCACCGCCGGGCTGGCCGAAGCCGCCACCACCGAAGCCACCCTTGAACTGCCCGAACAGCGTGCGCTGCTCGTCGTACTGCTTGCGCTTCTCGGCGCTCGACAGGACGGCGTACGCCTCGGAGACCTCCTTGAAGCGCTCCTCCGCGGCCTTGTTGCCCGGGTTGGAGTCGGGGTGGTTCTCCCGCGCGAGCCTGCGGTAGGCCTTCTTGATCTCGTCGGTCGACGCGTCCTTGGACACGCCCAACGTCTTGTAGAAGTCCTTGCTCGCCCAGTCACTCGGGTTGCTCACGGCTCACCCCTTCCTCTCGTGTCGCGATGGTCTCTGGTGGCGCGGTGGGGCGGCGACCCTGGTCGCCGCCCCACCGCCGCTCACTCGTCGTCGGAGGTCTCGTCCGACGCGGCCGGTGCGTCGCCCTCGGCGGGCTCGACGACGCCGACCTGCGCGTGCCGCAGGACCTCGTCGCCGACCTTGTAGCCGGTGCGCACGACCGGGCCGACCGACGTGACGCTCACCTCGGCGGACTCACCCGCCGCGAACAGCGCCTCGTGCAGCCGGGGGTCGAACGCGTCGCCCTCGGCACCGAACGCCTCCAGCTTGTGCGCCTTGAGCGCCTGCGTGAGCGCGTCGGCGACGGCCTTGAAGCCGCCCGACAGCTCACCGTGCTGCTCCGCGCGACCGATGTCGTCGAGCACCGTCAGCAGCGAGCGCAGCACCGCGGCCTCGCCCTGCTGGCGAGCCTGCGCACGGTCGCGCTCGACCCGCTTGCGGTAGTTGACGTACTCGGCCTGCAGCCGCTGCAGGTCGGCGGTGCGCTCCGCGAGCTGCTGCTCGGCGGTCGGCTCGGTCGGCGCGTCGCCGGACGCAGCCTCCTCGACGACCTCCTCCTCGCCCGTCGGCACCTCCACGGCCTCGTCGGCCACTCCTTCCCCGGAGTTCTCCGGGGAAGGAGTGGTGCCCTCGGGCTCGGACGTCACTTCTTCTCCTCGTCGTCGACGATCTCGGCGTCGACGACGTCGTCGTCGGAGTCGGTCGACTCACCGGCGGGAGCGTCGGTGCCAGCAGCCTGCTGCTCGGCGGCGGCCGCGGCGTACATCGCCTCGCCCATCTTCGAGCTCGACTCGCCCAGCTTGGTGACGGCCGCCTGGACGGCGTCGTTGTCGTCACCCTCGAGCGCCGACTTCAGCGCGTCGACGTCGGCCTGGACCTGCGCCTTCACGTCGTCGCCCACCTTGTCGCCGTTCTCGGCGATGAACTTCTCGGTGGTGTGGACGAGCGCCTCGGCCTGGTTGCGGGTCTCGACGGCCTCGCGACGCTTGCGGTCCTCCTCGGCGTACTGCTCGGCGTCCTTGACCATCTTGTCGATGTCGTCCTTCGACAGCGCGCTGCCGCCGGTGATCGTCATCGACTGCTCCTTGCCGGTGCCACGGTCCTTCGCGGACACGTTCACGATGCCGTTGGCGTCGATGTCGAACGTGACCTCGATCTGCGGCACGCCGCGGGGCGCGGGCGGCAGGCCCGTGAGCTCGAAGGTGGCCAGCAGCTGGTTGCCCGCCGCCATCTCGCGCTCGCCCTGGTACACCTGGATCGCCACGGACGGCTGGTTGTCGTCGGCCGTCGTGAAGACCTCGCTGCGCTTGGTCGGGATCGTCGTGTTGCGCTCGATGAGCTTGGTCATGACGCCGCCCTTGGTCTCGATGCCGAGGCTCAGCGGGGTGACGTCGAGCAGGAGCACGTCCTTGACCTCGCCCTTGAGCACGCCGGCCTGGAGCGCGGCGCCCACGGCGACGACCTCGTCGGGGTTGACGCCCTTGTTCGGCTCCTTGCCGCCGGTGAGGCTCTTCACGAGCTCGCTCACGGCGGGCATGCGGGTGGAACCACCCACGAGCACGACGTGGTCGATGTCGCCCACCGAGATGCCCGCGTCCTTGACGACGTTGTTGAACGGCGCCTTGGTGCGCTCGAGCAGGTCGCTCGTGATCTTCTCGAACTCGCTGCGGCTGAGCGTCTCGTCGAGGAAGACGGGGCTGCCGTCCTGCACCGTGATGTAGGGCAGGTTGATCGACGTCGACGACGAGCTGGACAGCTCGATCTTCGCGCGCTCGGCGGCCTCGCGGATACGGGGCATGGCCATCTTGTCCTTGGTCAGGTCGATGCCCGTCTTGGACTTGAAGGTGCTGACGATCCAGTCGACGACCGCGTTGTCCCAGTCGTCACCACCGAGGTTGTTGTCACCGCTGGTGGCCTTGACCTCGATGACGCCGTCGCCGATCTCGAGCAGGGACACGTCGAACGTGCCACCGCCGAGGTCGAAGACGAGGATCGTCTGGTCGTCGCCCTTGTCGAGGCCGTAGGCCAGCGCGGCGGCGGTGGGCTCGTTGATGATGCGGCTGACGTTCAGGCCCGCGATCTCGCCGGCCTCCTTCGTCGCCTGACGCTGGTGGTCGTTGAAGTAGGCGGGGACGGTGATCACGGCGTCGGTGACCGACTCGCCCAGGTACGCCTCGGCGTCGCGCTTCAGCTTCTGCAGGATGAAGGCGCTGATCTGCTGCGGGTTGAACGACTTCCCGTCGATCTCCGTCTTCCAGTCGGTGCCCATGTGGCGCTTGACGGAGCGGATGGTGCGGTCGACGTTCGTGACGCCCTGGCGCTTGGCGACCTCGCCGGCCAGGACCTCGCCGTCCTTCGCGAAGGCGACGACGGACGGGGTGGTGCGAGCGCCCTCGGCGTTCGCGATGACGGTGGGCTCGCCACCCTCCAGGACGGCGACGACGGAGTTCGTCGTGCCGAGGTCGATTCCGACGGCACGTGCCATGGTGGTTCCTCCTGCTGATCGGGTGCTGCGGGGTTCTGGAAGCTCTGAGAAGTCGTTGCCGAATCGCTGGCAACTGACTTGAGTCTGATCTTATCAACCTCGTTCCAGGCCGCACTATTCCGGCACCGGACGTCAAGAATGCGTTCGTCCAGCGCGCTGCCCCGAGCCCGAGTCGCAGGAAAGGAGAAGGCTGGAACCAGAGCCAAAAAGGGAGGTGCAAAGAATGACTTTCGTACCTTTGTTCGGTATACTTGTCTCATGTCCAGCACGCTGCTCGCCGACCGGCTCGAGGCCGTCGCCGCCGAGCTGCGCGCGTACCCGACGAGCACCGAGGCGCTGCGGCTGCTGCAGGGACTCTCGAACGCGATCGATGCGGAGAAGGTGGCGCTGGTCGCGGAGGTGGACGAGCATCGCGACTTCGAGGCCGAGGGCTGCTCGAGCCTGAAGAACTGGCTACGTGACCAGCTGCACCTCGACGGCAGACAGGCGGGCCAGCTGGTCCGCTCCGGCCGGACGCTGCGTGACATGCCCGACCTGGAGTCACTCGCCGTCGAGGGTGCGGTGTCCCTGGACCACGTGGACGCGTTCGGCTACGCGGCGAAGCACATCGACCCGATGGTCGTCGAGCACTCCATGGGCTGGATGCTGCGTCTGGCCGAGCGGGCCGAGCCGGTCCAGATCCGCAAGGCCGTCAAGAAGCTGCGCGCCACCGCCCACCCCGACGACCTCGACGAGGCCTGGATCAAAGGCATGGACCGGCACGACATCAAGGTCTCCGTCGTCGGCGACGGCGTCGCCGTGACCGGGTTCCTACCCTTCGACACCGGCACCAAGCTCAAGACCCTCCTGCAGTCACTGTCCGCACCCACCTGCGCCGAGGACGACCGACCCGTCGCAGAACGACGCGTCACCGCCCTCGACGCCCTGCTCTCCTCCGTGCTCGCGTCCGGCCTGCCCCAGGACAAGGGCGTGCGACCCCACGTTGATCTGACCATCGACATGTCCCAGATCGCCGACGACGCGGACACCGCGACCGGCGAGCTCGCAGGGTTCGGCACCATCGGCCCCGGCCAGCTGCAGCAGATGCTCTGCGACAGCGACCTCACCCCCATCCTGACCGCCGGCAGACACACCGTCCTCGACGTCGGCCGCACCCACCGCCTCGCCACCCCGGCTCAGCGCAAGGCGATCGTCAACCGACAAGGCGGCACCTGCGCCGGCCCCGGCTGCAGAGGACCCGTCGTCCACGTCCACCACGTCCAGTACTGGTCCGACGGCGGACCGACCGACCTCGCCAACCTCATCGGGTTGTGTCCCCGCTGCCATGCAGCCGTGCACCAAGGGTTCTTCACCATCGACCCCCACACCCACCAGACCCACCGCACCCTCAGGACCCGACACGCCAGCTCCCGCCGCACCCGCGCCGGCTGACCGCTGCCGGACGACGGGGTGGTTCAGAAGGCGACGTCCGCCGCGGCGACCACGTCGGCCGTGCGGTCGGGTCCGCCCTGGAACTGCCAGTACAGGTTGGTGTGCGCGACCACCTGGGCCGGCGGGGGTGCGCCGTAGGCCGTGAGGTCCTCCGTGGTGTGCGCGTCGGAGACGAGCGTGACGTCGTAGCCCCGCACGAACGCGCCGTGCAGGGTGGCGCGGACGCACGCGTCAGTCTGGGCCCCGACCACCACGACGCGCCCGACACCGAGGTCGCTGAGGACGTCGCCGAGCCCCGTGGCCTCGAACGCGTCGCCGTAGTCCTTCTCGATCCGCGGCTCGCCCTCCCCCGGCTCGAGCTCGGGCACCACCTGCCACCCGGCGGACCCGGACCTCGACGGCCCGCCGCCACGCAACGTGTCCTGCACCCACACGACCGGGACGTCAGCGGTCCGCGCCTCGTCCACGAGATCGCGGACGCGCGCGACCACGCCGTCGCGGTCGTGCGCCTCGGCAACCACGTCGACCTGCACGTCGACGACCAGCAGAGCACTGCGATGACGGTCCGGGAACTGGCTCATGCTCGGACGCTACGCCCGCGCGCGGACGTTTCCCACCCCTCGCGCCCGAGGATCAGACCTGGGACTGACGTTGCTGACGCCGCCAGCGCCTAGGGTCGCAAGGGTGAGGACGGAGCAGGAACGACGCCCCTGGCGGCTGGGACCACAGGCGGTGCAGTGGTTCGACGCCGCGCTCGTCGTCGGGCTGCTCGGCCTCACGGCCGTGACGTTCCTCGTCGGGCAGCCGCTCCACGTCACCGCGCTCAGCGCCCTGCAGGTGGCGCCCCTCGCGTGGCGACGCAGCCGACCTGCCACGACCTTCGCCCTCGTCTGGCTGTTCAGCGGCGTGCAGGCGCTCGTCTACGACTACCCCGCCATCGGGCAGCTCGCCTACCCCGTCGCGCTGTACTCCCTGGCGCGCTTCGGCCGCCCCCGCGACGCCCGAGCCGGACTGGCCCTCAGCCTGGTCGCCACCGGTGTCGCCGCGTGGGTGTGGGTGATGGCCGGTCGCTACGACGACCCACCCCCCGGCGTCGTCCAGCCCGACCTGACCCTCATGACCTTCCTGCCCTACACGCTCACCATCGGCGCGATCGTCATCGCCTCGTGGGCCCTGGGCACACAGGCCCGGATCCGCCGCGCCTACGAGCAGGCCCTCATGGAACGCGGCGAGCGGATGGCCGAGGAGGCGGAGCAGCGGACCCGGGCAGCGGCAGCCGAGGAGCGCACCCGGGTGGCTCGCGAGATGCACGACGTCGTCGCGCACGGCATCACCGGCATGATCGTCCAGGCCGACGGCGCCCGCTACGCCGCGCAGCACGACCCCGAGGTCGCCGTCCGCACCCTCGAGACCGTCGCGTCGACCGGACGGGAGGCGCTCACGGAGATGCGACGCCTGCTCGGGCTCCTGCGTGGCACCTCGGACCCCGAGCTGGTCCCCCAGCCGGGGCTCGACGACCTGCCCCGCCTCCTGGCCGCCGACGTCGCGGCGGGCCGGGTGCGCTCCACCCTTCCGGACCCGGCACCGGCCGTGCCGGATGGCGTGGCGCTCACCGTCTTCCGGGTCGTGCAGGAGTCGCTCACCAACGTGCGCAAGCACGCCGGGGCCGACGCCACCGCGACCGTCGACGTCAGGCTCGACGGTCCCGACGTGCTCGTCGACGTGGTCGACGACGGCCACGGCGCCGCCCACCCGGCGGGGTCGGGCGGTCTCGGCCTGGTGGGCATGCGCGAGCGGGTGGCCGTGCACGGAGGCACCCTCGACGTCGGCCCGGCGCCCGGCGGGGGCTGGCGCGTGCGTGCGAGGATCCCCCGGTGAGCGCCCCGATCCGCGTGCTGCTCGTCGACGACCAGCAGATGGTGCGTGCCGGCTTCCGGATGCTCGTCGACAGCCAGCCGGACCTCGAGGTGGTCGGCGAGGCGGGCGACGGGCAGGCCGCGCTCGACCTGCTGACCGAGGTGACGGCCGACGTCGTGCTGATGGACGTGCGCATGCCGGTGCTCGACGGCGTCGAGGCCACCCGCCGCGTCCTGCACGGGGACGCGCCGCCCCGGGTCATCGTGCTCACGACCTTCGACCTCGACGAGTACGCGTTCGCGGCGCTGCAGGCCGGTGCGTCGGCGTTCCTGCTGAAGGACGCCGCACCGCCCGACCTGCTGGCCGCGATCCGCGCCGTGCAGGCCGGCGACGCCGTCGTCGCACCGTCGACCACTCGCCGCCTGCTGGACCACTTCGTGCAGCCGTCCGGGTCGCGCGCCGTGGTCAGCGGAGCGACCGCCCGCCGCCTCGCCGACGTCACCGACCGCGAGCGCGAGGTGCTCTCGCTCATCGCCCGCGGCCTCACCAACCCCGAGATCGCCGCGTCGCTGTTCCTCTCGGAGGCGACGGTCAAGACCCACGTCGGACGCCTGCTCGCCAAGACCGACTCCCGCGACCGCGTCCAGCTCGTACTGCTCGCCCTCGAAGCGGGACTGGGCTAGCGCACAGCCCCTCCCGCTGGCCGCGCGTCAGACCCAGGGATGACGTCAGGACCATCCCGCGCTCCGACGACCGGAGGGGGTCGGGATCCATAGCGTCGTCGCCATGACGACCACCACCCACGCACCGATCGCGACGGCCGCCTCGGCCCGCGACCTCACCAAGACCTACGGCACGGGCGCCGCCGCCGTGCACGCCCTCGACGGCGTCGACGTCGACCTCGCGCCCGGACGGTTCACGGCCGTCATGGGACCGTCGGGCTCCGGCAAGTCGACGCTCATGCACTGCCTGGCGGGGCTCGACCGCCCCACCCGCGGCACGGTCACGGTCGACGGCGTCGACCTCACGCGGCTCGACGACGACCGGCTCACGCGCTTCCGCCGCGACCACCTCGGCTTCGTGTTCCAGGCGTTCAACCTGCTGCCGATGCTCACCGCCCGCCAGAACATCCTGCTGCCGCTCGAGCTCGCGGGCCGCCGCGTCGACGCGAACGTGCGCGACGACCTCGACACCGTCGTGTCCGTGCTCGGGCTCGGCGACCGGCTCGGGCACCGCCCCAGCGAGCTGTCGGGCGGGCAGCAGCAGCGGGTGGCCATCGCCCGCGCGCTCGTGAGCCAGGCGTCGATCGTCTTCGCCGACGAGCCGACCGGCAACCTCGACAGCGCCGCGTCGGCGGAGGTGCTGGCCTACCTGCGGCGCTCCGTGCGCGAGCTCGGCCGCACCGTCGTGATGGTCACGCACGAGATCGACGCCGCCGCCTACGCCGACGACGTCGTCGTCCTCGCCGACGGCCGGATCCGCTCGCACCTCGTGAGCCCGTCGCGTGCCGAGCTGGTCTCCGTGCTCGCCGGCAGCAGCCACCGGGACGCGTCGTGAGGACGGTCCTGCGCGCGTCGCTGCGCACCCACACCCGCCGGTACGTCGCCGCGTTCGTGGCCGTCATGGTCGCCGTCGGCTTCGTCATCGCCACCAACGCCGTCGGCTCGGCCGCGAGGTCGGGCCTGTCGGCCGAGGTGGAGCACGCGTACCGCGGTGCCGACCTCGTCGTCGGGGCGGACTACGGACTCGACCGCAGCCAGGTGGCGCCGGTCGAGCGCGCCGCGGCGGGCCAGGGGGCTGTCGCGGACGTCATCGGCACCGCGTTCACCACCGTCACCCGCGACGGGACGTCACTCGGCCCGGACACGTCGGTGTCGACCGTCAGCCTCGACCCCGCGCTGCGTCGGCAGACCGTCGTGTCGGGGCAGGCCCCGGCGGCCGACGGTCAGGCGCTCGTCGACCAGCGGACCGCGCGGGCGGACCGCATCCGCATCGGCGACCGGCTCGTCATCGGCACGGACGGCGACCGGCGCACCGTGACCGTCGTGGGCATCGCGAAGGCGACGACCTACCTGTCGGCCGACGTGTACGTGCCGTGGCCGACGCTGTCGGCCCTGCCCGACGCGCTGCCCGACGCCGTGGTCGTGGGCACCTCCGGCGACCCGACGGCCGTGGGCGCGACGCTCAGCAAGGTCACCGAGGAGCCGGTGCGCACGCAGGGCGAGTACGTCGACGCGCGCGTGGTGACCCTGAACCAGGGGTTCGACGCCATCGGCATCCTGCTCCTGCTGTTCGCGACGGTGGCCGGCTTCGTGGCCGTGCTCGTCATCGCCAACACGTTCACCATCCTGTTCGCCCAGCGCACGCGCGACCTCGCGCTGCTGCGCTGCGTGGGCGCGACCCGCCAGCAGGTGCTGCGCTCGGTCCGGGTCGAGTCCGTCGCCGTGGCCCTGCTCGCGTCGGCGCTGGGCGTCGTCGCCGGAGTCGGGGCGGGCTACGGCATCGTCGCCGCGGTGCGTGCCCTCAGTGACGCCAGCACGCTGGGTGCGGTCGCACTGTCGCCCCTGTGGGTCGGGGGTGCGTTCGTCGGAGGGGTCGTCGTGACCGTGGCCGCGGCCTGGCTGCCCACCCGGCGGGTGGTCCGCGTGAGCCCGCTCGCGGCACTACGTCCGCACGACGCGGACGTGCTCAGCCGCGCCGGCGCCGCCCGCGTCGGTG
>NZ_JAMXRU010000089.1 GCF_024124745.1 Aeromicrobium sp. CnD17-E
GTCGCGACGGGCCCGCCCGCCGCGGGAGGCGGGTCGAGCGGACGACCGCCGGACGAGGCGGAGCGGGACGCGAACGGGTCAGCACCCGTCGGCGACGACGTCGGCACGTCGGCCACCGGCCGGCCGTCGACCTGGTCGAACCAGCGTCGCGCTTCCGGGGTCCACAGCGACCAGCCGCACAGCCCGGCGAAGGCCGCCGGGAGCAGGCCGGGCAGGCCGAGGGTCGCGAGCACCACGAAGGCGATGCCGCAGAGGATCGTCAGCATGACCCGCGAGGTGCGGTGACCCCGTGCGGCGTAGACGGCGAACACGGCGCCCGAGGCCGTCAGCACGATGCCGACGTAGACGGCGTAGCGCAGGTAGTCGAGCGCCTGGTCCATGCTCAGGCCGAGCTCCTTGACGGGCTCCTGCGCGAGCGCGTCGCGGACGGCGTCCTGCAGCTCGATCGACCCCCACGACGAGAGCGCCGACACGAGGTTCACGAGCAGCAGCCCGCACCCGACCCCGACGAAGATGCAGGTCAGGGTGAGCGCCGGTGGCCTCGGGGGGCGGTCTGCCATGTCCACCACCCTAACGAGCCCGACCTGGCTCCCGACCAGCCCGCAGGCACGCCCACCCGTACGGCCGGGCAGGATGAGGACCGACTCGTGGGAGGGAGACCCGTGTTCCGCCAGGTTCCCGTGCTGCCGGTCGTCGTGCCCTCGGCCGTCGTGGTGCTCGCCGTCCTGCTCCGGCACCTGCGTCGCCGCGCCCTGCTCACCGCCCCGCGGGCCGCGGTCGCGCTCGCCCTCTGCGTGTACGCGGCCGGCGTGGTCGCCAACACCGTCTTCCCGGTCTACCTCGACCCGGTCGCCCGCAGCACACGCTGGTCGGTGCAGCCCGTGCCGTTCGCCGACTACGAGTGGGCCGACGCGGCGATGAACGTCGCCGTCTTCGTGCCGCTCGGCATCCTGCTGGCGCTCGCTCTGGGCACGCCGCCGTGGTGGCGGGTGCTCGTGGCCGTGGCGGCGAGCAGCCTCGCGATCGAGCTGACCCAGCTCGTCACGGGCGCGTTCCTCGGCGGCGGTCACGTGGCCGACGTCGACGACCTCCTCTCGAACGTGGCCGGCGGGATGCTCGGGCTCGCGCTCTTGGTCGGTTTGGCTGGCGTGCCGGCCGGGGCACGTCTCGTCGAGCGGTCCCGCTGGTCCTGAACCCGTCCGCACGCAGCACAGCAGCGCCCCGCCGCCCAGGGAGGGCGGCGGGGCGTGCGGTCCGACCGACGTCGCGGTCGACGCGGGCAGGTCAGGCGGCGGTCACCGTGAGGGAGTCGGCCGGGACGCCGTCCGGGCCCACCTCGCGGTCGACCCGCACCGTGTCGCCGTCGCGCACCTCGCCCGCGAGCAGCGCCTTGGCGAGGCGGTCGCCGATCGCCTGCTGCACCAGACGGCGCAGGGGTCGGGCGCCGTAGGCGGGGTCCCAGCCCGTGAGGGCCAGCCACTCCTTCGCCGCGTCGGTCACGTCGAGCGTGATCCGACGGGCCGCCAGCCGGCGACCCAGCGACGCGAGCTGCAGGTCGACGATGTGCGTCAGCTCGGCGGTGCCGAGCGGCTCGAACGTCACGATCTCGTCGAGCCGGTTCAGGAACTCCGGCTTGAACGACGCCTTCACGACGTCCATGACCGCGTCCTTCTTCGCCTGCTCGTCCAGCGACGGGTCGGCCAGGAACACCGAGCCCAGGTTGCTGGTGAGGATGAGGATGACGTTGCGGAAGTCGACCGTGCGGCCCTGCCCGTCGGTCAGGCGACCGTCGTCGAGCACCTGCAGCAGGATGTCGAAGACCTCCGGGTGCGCCTTCTCGACCTCGTCGAGCAGCACGACCGAGTACGGGCGACGTCGCACGGCCTCGGTCAGCTGGCCGCCCTCGTCGTAGCCGACGTAGCCCGGAGGGGCACCGACGAGCCGCGACACCGCGTGCTTCTCGGCGTACTCGCTCATGTCGATGCGCACCATCGCGCGCTCGTCGTCGAACAGGAACTCCGCCAGCGTCTTCGCCAGCTCCGTCTTGCCCACGCCGGTCGGACCGAGGAACAGGAACGAGCCGGTCGGGCGGTCCGGGTCGGCGATGCCGGCGCGGCTGCGACGCACCGCGTCGGACACGGCCGTCACCGCCTCGCGCTGGCCGACCAGCCGCTTGCCGAGCTCGTCCTCCATCCGCAGGAGCTTGCCCGTCTCCCCCTCGAGCAGACGGCCCGTGGGGATACCGGTCCACGACGCGACGACCTCCGCGATCTCGTCGGCCGTCACCTCCTCGTTGACCAGCCGGTCGGCGCCGTCGCCGGCCTCGCGCGCCGACTCCGCGGCCTGCGCGGCGGCCAGCTGCGCCTCCATCGTCGGGATCTCGCTGTAGAGCAGCCGCGCCGCGGTCTCGAGGTCGCCCTCGCGCTGGGCGCGCTCGGCGGCGATGCGCACCTCGTCGATGCGCTCCTTGATCTCACCGACCGCGTTCAGGCTCTGCTTCTCGCTCTCCCACCGCTGTTCGAGCGCCCGCAGGGTCTCCTGACGGTCGGCGAGCTCGCTGCGGAGCTTCTCGAGCCGCTCGCGGCTCGCGTCGTCGGTCTCGTTCTGCAGGTGCAGCTCCTCCATCCTGAGCCGGTCGACGGCGCGCCGCAGCTCGTCGATCTCGACGGGGCTGGAGTCGATCTCCATCCGCAGCCGCGACCCCGCCTCGTCGACCAGGTCGATCGCCTTGTCGGGCAGCTGGCGTCCGGGGATGTAGCGGTCGGACAGGGTGGCTGCCGCGACGAGCGCGGCGTCGGCGATGGCGACCTTGTGGTGCGCCTCGTAGCGCTCCTTCAGGCCGCGCAGGATCGCGATCGTGTCCTCGACCGACGGCTCGCCGACCAGCACCTGCTGGAACCGACGCTCCAGCGCGGGGTCCTTCTCGACGTTCTCGCGGTACTCGTCGAGCGTCGTCGCGCCGATCATGCGCAGCTCGCCGCGCGCCAGCATCGGCTTGAGCATGTTGCCGGCGTCCATCGCGGAGTCGCCCGTGGCGCCCGCCCCGACGACCGTGTGCAGCTCGTCGATGAAGGTGATGACCTGACCGTTCGACGCCTTGATCTCCTCGAGGACGGCCTTCAGCCGCTCCTCGAACTCGCCGCGGTACTTCGCGCCGGCGACCATCGCGCCGAGGTCGAGGCTGATCAGCCGGCGGCCACGCAGCGACTCGGGCACGTCGCCGTCGACGATGCGCTGGGCCAGCCCCTCGACGACGGCGGTCTTGCCGACGCCCGGCTCTCCGATGAGCACGGGGTTGTTCTTCGTGCGGCGGCTCAGCACCTG
The DNA here is from genome assembly GCF_024124745.1 of Aeromicrobium sp. CnD17-E. Classification (GTDB taxonomy): domain Bacteria; phylum Actinomycetota; class Actinomycetes; order Propionibacteriales; family Nocardioidaceae; genus Aeromicrobium. The sequence continues at coordinate 3,325 of NZ_JAMXRU010000089.1, forward strand.
CACGACGCGACGGATCTCGGCGTCGCGGCCGATCACCGGGTCGAGCTTGCCCTCGCGGGCGACCGCGGTCAGGTCGACGCCGTACTTCTCGAGAGCCTGGTAGGTGTCCTCCGCGTCGGCGCTGGTGACCCGCGCGCCACCGCGCACGATCTCGAACGCGGCACGCAGGGCGTCGGGGGTGGCGCCGCGGGACGTCAGCACGTCCTTCGCGGGCGAGTCGACGGTCGCGACGCCGACGACGAGGTGCTCGGTGGAGATGAACTCGTCGCCGAGCTCGCCGGCGAGGTCGGCGGCTCGCTGCAGCACCTCGTGGGTGCTGCGCGACAGGCCGGGGTTCTGCACGCTGCTGCCCGCCGCCGACGGGAGCGCGCCGATCACGCCCTGCAGCTCGTTCCTCACCGCGCCGGCATCGACGCCGGTGGCCTGCAGCAGCGGGGCGGCCGTGCCGCCGTCCTGCGCGAGGAGCGCGGTGAGCACGTGGGCGGGCTCGATCGCCGGGTTGCCGGCCGCAGCCGCTTGCTGCATCGCGGCAGCCAGCGCCTGCTGGCTGCGGGTGGTGAGGTTCGAGAGGTCCATGGGCTGCTCCTGGTGCGTCCTTCCGTCGGCGCAGTTCGCCGTACATCCAGAACAACATCATGAGAGTTGAGTCCATTCCGCTCAACTCTGGATGACGCGTCAACCTTCGCCGACCAGCCGGTTTCCGTGGGGCCCCACGCAAACCGGCTCGCCCCACCGCAGGCATGCGGCCGATCAGCACGGTCACGTGGGGCCCCACGCAAACGTGCTCAGGACGGAGGGGTGGGGGAGGTCAGTAGCCGGAGAAGTAGTCAGTGCGGACCTTGGCGCAGCGACGTCGCAGGTCGCCGCGGACGGCCGAGACCATGGCCGGAGGGCCGGAGACGTAGGCGACCCGGTCGGCGGCGTCGGGCACCGCCTCGGCCACCACGTCGCCCGAGACCACCGGCGCCGCCACGTGCACCCAGCCGGCCGGGACGTCGGCGGGGACCTCGGGAGAGACCAGCACCACCCGGACGCCGCTCGCGACCAGCTCGTCACGGTAGGGCACGACGTCACCGTCGGGCACGCCGTAGACGAGCACGACGTCGCGCGCCTCGCCCGCACGGAGCTGGCTGAGGAAGGGCGTCACACCGATGCCGCCCGCGACGAGCAGCAGCGGGCGACCGCCCCGGGGCCAGACGAAGTCGCCGTGCACGCCGGTCGCGTGCACGCGCTCGCCCTCGCGCAGCCCCACGAGCGCCTGCTTGAACGACGACGACGGCTCCGGCACGCGCACGGCGACGCTCAGGTCGTCGGCCTGCGGGGGCGAGCTGATGCTGAACACCCGACGGACACCGCGTCCGTCGACGCCGCGGTGCGGCAGGTGGAGCTCGAGGTACTGGCCGGGGGCGAACCGCACCGGGCGGGTCGGGCGGAACGTGACCTCCCAGGTGTCGCCGGCGAGCCGACGCGAGCCCGTGGTCCGCAGCACCACCCCGGTCCGCCGGGAGAGCGCGAGGGCGACCAGGTTGCCGACGACGATCGCCAGCTCGGGCGTCATCGTCAACGGGCCCCACGTCGGCGCCTGCACGCCGAGCACGTCGGCGAACGTCGGGAAGCCGAGCAGCACCGCCATGACCGCGGCGACGAGCCACTGCTGCGCCCGCCGGGGCGGCAGGGTGAGCGGCTCGGTGACCATGAAGCCCGCCATGAAGACGATCGGGTAGGAGTACAACGCGGTCTGCCACGCCTGCGACAGCGGCGTGCCGAAGCCGACCGTCAGACCCACCAGCACGAGGGTGGCCGCGACGACGACGAACACGAGGCCCACGTCGAGCCGACGGGTCCGCCAGAGCACGAGGAGCGCGCCGACCGCGACGAACGGCAGCAGCGCCTGGGTGGCCGCCGTCTGCCAGAGCGCGTTGATCGACGACTCCCGCCCGACCGCCCACTGCGCGACCACGACGAGCAGCGCCCCGGCCGCCGCCGGGTTGAGCACGTGCCGGCCCCGCCACGCGAGCACGTACTTCGACGCGTTGGCGAGCAGGGCTGCCGCCGCGAGCCAGAGCAGGTTGGCGACCCCGACGCCCGAGCCCGACCCGGCGGCGGCCTCGGGCAGCGGCACGAACAGGAAGAACAGCAGCAGCGCGGTGATCACGGCCGACTCGTCGTGCGGGACGCGACGCCACGCGAGACCGAGCAACCGGTTCGAGGCGACCGACGCCACCAGCAGCACCGCCAGGGCGGCGAGGTTGCCGAGCGTCGAGAGCCCGTCGATGACGCCGGTGGACGTGAAGAGCAGGTAGACCGCCACGATCGCCGACAGCACGATCGTCGTGAGGCGGTACATGCTCACCCGACCGAGGATCGCGTCGACCGAGGGCCTCGGTCCGGTGCTCGTGCGACTGGTGCTCATGTGAACAGCTCCCCAGGGAGGTCGGGCGACCGCAGCACGCGGCCGTCGGCGTGGATCCGGACGAAGTGGTGCGGGTGGAGGTCGAGCAACGCCTGCGGGTCGGCGAAGAAGTGTGCGGTGGCCAGGCCGTCGGCGACCATGCAGGAGCCGTCGACGAGGGTCCAGGTGGCGACGACGTCGCGGGTCGGGTGGCCGGTGCGCCCGTCGACGACGTGGTGCAGGCCGTCGCCCCATGCACGTCGGTTGACGGCCGACGCGCAGAGCGCCCACCCGTCGGCGACCTCGACGACGCCGACGGCGCGCGACGCGTCGCCCGGGTGCTCGAGGGCGACACGGATCGGTCCGGCACCGACGTGGCGCAGGTCGCCGCTGCCGTCGACCGTCGCCTGGTCGACACCGTGGTCGGCGAGCACGTCGACCACGAGGTCGACCAGGAGGCCCTTCCCGGCCGCGCCGACGTCGAGCAGCAGCGGCCGGCTCGTCCGCACCTGGCCGTCGGGCCCGACCGCGACCTCGCCCCTGCTGCGCAGCGCCGCCCAGTCGTCGGGGACGGCCGGCTCGGCACGCTGGACGAGGGAGTAGTCGGCGTCGTACCCGAGGTCGACGAGCGCCTGCCCCACGAGCGGCGTCACGGAGCCGTCGGTCGCGCGGTGCAGCCCGTCGTAGAGGTCGAGCAGGAGGCCGGCGGAGTCGACGTCGCTCCACGCGCCCGCCGAGCCGGCCATCGCCGTGACCACGGAGTCGTCCCGGAACCGCGACCAGGTGCGGTCGAAACGGTCGACGACGTCGAGCACGGCCTGCCGGACGTCGGGGGCGAGCGGCCGCGCGGTCTCGACCTGCCACGGGGCCCCGATCGCCTCGAAGTCCCACGCCACGGTCGTGGCGCGCGGGCCGATCCCGGTCAATCGAACCAGCCGCCCACGGCACTGACGGCACCGCCGATGCCGTCGCCGATTGCCGAGGCGGTGTCGCCGAGTGCCTCGACACCCTCGGACAGCGCCTCGCCGGCGGGCCGGCCGGTTCCGGCCTGCACGAAGGGCTGGGTCATCCTGCGTCCTCCTGGTCGAGTCGGGTCAGCGGCGTGGCCGCGCGTCGTCGTCGAGCTGCGCGCGCAACCAGGCGGCGAGGTCGTGCGGGCCGACTCCCATGAGCGACGTGTCGACGCGCAATTCGCCAGGTCGGGCGCGCGCCCCTGCTCGGAAGCCGAGCGGTGGACCCGAGCGGCTGGTGGGTCCGTCGACGAACAGGCCGCCGCTCCAGGGCCGCACCGACTCGACGGTGGCGTCACGCAGACCCGGGAACGTGCGGGTGCGCAGCCGGGCGACCGCGAGGACGCCCGCGCCGAGCGCCGCGAACAGCGCGTAGACGGCCAGCGCCCGCATCGCCACCACGTCGGCCGGCACCTGGGTCAGGATCACGGCCGCGCCGGCCAGGCCGAGCACGAGGATCGCGAGGTCGGCGCCGAGGTCGGCACGCCTCGCGCGACGGTCGTAGGAGGTCGTCTCGGCGTCGCCCATGACGGACATCGTAGGTCCGGTCAGCCTCGCGCCTCGGACTTGATCTCGTCGATCGCCTGGTTGAAGCCGCCCGCCGTGAGCGAGGAGCCGGCGACCTTGGAGACGTCGAGGTCGTCGATGTTCTTGCCGACGACCTCGTCGGCGATGCCGCCGGCGAACTTCTCCTGGTACTGCTTCGACGTGCCCGAGGCCTTCGGCGTCACCGTGACGGCGTCGATGATGCCGACGTCGCCGAGGGTCACCTCGACGTCGATCGTCGAGGTCCCGCCGGGGTTGGAGTAGCTGCCGGACGCCTCGTAGGTGCCGGGCGTGTAGTCGCCGGACGCCTCCGAGGAGCCGGTGTCGGCGGAGGCCGACTCGCTCGCGGCGCTGCTCGGCGTGCTGCCGGCGGCGTCGTCGGAGGTGGACGCCTGGCCGCACGCGGCGGCGAGCAGCAGGGTCGGGACGGCGGTGGCGGCGAGCACGGCCTTCTGGTGGCGGCGCAGGGTCATGGGTCTTCTCCAGTCAGTCGGGCTGGGACGCGGATGGTTGCGTCGTCAACTTCTCCAACGGCCGCATCCTGCACGACGTTCCCGGACCGACCGCCGGACCTTGACCTCCGGTGCGACGTCGTGCAAACTACTTTGCATCACAAACCTATCTCCGGGAGAGACCATGGACGACGAGCAGACCCGCGACCGCACCCCCGACCTCTCCGAGAGCTGGGCCATCATCGAGGCCGAGCGCGACCGGGCCCGCCGCTCCGTGCGGGTCGACGAACGGGTCGTCTACGGCGTCTGGGCCGTCGCCTGGGGCGTCGGCTACCTGGCGATGTGGACGTGGTCCGGCCCGCAGGGAGAACCGGGACTCCCGGGGCCGATCGTCTTCGGCGTCCTCATCGCCGCCGCGATCGTGGCCACGGTCGTGCACATCGAGGGCCGCACCCGCGGCATCGGCGGGCCCGACGCCGAGGCCAACGCATGGCTCGGCTGGGCCTGGGGACTGGGCTTCGCCGGCGCCTGCCTCGTCGCCGGCGCCCTCGGCCGGGTCGGCCTGGAGGGCGAGGCCGCCGCGATCGTCTACAACGCCGTCCCGTGCCTCGTCGTCGCCGTCCTCTACATGGGGTCCGCCGTCGCGTTCCACGACCGGCGTCAGTTCGTGCTCGGCGCCTGGATCGCGCTGCTCGTCGGCGGCGCGTCGTTCACCGGGGCGCCCACGCTGTACCTGCTCATGGCGCTGCTCGGTGGCGGCGGGTTCGCCGCGGCGGCGGTCCACGCCCACCTCGAGGGCCGCCGATGACCGACCTCGACCCCGTCATCCACGCCCAGGCGCGCCTGCGCGTCACCGCCTTCCTCGCGGCCCTCGCGCCCGGGGAGACGCTCACCTTCCCGCGTCTGCAGAAGGAGCTGGGCATGACCGCCGGCAACCTCTCCACGCACCTGCGCAAGCTCGAGGACGCCGGCTACGTCGTGCAGACGAAGTCGATCAGCGGCCGCACGCCGACGACGCACGTCGGCCTCACCGACACCGGCCGCGAGGCCTTCGAGACCTACACCCGCACGCTCCGCACGCTGCTCCAGGGGGACGCATGACCACCACCGCCCCCGACCACCGGACCGGCGGAGAGGTGGAGGCGACGCGCCTGCTCGTCCTCGTCGCCTGGACGCTCGCCGCCGGCGCGCTCACCGTGTGGGCATGCCGCGGCCACGAGGGTCGCCGGTTCCGCTGAGCGGTCCGGGGCCGGGTCGCGCATCGTCTTTGGAGGCCTTGCGGATCAGGTCCTCGAACGCCTCGTCCTCGTACCAGTCGTCGACGGCGTCGCTGGTCAGTGCCCCGACGACGACGCCGGCGACGAGGGCGACACCGCCGAGGACCGCCGACCCGACGGGCGTCGCCGGGGCGCCGAAGACGGCCCCGCCGCCGGCCCACGTGAGACCCGTCGCCAGGGCACCAGCCGCCCAGCCCCCGCCCTCGGCCAGCACGATCTGTCGCATCCCCTGGCCCATCTGGTCGCGCTCGATGGCCTTGAAGCCGATCATGAACCCGTCGACGGTCTTGCCCCCGTACTTCGAGACCTCGGCCAGGTGTCGCACGGCCGAGGCGTCGTCCAGGTGCTCCATCTGGGTGAACAGGTTGGCGTAGAGGAGCTTGGACTGCTCGGGCGACAGGGAGGCGAGGAATCCGGCGTGGACCGCCGCGCGACCCATGCGTGCCTCCACCTTCGGCAGCACCTTCTCCCCGACGGCGTCCAGGGCCCCCGGAGCGGCGTCGCTCAGCTTCTCGCCGATCTCGGCGAGCTCGGAAGCCTGGTCGCCCAGCGCCTCGTTGAGCTCGCGGCACCCCGCAGCGAGATCGCCGAACGCGGCCTCGACCGCGCCGACGACGTGGTTCCAGGCCGACACCTTCGCCTTCCAAGCGAGGAACGCGCCCTGCTCGTCGGCGTCGACGCTGATCGTCGTCGACAGCTTCCACCTGGGGTCGGCCGGCTCGGGCGGTTCCTCGACCAGCCGTTCCGTCACGACCAGACCCGCGGACCGGGCGACGTCCCTCGCGTCCTCGATGCGGTTCTGGACACCACGGAGCACCCCCGCGAACGTCTCGACACCCGCGGCGATCCTGCGACCCGCCGTGCGCAGGCCGTCGGCCGACCGGGCGAGGTCCTGGACGCCCTCGGCCGCGGCACGACCGGCGCCACCGTGCCAGTGGTCCCGCACCTGACGTCGGTGCCGCAGCAGCGAGGTCCCCAGGTTCTCGCACGCGTCCGAGAAGCCCTGCTCGAGGGAGGCGGCCAGAGCGATGAGAGACGCGGGAGACCCGGCGACGTAGGTGTGCAGGGGCACGGTCAGTCACCGTCCTCGTCGAGCGGTCCCGTGAGCAGACGGCCCAGGTCGCTCGTGCCTCCGCCCCCGGGGGTCGACGGTCCGCGCGGGTCGCCGTCGGCGGCGTCGGGGTCGAACAGCTCCCGCCACGAGCGGGCCGTCTCCCGCAGCCTCTCGTCCTGCTCCTGCGCGAGGTCCTCGAAGGCCGACGGCGACTCCAGCACCCGCCGCGCCGCGCCGCGCGGGTCGTCCGGATGCCGTTCCTGCGCGCGGGCGATCTCGTCGGACCGCTGGGCGCGCTCGACGGCCTCCGCCACCTCCGTGTCGTCGAGGTGAGGCGCCATCAACCGGACCATCGCGGCCTTCGAGCGCGTGTCCGCCTCGTGGTAGCGCAGGGCGGACGCGAGGACGTCCTCGGAGATCACGGAGGTCGCCGCGGCGAGGTGCTTCACCTGCGAGAGCAGCGCGCCGACCGCGTTCTCGACCAGGGGGGTCGCCACACCGCCGTCCGCCTCGGGCAGGGCTCCAGCCGGTCCGTCGAGCGCGTCGACGTCGTCGCGCAGCCCCATGCCGACGGCCAGCACCTCGTCGGGCTCGACCTCGAAGTCACTCAAGAGCCCGCTCCCCGTCCGGCAGTCCGTCGTCCAGCAGCAGCGCCGCGAAGTGCAACGACTCCTGGAGCTCCTTGACGAGCGTGATCGGTACGACGACCCACGGCTGGTCGTGCCCCCACGCGCGCCGGAGCCGGTCCAGCGCGGTGTACGCCACCAGGCCGGGCCCCGCCTCGACCTCGCGGAGCTCGGGGTCGAAGGAGTCCGCCGCGACCTGGCGGCACGGGAGGTACAGGTACGGCGGCAGCACCCGCCTGACGTCGAGCGTCCCGGTGGTCATGCGTCCTCCGGGAAGGGGTGGGGACGTGGTGCGAGAGGATGGCCAGGACCGGGACGCCCCACGGCCTCGTCGCGACGTCGGACCAGGAGTGCCTGCGCCTCCTGCGGCGTCAGGGCCAGGTGTCGGGTCGGCACGACCAGCGCGCGCCCCGCCCGCCGGCGGACGCGCACGGACAGCCCCGGATCCCCGTGGACCGGTTCCACCTCGGCGACGTCGTGCCACGCCGCGGAGGTCGTGCGGCCGACTCGGCGCACCGCCATCCCCGACGGCGTCAGGTCCAGCCGGTCGGGCCGGGCCGCCAGGACGATCGACCAGGCCAGGAGGATCGGGGTCGCCGCGGCGGCGGGGAGCAGCAGCACGCCGCCCGTACGACTGCGCGACGCGTCGAGGAGACCGTCGCCGAGCACGAACGACAGGACGACGAGCCCCAGCCCGAGCGCCCCGAGCACGAGGACGACCCCCGGGACCCAGGACGCCACGTACCGGGTGCGGTCCTGGTCGACCCGCACCGGCGGCCGCGGGAAGGGCAGCCAGGCGTCGACCGTCAGGAGCGCGCCCGCGACGACGAGGAGCAGCAGACCGGCGCGCCCGAGAGCCGCGGCCCCGTCGAGAGCCTCGGGGTCGAGCAGGAGCGCACCTGCCAGGCCGGCGAGACCGACGGTGCCGAGTGTCAGCACGGCCCGGTTGCGGCGCACGGCCGCGCTGATGTCCGCGTCGCCCTCGACCCCTGCCACGAGCGCCCCCTTCCGTCCCGGTGGCCTGACCCTACAAGCGGGGCGCCCCGCTGCACAGGCCCTCGGGGGCGGTGACGGGAGTCCGCGCACCAGACGTGCATGACGTGGTCGATCTCGCACACCGGACGACTTCGCGGCGTCGGGCCGGAGAACTTAGGATGGACTTACGCACATCGACTGATCCTGGCGGTGTGCCCGTGTTCCCCCCAGGAGTCCCACTGATGAGCAGGAAGCTCAGGGTCGCGATCGTCGGCGCCGGCCCGGCCGGCGTCTACGCGGCCGACATCCTCACCAAGTCCGAGGTCCCCGCGCCCTTCGAGGGCGCGAGCGTCGACCTCATCGAGCGCGACCCGACGCCGTTCGGCCTGATCCGCTACGGCGTGGCCCCCGACCACCCGCGCATCAAGGAGATCGTCAAGGCGCTCAAGCGGGTCATGGCGAACGAGGACATCCGCTTCTTCGGCAACGTCTCGTTCGGCGACGACCTCAAGCTCGACGACCTGCGTCAGTTCTACGACGCCGTCGTCTTCGCCACGGGCGCCCGCCGCGACCGCGACCTCGACCTCCCCGGCATCGACCTCGACGGCTCGCACGGCGCGGCCGACTTCGTGTACTGGTACGACGGCCACCCCGACGTCGAGCGTGACTGGCCGTTCCAGCCGCACCAGGAGTCGGTGGCCGTGCTCGGCGTGGGCAACGTCGGCCTCGACGTCTCGCGCATCCTCGCCAAGACGGCCGACGAGCTGCTCGTCACCGAGATCCCCGACAACGTCTACGAGGGCCTGAAGAAGAACGCCGCGAAGGACGTGCACGTGTTCGCGCGTCGCGGTCCGGCGCAGGTCAAGTTCACGCCGATGGAGCTGCGCGAGCTGAGCCACTCCCCCACGATCGACGTCATCGTGCACCCCGAGGGCTTCGAGCTCGACGAGGGCTCGCTGGAGGCCATCCGCGCCGCCAAGAGCCAGAAGCTCGTCGTCGACGTGCTGCAGAACTACCTGGCCAAGGAGCCGAGCGGGGCCCCGCACCGCATCCACATCCACTTCTGCCAGAACCCCGTCGAGATCCTCGGCGAGGACGGCAAGGTCGTGGGCCTGCGCACCGAGGTGACCGAGCTCGACGGCACCGGCAACGTCCGTGGCACCGGCGAGTTCCAGGAGTGGCCCGTCCAGGCCGTCTACCGCGCCATCGGCTACTACTCCGACAACCTGCCGGGCCTGCCGTTCGACGTCACCGCCGGCGTGGTGCCCAACGACGGCGGTCGCGTCATCGAGATCGACGGCTCGGCCCTGCCCGGCGTCTACGTGACCGGCTGGATCAAGCGTGGCCCGGTCGGCCTGATCGGTCACACCAAGTCCGACGCCGCCCAGACCATCTCGATGCTGCTCGACGACGCACCCGGTCTCGAGCAGGCCGCCCAGCCCGACCCCGAGTCCGTCGACGCCTACCTCGGGTCGCGCGGCCTGGAGTACACGACGTGGGAAGGCTGGGAGAAGCTCGACGCCCACGAGCTCGGCCTCGGCGAGGCCCACGAGCACGAGCGGGAGCGCGTCAAGGTCGTGCCCCGCGAGGACATGGTCCGCATCGCGCGGTCCTGACCCGCACCGCCGCCGACGCCCGTGCCCCGCTGGGGTGCGGGCGTCGTCGCGTCCGGGCGGACCGGTCAGGTGGGCGGCAGCACCAGCAGCTGAAGGTGGCACGGACCGTCGGGGGACGACGTCGGGATGTCGGTGAGGAGGAACGGCTGCTCCGCGCCGGCCGCGACGTCGTCGAGTCGACGGGTCGCGGCGGGGCTCGTGCCGTCGGCCGGTCCGACCTGGGCGCTCACCTGGTAGCTCGCCTTGTTCTTCGTCGGGTTGGAGACCAGGCCCGTCGCCGACCAGGTGCCGTCGCCGTCGCGGCTGCACTCGACCGCCGACAGCAGCTCCGGGGCGGAACGACCGGTCGGCAGGCCCTCGGCGGTCGGCGAGGCCGACGGCGCGGGCCGGGTGGCC
>NZ_JAMXRU010000008.1 GCF_024124745.1 Aeromicrobium sp. CnD17-E
TCCGCACCCGCGGGCCCGACGAGCGCGACCAGGTCGCGGTCCGCGAGCCGCCGGCCGACGGGCGGGTCGGCCGAGGGATCGGCGAGGTCGAGCCCACCGACGCGGTCGGCGCGATCGGCGGACGGCGCTCCCGTCGGAGGCAGGCCGCCGTAGAGGACGTCGACCTGCTCGCGGACGTCGTCCACCCCGCGCCACGTCGCGGCGAGGCGTTCGGCGACCCCGGCGTCGACCAGGTCCGAGGGCGCTCCTGCCAGCACCGCCGACAGCCTCCAGGCCAGCGCATGGGCGTCGAGAAGCCCGGCGTTGAGGCACTCGCCCCCGACGGGCAGGCACTGGCGCACTGCGTCGCCGGCCAGCAGCACCCGCCCCGAGCGCAGGGTCGTGACGACCACCTCCTCGTCGTCGAAGGCCTCGACCCACTCGAGCCAGTCCGGGTCCAGCCGCTGCCCGGTCGCCTGGTGCCAGAGCGCACAGACCAGCCTGGGGTCGGCCTCGAAGGCGGTACGACGTCCGCGGTCGTGGATCATGATCCTCGCCGTGCCGGGCTCGAGCGGCCCCGACGTGACGGTCAGGTCGCCGACGCGCTCGAAGCGGCGTGCTGCGACGGGACGTCCCTGCACGTCAGCCCGCAGGAACCGGTGCCGAGCGGGTCGCGTCCGCACCGCGATCCCGGCGGCGGCCCGCACCGTGCCGTCCGCGCCGTCGCAGCCGAGCAGGAACCGCGCACGCCGGGACTCGCCCGTCGAGGAACGCACGCTCACGCCGTCGTCGTCCTGGGCGACGTCGACGACGCGCCACGGGGCCGTGTGGACCACCCCCGCCTCCTCCGTCCACCGGCGCAGCGTCGCGCACAGCCGTGGCTGCGAGAGCCGCCACAGTCCGGCGTGCTCGGAGTCCAGGTGCTGGAGGTCGACCCGCGCCCCGGCCCAGTGACCGGCCTCGACGCGCTCGAAGTCCTCACGCGGGACGCCGTGCAGCGCCAGGATCTCCATCGAGCGGGTGGTCACCGTCGATGCGCGCGTCCGCAGCAGCGGACTCGCAGCGGCCTCGAGCAGCTCGACCGAGGCGCCGAACCGGGCGAGTAGCCCGGCGGCGAGCAGTCCCACCGGCCCGGCGCCGACGACCACGACGTCCCTCATGCGGGCCTCCCCGTCATCTCGCGGGCGGCGTGGGCGCCCGACGACGATCCCTCGCGCAGCAGCTCGCGCACCCGCCGGACGGAGGCCTTCGCGTCGATGCCCACCGCTCCGGTCAGGCGACCACGGTGCTCGTACAGGTGGAGGGTGCCACCGCCCTCCTGCAGCACCGTCGAGCGCGCCGAGGGCACCCCGACGCCCTGGATCCGCCGGTCGTACCAGGTGCTCCAGAAGTAGGGCGTCGCAGTGGTGCGCGACCACGATCCCGGCGGTGTGACGGCGTTGTGGCCAGCCACCAGTCCCTGTGCCGCCGCCATGCTCTGGGACATGCTGCGCGGTGCCGCCTGGGGGCCGTCCGTGGCGACGACCTGGGCGGCGTCGCCCGCGACGAAGACCGCTGGGTCGTTCGTGACCATCGCCGTCGTGCAGAGCACCCCCTCCGCGACCCTGATCCCGGAGCCGACCAGCCAGCCGAGGTCGCTGCGCACGCCGACGGCCCACACGACGTGCTCGGCGACGATCCTCTCGCCCGAACCCAGGTCGACGGCCACGCTGGCGCCGGCGCGGACCAACGAGTTCACTGCAGCGCCGGTGACGAGCCGGGTTCCTGCCGTGCGGTGGAGGCGGGCCAGGTGCTCGGCGAGACTCCTCCCGTGGCTCGCCTCCAGCGGGCCACACCCCCGCTCGACCAGGGTCACCTCGGCACCCAGGGCCTGCGCCGCGGATGCGATCTCCGAGCCGATCAGGCCCGCACCGACCACCACCACGCGCCGACGCCCGGTCAGCACCCGGTGCAGGAGGACGGCGTCCCGGGCGGTGCGCACGGTCGAGACCTGTCCGTCGAGGTTCCCCCAGGGGCACGGCGTCGGCTGCGCACCCGTGGCCACGACCAGCGCGTCGTACCCGATCTTGCCGTCGGACGTGCGTAGCAACCGGCGACGTCGGTCGAGTCCTGTGGCGCGCGTCCCGAGACGCAGCTGCACCCCGAGACGTCCGACGAGCTGATCGTGTTCGACGTAGTGCCGGGGGCTCGCCCCGGCCAGCAGCGCCTCCTTCGTGACCTGGGGACGCTCGTACGGCAGCGCCGTCTCGGCTCCGACGAGGACGATCGACCCGTCGTGTCCCGCGTTCCGCGCACTCTCGGCCGCCCGGACGCCGGCCAGCCCCGCGCCGACGATCACCAGGCTGGACCGCGCGGACGTGCTCACGACGACGCCTCGCCCGGACCCACGACACGCAGCGCGGCGACGGGACACACGAGGGCCGCGTCCGCCGCTGCGTCGGCGTCTGCGTCGCCGAACGTCTCGGCGAGCAGCACCAGCTCGCCCTCGTCGTCGAGCGCGAGCAGGTGCGGAGCGGCGTCGACGCACACGCCGTGCCCCTCGCAGCGCGAGGAGTCGAGCTCGAAGGCGCTCATGCTCGCCTCGATCCCTCGAAGGTCGCCGTCATCGACTCGATCCCGCGGATCGTGTTGTGCAACCGCCACGTGGCGGGCCCGACCTCGATGTGCTCGACGTGGCGGATCATCGCCTTGAGGAGCGAGTGCCCCTCGAGGCGCGAGAGAGCCTGGCCGACGCAACCGTGGATGCCGTGGCCGAAGCCGAGGTGCTTGCTCACGTCAGGTCGGGTGATGTCGAAGCGGTCCGGGTCCGAGGACCAGAACGAGGCGTCACGGTTCGCCGAGGCGAACAACAGGTAGACCCGGTCCCCCTCGGAGACCACGTGGTCTCCGAGCCGGTGGCCCGCCAGGGCGAGCCGGGTGAACCCTCGTAGCGGCGCCTCGAACCTGACGATCTCGTTGAAGGCGGCCGGGACGAGGTCGGGCTCGGCGCGCAGGAGCGCGTACTGCTCCGGGTGACGCCCCAGCAGGTCGACGAGGCTCGACAGGGCACTCACCGACGTGTCCATCGACGGGAACAGGAAGTCGCCGAGCAGCGCCGGGACCAGCTCGGCCCCGATCTCACCGCGCTGCGCCTCCTCGACGAGCTCGGCGCCCCAGCTCCCGGCTCGCAGGTTTCCGGGCTGGGACATCCGGTGCAGGAACTCGTGCATGTCGCCGAAGTGGTGCAGACCGGCGAGGGTCCGCTCGTTCGCGGGTCCGAAGGCGTTGAAACCGGCCGACGCCCAGTCGAGCAGGATCTCGCGGCCCTCGTCGATCGGCCAGCCCAGGAGGTCGGGGACGAGCGAGAGGGGGAAGGCCTGGGCGAAGTCGCGCACGACCTCGAACGAGTCCCTCTCGAGGAGCCCCAGGACCAGTCGGTCGGCCCACGCCTCCACCTCGGCGTTGATCTCGCGCAGCGCCCGCGGGGTGAGGTGCCGCGAGACGAGCGACCGGACCTGGTCGTGGTAGGGCGGGTCGCTCGTGAGCGTGCTGCCGGACTGCGCCCGGTTGAGCCGCTCGGTGATCCCGACCCCCGAGGCCGACGAGAACACGTCCGGGGCGTGCAGGGCGGCGAAGACGTTGCGGTAGTGCGGCAGCGCCCAGACCTCGTGCTCGGGGAGCCACACCGCGTCGCCGGCCTCGCGCAGCTGCGCGTAGGCGGGGTAGGGGTCTCGCAGCACCTCGTCGCTGAAGAGGTCGAGGGGCTCGGTCGCGGTCGTCATCACGCCACCGTGCTTCCGCGCGTGGCGAAGTCGGCCAGACGACCGAGGGTGAGCCGGCTGTTCGCCCCCAGGTTCGCTCGGGCCAGCCCCTGGGCGTCGGCGACGCTCGCGGACGCGCCGAGCACCTCGGCGAGCAGCTCCTCCTCGATCGCGACGGTGTGCTCCGAGGAGACCCTCAGCCGGCCGTCGACCTCTTGCACCCTCCACACGCCCGTGTGCAGGGCCAGCAGCGGCGGGAGCGTCGTCTGCTTGTAGTACAGGACGCGCCGCTCCGGGAACGAGACCCGGAAGGACTCGGTCACGTGCTCGGCGCCGTCGGGGGTGCGCGTCGTCATCGCGAGGCGCTGGAGACCACCGTCGTAGGTCTCGAGCTCGACGGCCGGCACGTGGTCGAGCCGCTCCCCCCACAGGTCGCCACGGTCGAGGAACTCGAAGGCGAGTCGCGCCGAGCCGTCCACCTCGATCACGTCGACGAACGTGAACAACCGGGCGGGCGTGGAGGCTGCGGTCTCGGCCGCGAGCCGCAGGGCCTCGAGCTCGGCCGTGCTGTTGCGCTCGACGGCCGACTCGATCACCGACCACTGCTCCGCGACGTCCTCCCGCGGGCGGAAGCCGTGGTACAGCAGCACGCGGGCCCGGTGCGGGGAGATCGCCTCGACGCTCCACCGACCCACCATCTCGCCGACCGGGTGCGCCGTGCGCTCCTGCCGGAACTCGATCGTGAGCCCCTCGGGGTCGATCGCACGCCGCGACGTCCAGGTCTTCGGCGTCCCGTTCGCCGTCGCCCAGAGCCGGATCGTCTCCTCCCGCTCGCCGGGCTCCAGCACCTCGGCGTGGATCGTGGGCGGGAAGACGGTCGGCCACCGGCCGACGTCGCGCAACCAGCCGAACACCTCTGCCGCGGGGGCGTCGATCTCGGTCGTGTGGGTGACTTCGCGCAGGTTCATCGTGATCTCCTAGAAGTTTCCGAGCCCGCCGCAGACGTTGAGCGCCTGCGCCGTGACCGAGCCCGCGGTGGGCGAGGCGAGGTAGGCGACCATCCCGGCCACCTCCTCGGGGGTGGAGTAGCGACCCAGCGGGATCTTGGCCTCGAACTGCGTCATGACCTCGTCGGTGCTGGTGTGCCATGCGGCGGCGTAGCCCTGCCGGACCCGTTCGGCCATCGGCGTCTCCACGTAGCCGGGACACACGGCGTTGACGGTGATGCCACGGGGGGCCAGCTCCTTGCCGAGCGCCTTGGTGAAGCCGACGACGCCATGCTTCGAGGCCGAGTAGGGCGCGGCGAGCAGGACTCCCTGCTTCCCGGCGGTCGAGGCGATGCTGATGATCCGACCGCTGCCGTCCGGCACGGCACCCAGACGCAGCGCGGCCCGAGTCACGTAGAAGACGCTGTGCAGGTTGCCGGCCATGACCGCGTGCCAGAGCTCGTCGCTCAACTCCGCGGTGACGCCACCGCCGTTCAACCCGGCGTTGTTGACGACGACCCCGACGTGCCCGAAGGCGCTCACGGCGGTCTGGACGAAGGACTCCACCTGGTCGGGGTCGGTGACGTCGGCGACGACGCCCTCGACTGCTCCGGGCAGACCCTTGAGGTCGACGACGGTCCTGGACACCGCATCGGGGTCGCGGCCGCACAGGAGCACGTCGTGCCCGAGCTCGGCGAGGGTCCGCGCCGTGGCCAGCCCGATGCCGCTCGTGCCCCCGGTGACGATCGCCGGCTCCTTGGCGGCGGACATCAGGCGACCGCCGCTTCGGCGAGCGCGTGGTTCACCGCGTCGGCGAGGTCCTGCGGCGTCTCGATGTCGGCGAGCTGCTCGTCGTCGATCTCGACACCGTTCTCGCGACCGAGCCGCAGCCCGGTCTCGAGCACTGCGAGGGAGTCGTAGCCGAGCTCCTCGAAGGTCAGGGTGGCGATCCCGCGCTCGAGGTCGACTCCGGCATCGACGCCGGCTCCTTCGACCAGGGCGCGCTTGACGTCGTCCAGGGTGATGACGGGCATGGTCAGGCTCCTTCGGGATGGTGATGAGGTGAGGTGAGGACGACCGCGGACACGAAGCCCCCGCGACCTCGGGCGACGACGAGGACCGAGTCGAGCGACCCGGCCCTCGGCTCGGCGACCAGGTCGATGCCGTGTGCCGGGTCGACCTGGCTGTGGACGGTGGGGGGCGTCAGGCCGTCGCGCAGCGCCAGGGCGGCCACCGCCACGTCGAGCGCGGCGCCGCCGGCCTGGAGGCGACCGACGGCTGCCTTGGGCACCGTGACCGGCACGCGTCGGGGTCCGAAGACCCTGCGCAGGACGGCGGCCTCGTCGGCGTCGGCTGCCACCGTCCCCGCTCCGTCGGCCAGCACGAGGTCGATCCGGTCGGGCCGCACGTCGGCGTCGGCCAGCGCTGCCTCGACGACGCGACGCAGCGCGGTCGTCGGGTCCTGGGAGCTGCGCACGAATCCCGACGCGTGGCCCACGAGCAGGGCGTAGGCGCGTCCGGTCGCGTCGGCGGCGCGTTCGAGCACCAGGTGCGCCCCGCCCTCTCCCACGACCGCACCCGACGCACGGGGGTCGAAGGGCAGGTAGGCGGTCTCCGGGTCCGATGCCGACGTCGTCCCGCCCCCGGCGACGTGCGCCACCCAGCCCCACGGGCACAGCGTCCCGTCGACGGCGCCGCTGACCATGGCGGCGTTGCCGTGGTGGAGGTGGGCCGCCGAGCTCGCCAGCGCGTCGAGAGCGCCCGCGGCGTCGGCGACGACGACACCCGAGTGCCCCTTGAAGCCGTGCCTGATCGAGATCTGGCCGGTGTTGACGGCGTAGAACCACGCGTACGACTGGTAGGCACTCACGTACTTCGGTCCCCGGCTCCAGAGGTTCTGCAGCTCACGCTGACCGAACTCGTACCCCCCGGCGGTGGATGCCGTGAAGACCCCGCAGCGCCCTGGATCGTGCCGCTCGGCGATGCCGGAGTCGGCCACGGCCTCCGCCGCGGCCACGAGCGACATCTGCGTCATCCAGTCGGTCGAGCTCATCAGCCGTCCACCGAGGGCCGGCGCGGGATCGAGGTCGCGGACCTCGCCCGCGAGGGTCGAGGCGTAGCTCGACGCGTCGAAGCGCTCCACCGCGGCGATGCCGTGCACACCCTTCTGCTGGGCGATCCAGTGCGCCTCGCGGTCGTTGCCGATCGGGGAGACGATGCCGATTCCGGTGATCGCGGCAGGTTCGCGGATCATCGGGCCACCTCCAGGGTCCGCAGCACCATGGCGCTCTGGAACCCGCCGAAGCCGCTGCCCGTGGTGAGCACGGTGCGCGCGGCCACGGCCCGGCTGGTGTTCGGGACGTAGTCGAGCGGGAGGTCCGGGTCCGGGGTCGTGAGGTTCGCGGTCGGCGGCACCACGCCGTCACGCAGCACGAGCAGACAGGCGGCGATCTCGATCGAGCCGATCGCTCCCAGGGAGTGCCCCACCATCGACTTGATCGAGCTGATGGGAACCTCGCGCGCCCGTTCGCCGAGACTGCGCAGCAGGGCGGCCGTCTCGTGCAGGTCGTTCTGCTTGGTCCCCGAGCCGTGGGCGTTGACGTAGTCGATCTCCGGTGCGGTCACCTGTGCCTGGTCCAGGGCCGCCGTCACCGCCTCCGCCAGCTCCGCGCCGTCGGCGCGCAGGCCCGTCATGTGGTGGGCGTTGCAGCGGCTGCCGTACCCGACCACCTCGGCGTAGACCGTGGCGCCGCGGTCCAGCGCGTGCGTCAGCTCCTCCAGCACGAAGACTGCGGCCCCCTCCCCCAGCACGAAGCCGCCCCGCGTCGCGTCGAACGGGCGCGAGGCCCGCTCCGGCGTCTCGTTGTCGGTCGACGTCGCGCGGATGCTGTCGAAGCAGGCCACCGTGATCTCCGAGATCGGGGCCTCGGTGGCGCCGCTCACCACGGCGTCGAGGACGCCTGAACGGATGAGGTCGGCGGCCTGGCCGACCGCGTCGATCCCTGAGGTGCAGCCGGTGGAGATCACGCTCACGGGGCCGTCGGCGCCGACGAGCTCGGCCACCTCCGCGGCGATCGAGCTCGGCACGAAGTAGTCGTAGAGCTCCGGTGGGGCGTCGGCCACCACGTTCCACAGCTCTCCCTCGTGACTCATGTCGCGGTACACCCGCTCGAGCGACGTCGTGGCCCCGACCGCGGAGCCCAGGCACACGCCCAGCCGCTCCGCGGCGTAGTGCGACGCCGGAGCCGCGTCGTCCCAGGCCTCGCGGGCCGCGACCATGGCGAACACGGTCGCCCGGTCGAGCACGGCGCCGTCAGGTCGGGTGGCGACGACGTCGGCCGGCAGGTCGACCTCGGCCGCCACCTGGCTGCGAAAGCCCTCGGGCGGGCAGTTGCTGAGCCGACGTGTCGCGGTCCGACCCTCCTGGAGCTGGGTCCAGAACGGCTCCCGACCGACACCGCCCGGGGCCACGACCCCGACCCCGGTGACGACCACGCGGCGCTGCTGGCGCGCGCTCATCGGCCCTGCTCCCACGTGTAGAAGCGACGGGCCATCGCGTCCTTCGGCGACGCCCAGTCCGGCTTGTAGGGCTCGATGAACGGGCGGAGGTCGGCGCTCACCTGCACGAAGCGCGGGTCGTTCTTCGCCGCCTCGATCGCGGCGTCCGTCTCCTCGGCCTCGAAGTCCTGCAGGTGGAAGTAGAGCCCCTCGAACTCGAAGAGCTGACGTCGTCGGGTGCCCATGCGCCCGGGCATGTCGGTGCGGTCGAACCGGGCGAACAGCTCGGCCACCTCCTGCTGGTGCCCCGGCTCCATGCGGGCCACGATGAGATTGCTGTGCATGTCAGACCTCCACGGCTTGGGGATGGGCGGTGCGGACGAGCCCGCACCAGGCGTTGGCGGCCCGGCGGAGCTCCGCGAGATCCTGGGGTTCCGCCCAGACGACGTGACCGTCGGGACGGACCAGGACTGCTCGAGGCAGATGGCGACTCGGTGCGGCGTGCACCGCCACCACGTCGAGGGGCTCCACGGCGGCCACGACGTCGTCGAGGTCGACGGGCGCGGTCCCGTCGCCGACGACGAGCAGCGCCGCGCGGGCCCGCGTCAGGGGCTCTGTCGCGCGGGCACGGTCCTCGTCGGCGATCGCACCGAGGTCCAGGCGGGTCCCGACCAGGTCGGGCGCGTCCGACGGACCGCACGCGTACCGGATGTCGAGTCCGCTGACCGACCGGCCGAGCCTCCTCGCGGCGTCGGGCAGCCGGATCAGGTCGCGCAGGACGCTGCGCAGCGGGTCGACCTCCGGGCCGCGCAGGAACAGCTGGCCCTGGGCCGCCGTGTTCTCCAGCAGGGCGACGCCGACCGGTCGCCGCTCGTCCTCGTAGCTCTGCAGCAGCTCGGGACCGGCTCGACCCTGGACGACGGCAGCGAGCTTGAAGCCGAGGTTCACGGCGTCCTGGATGCCGACGTTCATCCCCTGCCCGCCCGCTGGCAGGTGGGTGTGGGCGCTGTCGCCCAGCAGGACGACCCGGCCGTGCAGGTACCGGTCGGCGAGAGCTCCCGCGTCGGTGAACGAGCTCGCCCAGACCGAGCGTCCCCCGGCGAGACTGCGACCGGTGACCCGCTCGTAGGCGTCGCTGACGTGCTGCATCGTGACCGGTACTCCTTGCGGGAGGAGCCCAGCACCGTACTCGCACACGATGAGGCGCTCGGTCCCGTCGCCCAGGGGCGCGGACATGACCATGCCGCGAGGCTTCTTGACCCCGAACGGCTCGTTCGGCAGGCCGCACCCGCGCACGTCGGCGAGGAGCATCTGGACGCTCGGCTCGGTGATCGTCTGCGCCGCCCCGACGAGGCCCCGGATCCGGCTCGAGCCGCCGTCGCTGGCCACGACGTACCGGGCGGCCAGCTCGATCTCCTCGCCACTGTCCGACACCAGCCGCGTGGTCACGAGCTCGTCGGACTGCTCGAGCCCGACGAGCTCCCACCCGCGACGGACCGAGACCCCGAGCTCGGTGGCGCGGGCGGCGAGCACGGCCTCGGTCCTGGACTGCGGGTACTGGTTGGCGGGGCGGTGCAGGCTGCCCAGGTGCTCGGCGGAGATCGGGAGGCCGGCGAAGTGGACGGCGTCCTGCTGGACCAGGCCGTCGAAGCGGTCGAGGATCCCGCGCATCGCCAGGATCTCGATCGTGCCGACGGTGAACCCCAGGGCGCGGGACTGCCCGGTGGGTGCGGTCAACCGGTCCACGACGGTCGGTTCCACGCCCGCCAGGGCCAGCTCGCAGGCGAGCATGAGTCCACAGGGCCCGGCGCCGACGATCAGGACGTCGGTCGTGTGAGTCGAGGACATGAAGGGCACCTTCCGATGGCTGGGCGGTGGTGGGGGTACTCCCTCAGCCTGGTCGCGCCGGCGCCGCCGTGACGACGCCGTCGCGCGGTACGTCCGCAGTACGTCACGGGGCGGCCGCAAGGGTCGCGGTAGATGCGCGGTACAGGTCCCCCGGCGCGCTCGGCGGGCCCTAGGGTCTCGCTCGCAGACCCGCGACGACGGACGGAGAACGTGATGACGATCTGCCTGCTCGGTGGCAGTGGGAGGACGGGCCGCCTCGTCGTCCAGGAGGCGCAGGAGAGGGGTCTGTCCCTCCTCGTGGTCGTCCGTGGGGACGCCGCCCAGCGTGGGCGCACCCCGGGCGTGACGTCCGTCGTGGCGCCGCACCTGGACGCGCCCGAGGTGGTGGAGGCCGTGCGCGCCTCCACCGTGGTGCTGTCGGCCCTGGGGCCTCGCCGCACGACCCGCCCGCACGAGCTGGCCCGACCGGTCGGCGTGCTCGCCGACGCTGCGGCCGGGGTCGGCGCTCGTGTCGTCCTGACGAGCGCCGCGCCCGTCGGCGCTCCCCACCTCGGTGAGAACCAGGCCTACCGACGGGTGGGGCACCCCCTGGTGCAACGAGTGTTCGCCCGTGCGTACGCGGAGCTCCTGCGGATGGAGCAGGCCGTCTCGGACTCCGGTGTCGAGCACGTGGTGCTGCGCCCACCGCGGCTGCTCGACGGCGGTGGTCGCGCCTACCGTGCCGACCCGACGGGCGCGGTGCTCGGCGGCCGGTCGCTCGACCGGGTCGCCCTGGCCGTCGCCCTGCTCGACGCCGTCGAGCAGCCGGACTGGACGGGGCGCACCGTCGGCCTCGCCCGGGCGTGAGCGCGCAGCGCCCCTGCTGTGGCGTCTGGGTCAGCGCGGCTTGGTCGCGCTCACGAGGACGTCACCGGTCGGGTCGACCTCCTGCCAGGCGAGGTCGACGAATCCTGCCTCCTCGAGCCAGCCGAGGCACTGCTCGACCGAGTACTCCGCTCCGCCGGCGGTCCAGACCCGCATGCCGAGACTCGAGAGTGGTCTTCTGCGCGTACCGCTGCCGGTGGTCATCTGGTCGTACACGTACACGGTCCCGCCCGGGGTGAGTGCCACCCGGACCGCGTCGAGGATCTGCCGCGACGCCTCCGCGTCCCAGTTGTGCAGCACGTGCCCGACGACCATCGCGTCGGCGGGGGGCAGGGGGTCCACGAACACGTCCCCCGACACGAACCCCACGTCCGTCGCACCGTCGGCACGGCGTTGGAAGTGGGGCTCGACCGCGGGGAGGTCGAAGACGACGGCGTCGACGTGCGGGTGGCGCCTCGTGATGCCCCACAGCACGTCCCCGGTGGCACCGCCCACGTCGACCACGCGCTCGTAGCGGTTCCAGTCGACCTCCCGCACCAGGTGCTCGACGAGCTGCCCGGTCGCCGACTCCATGCCGCCGAGGAACGCGGCCGCGAGGTCCTCGCTCCGGTAGAGGCTGTCGTAGGGGCTCTCGACCTCCGCCGTGCGCGGCGTCCCGTGCCGCAGCACGGCTGCGAGGTCTCGCCAGCTCGGGTTGAAGCTTCGATGGCAGAAGGCGACGTAGTCGCCGAGGTACTCCGGCGAGGACGAGTCCACGAGGAGCCTCCGCGCCTGGTCACCACACGTCAACCCGGCCTCCGTGGCCACCAGGAGACCGAGGTCGACGAGCACGCTCACCACGTCCTCCAGCGTGGGCTGGTCCAGGTCCAGGGTCGCCGCGAGCTGCTCGACCGAGGCGACACCGCCCTCCCGCCGAGCCACGGCCTTGAAGAGGCCGACGTCGACCGCTGCCGCGAGCACCTCGAACTTCCAGGCGCCGGCGATGATCGAGCGCACGTCAGCGCTCCTCGCCCCCGCACTCACGCCGTCGGGCCCTGGGCCTCGACCGCGGCGTCGCGGCGCACGGTCAGCGCGACCACGACCGCCGCGAGCACGTAGATCGCCGCGACGGCGAGGAACGCCGTGGTGAATCCCTCCGAGAGGGCTGCGCGGGCGGAGGCGAGCAACGACGCGTCGCCCGTGGACTCGGCCCGCAGCAGCTCCTGGGCCGCGGACGGCAGCTGCCCGGTGCTGACCTGGGTGGCCAGGACCACGAGCGTCGCGAGACCGATGGCCCCACCCACCTGCTGCGCGGTGTTCATGACCGCGGCCGCAGCACCCGAGTCGGGGCCGTCGACGCGGGACATGGCCGAGATCGTGAGCGGGACGAAGGTCGATCCCAGGCCGAGTGCCGTCACGACCATGGGCGCCACGATCGCCGTCGCGTAGCCGGAGTCGACGTCGAGGAAGCTCAGCCAGAGCATGCCGAGCGCGGTGAGGACCAGGCCGCCGCCGGCGATGGCGGCTGGCGCTAGCCTTGGCAGGAGCCGCGGCGCCAGCACCCCGGAGCCGATGAAGATGGCCGTCGCCCAGGGCAGGTAGGCCAGCGCCGACTCGATCGCGGAGTACCCCAGCACCTGCTGCATGTAGAGCGTGAAGAAGTAGTAGGTCGCGAACATCCCGGTACCGAGCAGCAGCATCGCGACGTTGGCGCCTGCGCGGGTCCGGTCGCGCAGGATCGCGAGCGGGAGCAGCGGGTGGGCGACGCGGTCCTGCGCGACCACGAAGATGCCGATGAAGACCGCAGCCGCTGCGTAGAGCGCGATCGACGCCGGGTCGCCCCAGCCGTGCTCGCCGCTGCGGGTGATCGCGTAGACGAGCGAGGTGACACCGAGGGTGCCGAGGACCGCGCTCGGGACGTTGAGCTCGGAGCGATGGCGCTCCCCCGACCGCAGGTACCGGGCGCCGAGGAACAGGGCGACGGCGATCGGGATGTTCACGAGGAGCACCCAGCGCCAGCTCGCGTAGGACGTGAGCACGCCACCGAACAGCAGGCCCGCGGTGGAGCCGAGCCCGGCCATCGCCCCGTACAGCCCCATCGCCCGGCCCCGGGCCTGTCCCTCGAACGACGTGGCGATGAGCGCGAGGGCGGCGGGGGCCACGATGGCCGCACCCATCCCCTGCAGGACGCGGGCGCCGATGAGGACCTCCTGCGACCAGGCCAGACCGCCGAGCAGCGAGGCACCGGCGAAGAGCACCAGGCCGACCCGGAAGATGGCGACGCGCCCGAGCACGTCGCCGAGCCGGCCGCCCAGCAGCAGGAACCCGCCGAAGGCGAGCGCGTACGCGTTCACGACCCACGCGAGCAGCACGCCGCTCATGTCGAACGCCTGCTGGATGCTGGAGAGCGCGATGTTCATGATCGTGCCGTCCAGCACGACCATGAACTGCGCGCCGGCGATCACGGCCAGGGCCAGGCCCGGCCTCGTGACCCCCGGACTGTCGGTGGCGGTGGTGACGGTGTTCTCCGTGGTCATGGCTGTCCCCTGTCGTCGGCGTTGGCGCCGTGGTCCCGTGGAAGTGTACAAGCGGTGCTTTCTCAGCATAGCGAAAAGTGACCAGGTGTACACCCCGTGCCTCGACCCGCACGCCGGGCGCACGGGCCGCGGCCCGGCCGTCGGTCAGGACCAGGCGGCGCACACCAGGAGACCGCGCCCCTGGACCCAGCGGCCTGCGACCTCCACCTGGTCGCCGGACGCCCTCGACCGACCCGTCACGCTCGCGACGAAGCCGTCCCCGTCGTCCAGGCGCACCTCGGCGCCGCGGAAGCCGGGCGAGGTGCCGTGCACGGGGAACCAGGCCTTGAAGACCGCCTCCTTGACGCAGAACAGCAGGCGGTCCCAGGCGACCTCGGGCCGGGCGGTCGACCGTTCGCCCAGCCAGGTGCGCTCCGTGGCGCTGGCGATCCGCTCCAGCACGTTCGGCGGAAGCGGGGCGGCCGGCTCCGCGTCGATCCCCAGGGCGCGCCACCGCGACGCCTCCCCCAGCGCGGCGGCGACGTAGCCGTCGCAGTGCGTCACCGACCCCACGATGCCGACGGGCCACGTGGGCGCCCCACGCGGGCCCGGGAGGATCGGCACGGGCGCACGCCCGAGGTCGACGAGGGCCTCGCGGGCGAGCCGCCGACCCGCGGCGAACTGGTGTCGCCGACGCGGTACGGCGGCAGCGACGACCGCAGCCTCCTCGGCGCTGAGGCCTGAGTCGTCACCGTCGCGGCGCAGGTCCGCCACGAGCTCGCGTGCCACCACCCCGGCCGGCACGAGTCCCGCGAGCAGCCCGCCGTCCCCGTCCCGACCTCGCGTCCCCATCGCCCCAGGCTAGGGACCGTCGCCCCGATGCGGAACGCCGTCGCCCGATGCTCGGCGTCAGTCGGGCGACGACGCCCCGAAACGCGCCGGGTGCGGGTAGCGCGGGGAGAGCCTGTCGCCCGAGGAGGTGCCGGTGAGCCGGCGCTTGATCCAGGGCGCTGCGTGGGTGCGGGCCCAGGCCAGGTTCTCCGCGCGCAGCTCGCGCGGGGTGCGAGCGAGCGCCTCGCCGAGCGCGAGCGGCTCGAGGTCGTGCGCGACGCCGAGCACGTCGAGCACCGCGATCGCCATGCGCTGGTGGCCCGCCGACGACATGTGCAGCCGGTCGACGTCCCACATCCGCGGCTCGCGGTACTCGCGCATGCGCCAGAAGTCGACCACGCGCGTACCGTGCCGCTCGGCCACCTCGCGGACGAGCTCGTTGTAGATCGCGAACCGGCCACGACCGGCCGCGAAGATGGGGAACCCGGCCGGGTCGAACGCGGTGAACAACACGACCGTGGCACCGGTGCCGGCGAGCCTGCCGACGGCGTCGTCGTAGCGCGCCACGAGCGCGTCGACGTCGACCCTCGGCCGCATGATGTCGTTGCCGCCGGCGTAGAGCGTGACGAGGTCCGGTCGCGCCGCGAGCGCCGGCTCGAGCTGCTCGTCGAGCACCGCGCCGAGCTTGCGACCGCGGATCGCCAGGTTGGCGTACGCGAACGGCGCGTCGACCTCCTCGGCCCGCGCGGCGAGCACCTCGGCGACCCGGTCGGCCCAGCCCCGCACCCCGTTCGGCAGCGTCGGGTCGTGGTCGCCGACGCCCTCCGTGAACGAGTCCCCGAGTGCGACGTAGGTGCGGTAGGTCATCGCTCCAGGCTAGGAGCCCGCTCCCGGCGGACCGCGGCCTGGTCCCCGTAGGCTGGCGGCATGGACCTCGGACTGGCAGGCAGGACGTACGTCGTCACCGGAGGCTCCCGCGGCCTCGGCCGCGCGAGCGCGGAGGTGCTGGTCGCGGAGGGGGCGAACGTCGTCCTGTCGTCGCGCTCGCAGGAGTCCGTCGACGCCGCCGTCGCGGAGCTCGGCGACCTCGGGGCCGGTGGGGTCGCAGGCCTCGCGGCCGACAACGCCGACCCCGCCACCGCGGGCGCGCTCGTCGCGCTCGCGCAGGAGCGGTTCGGTGCGGTGCACGGAGCCCTCGTCAGCGTCGGCGGCCCGCCCCCGGGCACCGTCCTCGGGCGTAGCGACGAGGAGTGGCGCAGTGCGTTCGAGAGCGTCTTCCTCGGCGGTCTGCGAGTCGCCACGACAGTCGCCGAGGCGATCGAGCCGGGCCAGGGCGGGTCGATCGCGCTCGTGCTCTCGACGTCGGCGAAGGCACCCGTCACGGGCCTCGGGATCTCCAACGGCCTGCGACCCGGGCTCGCGATGGCGGCGAAGGACCTCGCCGACGAGCTCGGGCCCCGCGACGTGCGGGTCAACGCCCTGCTGCCGGGACGCGTCGACACCGAGCGCGTGCGCGAGCTCGACGCCCTGTCGGGCGACCCCGACGGGTCACGCGAGCGCGCCGCCGCCGGCATCCCCCTGCGGCGCTACGGCCGACCCGAGGAGTTCGGACGCGCGGCCGCGTTCCTGCTCTCCCCCGCCGCCGGCTACCTCACCGGGGTCATGCTCCCCGTCGACGGCGGGACCTCGCGCACGCTCTGACCCGCACCGGCGTCACCGGCGTGGCAGGACCGTGTCGGTCGGCGCGGTCCGGTCCGCAGGCGTCCACCCGGGCGGTCCGAACAGGTAGCCGAGCTTGTCGCGCAGCCGTGGCGTGGAGCGGACGTCGCGGACGATCTCGACGTAGTCGCCGTACTGCAGCCGCAGCAGGTTGTAGGTGTCGACCTGCTTGGTGAGTCCGTACCGCGGTCGGTGCCGCTCCGGCGCGAACGACCCGAACAGGCGGTCCCAGACGATGAGGATGCCGCCGTAGTTCTTGTCGAGGTACTCGGGGTCGCTGCCGTGGTGCACGCGGTGGTGCGACGGGGTGTTCATGACGTACTCGACGGGCCGCGGGAGCCTCCCGACCAGCTCGGTGTGGACGAAGAACTGGTAGACGAGGTTGAGGCCGAAGGCGACGTAGAGCGTCCAGGGCGCGAAGCCGAGCAGTGGCAGCGGGAGCCAGAAGAAGAACTCGAACCACGGGTTCCACTTCTGGCGCAGCGCGGTGCCGAAGTTCATGAGCTCGCTCGAGTGGTGGGCCTGGTGCCCCGCCCACGCGATGCGCACCCGGTGGCTGAACCGGTGGTGCCAGTAGTAGCCGAGGTCGACACCGAGGACGACGAGCACCCAGTACCACCAGGTGTCCGTCGGGAGGTGGAAGGGCGCCACGTAGGCGTACACGGCGACGAAGCCGAAGAACGTCACCACCTTGAACGCCGTCAGGAACACCAGCGACAGCACCCCCATCGAGATCGAGGTGCGGGCGTCCTTCAGGGCGTAGCCGCTGGTGCTGTCGTCGTGGTCGAGCCAGCGCAGGGCCGCCAGCTCCACGAGGATCGCGAGCACGAAGAACGGGGCGGCGTAGGTGACCGGGTTCTTGAGCGGGTCGAGCAGGTCGTGCACAGCGCCTCCAGGTATATGACTTGTGGGTAAGTTACCACCGGTTCATACCAGTGCGCCAGACCCGGCTAGAGTCCGGTCCATGGCCGCTCGACCCAACGCCGGCACCAAGGGGGTCCCCCGCGCCGAGCGCGAGCGCCAGATCCTCGCCGTCGCCTCGGTCGCCTTCGGCACCCACGGCTTCGTCGGCACCAACGTCGCCGACGTCGCGCGCGCCGCGGGCATCTCCAAGCCGCTCGTCTACGCCTACTTCGGGTCGAAGGAGGGGTTGTACGCCGCCTGCCTCGACCGCGCCGGGGAGCTGCTCGGCGACGAGATCGAGCGCGTGGCCCGGGGTGACGTCGTCGGCCTCGAGCGCGGCGTGCGAACGCTCGAGGGCATGTTCGGCGTGCTCGAGGAGCAGCGGCACGTCTGGCGCCTGCTGCACGACCGCAGCGCACCGTCCACGGCCGAGGTGGCCACCGTCGTCGCGGCGCACACCGACCGCATCCACGCCCTCGCCCACGAGGGGGTCAGCGAGCTGCTCGCCCTGGCCGGCGTGCGCGACGCCCTCGACGTCTCCGCCATGACCGCCACCTGGCTCGGCATCGTCGACTCGCTCATGGACTGGTGGGTCGCCCACCCCGAGCAGAGCGCGGCCGACATGGTCGAGCGGGTCACCCGCCTCGTCGCCGCCCTGTTCACCGACGCCGCGCGGGCGACGCGATGACGACCCGACCGGGCGTCGCGGTGCTCACCGGCTCCTCCAGCGGCATCGGCGCCGAGGCGGCCGTGCAGCTGGGACGTCGCGGCTGGACGGTCTGCCTGCTCGCCCGCCGCGCCGACGAGCTCGCCGTCGTCGCCCAGCGGGTCCGCGAGGCCGGCGGCACGGCGCACGTGCACCCGGTGGACCTCACCGACGACGCCGACGTCCGGTCGGTCGTCGACACGCTGCTCGCCGAGCACCCGCGCATCGACGTGCTCGTCAACAACGCCGCCCGCTCCATCCGGCGCCCGATCCGCGAGTCCGTCGACCGGCTGCACGACTACGAGCGGACGATGGCGGTCAACTACCTGGGCGCCGTGCGGCTGACGCTCGCGCTGCTGCCCCGCCTGCTCGAGCAGGAGCGGGTCGACGGCTCCCGCGGTCACGTCGTGTTCTCCTCGACGATGTCGACGCAGCTGCCGATCCCGCTCTTCTCGGCGTACCTCGGCAGCAAGGCCGCGCTCGAGTCGTTCGCCCGGTCGCTGCTCGCCGAGCACGGACACGACGGCGTCACGACGACGGTGGTGCACTTCCCGATGGTGCGCACGCCGATGTCCGGCGCGACCGCGATCTACGCGGCGATGCCGATGATGAGCCCGGAGAGGGCGGGCGGCTGGCTCGTCCGCGCGGCGCTCGACCGACCCACCCGGGTCACCAGCCTCGGCGGCGCCGTGTCGCAGGCCGGCATGTCCGTGCTCCCGGGCGTGCTCACCAAGGTGGTCACGCCCGGCATCCGCCGCATGGACGGTCGACTCGCGCGACGCTCGCGCGAGGCCTGAGCCGCGCGGTCAGCGATCGTCGGAGCGTCGGGCGCCCGGCCCGACCACACCGGCCTGCTCGAGGGCGCGCAGCACCAGCCCAGCGCCGACCACAGCGGCACCGAGCGCGACGAGCACGGTCGAGGCGACCGTCACGCACGAGAGCACGAGCGAGGCGCCGCGACCTCCCGAGAAGCCGTCGGGGACGAGGAGCTGCAGCACCAGGGGGATCGCCGCGCCCGTGACCAGCAGCACCACCCCTCCGACGAGGATCGAGCGGGCCTCGACGTACGGGGGCGTCATCGCGTCTCCTGACCGGTTCCGGACCGCCCAGGAACCTGCGCGCAGCCTAGCGGCGGGAGTAGCATCCTCGGCAGACCTCACCACCCCCGAGGTCGACCGTCCGCGCGCCGGCCACCCGTACCGACGCCCTCTGCAAGGAGCAACCCATGCCCGATCCCGTCTTCAGCAACCCGCACGAACAGGTCGTGTTCTGCCACGACGAGGCGTCCGGACTGCGCGCCATCATCGGCCTGTACTCCACCGCCCTCGGCCCCGGCCTCGGCGGCACGCGGTTCCACCCGTACGCGAGCGAGGCCGACGCCCTCGCCGACGTGCTGGCCCTCAGCCAGGGCATGGCGTACAAGAACGCCCTTGCCGGCCTGGACCTCGGCGGCGGCAAGGCCGTGATCATCGGCGACCCGCGCACCCAGAAGACCGAGGCCCTCCTGCGCGCCTACGGGCGCATGGTCGAGTCGCTGAACGGTCGCTACTTCACCGCGTGCGACGTCGGCACCTTCAGCCCCGACATGGACGTCATCGCGCGCGAGACGTCGTACGTGACCGGTCGCACCGTCGAGCACGGAGGCGCCGGCGACTCGTCGGTCCTGACCGCGTTCGGGGTCTACCAGGGCATGCGCGCCAGCGCCCAGCACGTGTGGGGCGACGCGTCGCTCGCCGGGCGCACGGTCGGCGTCTCGGGCGTGGGCAAGGTCGGCAGGCACCTCGTCGAGCACCTCGTGGAGGAGGACGCCCAGGTCGTCGTCACCGACGTCGACACCGAGGCGCTGGGGCGCCTGACCGCCCGATTCCCGCAGGTGCGGGTCGTCGGGTCCACCGACGAGCTCGTGCGCGAGCAGCTCGACGTCTACGCCCCCTGTGCGCTCGGCCGCGCGCTGGGCGACGACGTCGTCGACGTGCTGAGCGCCAAGGTCGTGTGCGGCGGCGCGAACAACCAGCTCGCCCACGAGGGCACCGCGAAGCTGCTCACCGAGCGCGGCATCACCTACGCCCCCGACTACTGCGTCAACGCCGGTGGCGTCATCCAGGTGGCCGACGAGCTCGACCCGCAGGGCTTCAGCTTCGAGCGGGCCCAGGCGCGCGCCACCGGCATCTTCGACACGACGCTCGCGGTGCTGGAGCGGGCGGCCAGCGAGCACCTCACGACGGCCGAGGCAGCGGACCGCCAGGCCGAGCAGCGCATGCGGGAGGTCGGCGGCCTCGGTCGCATCCACCTGCCGCGCTGACTCAGGACGACGCCGCGCCCGGGTCCTGGGCGTCCACCGCCTCGACCATGGCGCCCAGGAACCGGCGGACGACGTCCATCTCCGCGTCGCTGAACTCCGCCGCCGCCGACGTCATCGCGGCAGCGACCGGACCGAACATGTCTCGTGCCGTCGCACCCGCCGACGCGGTCATCGCCAGGCTGACCCGACGCCGGTCGGTGGCGTCGTGCGTGCGCTCGACGTGCCCGGACCGCTCCAGACGGTCGACGAGCGTGGTCGTGGCGGACGGGCTGAGCATGAGCTCGCGGGCGAGCACGCCCGGCGAGAGCGGGTCGCGCCCCTCCTCGCGCGCGCGGGCCAGCACGAGCAGGGCCGACAGGTCGGACCGGTGGAGGCCGCGCGCGGCCCCGGCGCGGTCGGCGTAGCGCGACGAGCGCTCCGAGAGGTCGCGGACCAGCCGGACGACCTCGGCGACGACCTCGCCCCGGACGTCGTCGAGGGGTCCGCGTGGCGTGCTCATGCTGACCACCATATCCTTCGATCATGGAACGTTTCGATCATCGAACCTTTGTCCTGGCTCGGCTCGTCGGGCGCAGGAGGTCCGTGGCCGTGCTGCTGCTCGGCCTGCTGCTCGCAGCAGCCGTGCTCATTCTCGCCCCCGGGCCGGAGCAGGGCTCCGACGCCTCCGTGAACCTGCCGGACTCGGCCGACTCGGCCCAGGCCCAGGCGCGTCTCTCCGCCGTGCCCGGAGGTGACGACGCACCCGCGATCGTCGTCGTCGCGCGTGGTGGTGACCGCCTGACGGGCGCCGACCTGGCGGCCCTCGACCGGCTGCGGACGACCCTCGCCCGGGCCCTCGGGACCACCGTCGCCGGCCCGGTCCCGTCGTCCGACGGATCCGTCGCCCTGCTCACGGTCCCGCTGCGGGGCGACGTCAGCACCGAGCAGAACGCGGACCGGATCGAGACGCTGCGGTCCGCCGTCGATCGCGGCCTGCCCGACGGGGTCGACGCCGAGGTGACCGGCGCGCCAGCGGTCCAGGCCGACCTCGGTGCCGTCTTCGAGGGCGCCGACGTCCGGCTCCTGCTCGTCACCGCCGCCGTCGTGGCCCTGCTGCTCGTCGTCACCTACCGCAGCCCGCTGCTCTGGCTCGTCCCCCTCGCCGTCGTCGGGCTCGGTGACCGCGTGGCCGCGAAGGTCGTGGAGGCGATCTCCCACTGGGCCCAGCTGCCGATCGACGGCTCCACCACCGGCATCACGTCCGTCCTCGTGTTCGGAGCAGGCACCAACTACGCGCTGCTGCTCATCGCCCGCTACCGCGAGGAGCTGCGCCGCCACGAGGACCGTCGCGAGGCGATGCGCCAGGCCGTCGGTGCCGCAGGCCCGGCCATCCTCTCCAGCTCCGGCACCGTCGTGCTCGGGCTCCTCGCCCTGCTGCTCGCCGACGCCCCCTTCGTCAACCGGATCGGGCTCGCCGGGGCAGCCGGGATCGTCGTCGCCGTCCTGTTCGCCCTCGTGGTGCTCCCGGCGGCCATGTCGATCCCCGGACGGTGGCTCTTCTGGCCGTTCGTGCCTCGCGTCGGCGACCCCGACCCCACCGAGCGCGGCCTGTGGCGCCGCGTCGGTCGGCGCGTCACCCGCCGCCCCGCACTCGTGACCGTGGGCGGCCTGGTGGTGCTCGCGCTCATGGCCCTCGGGACGCTCGGCCTGCGCACCGGGCTGGGTCAGGACGAGCAGTTCCTCGACACGCCGGAGTCGATCACCGCCCAGCAGACGCTCGCGTCGGCGTTCCCTGCGGGCGCCTCCTCCCCGACCACCGTCGTCACGAGCCCGCGGCTCGCCGAGCAGGTCGCGCGTGCAGCCGCGGACGTCCCGGACGTGCAGTCCGCCGACGTCGGTCGCCCGAGTGCGACCGTGGCGCCGGTGAGCGTCGTGCTGTCCGACCCGCCGGGCAGCGACGCCGCCCTCGGCACGGTCGAGCGGCTCCGCACCGCCGTGCAGGAGGTCGACCCCGACGCCCTGGTCGGGGGTCAGGACGCGCAGGCCCTCGACGAGGCGACGACGGCGCAACGCGACCGGACGGTGGTCGTGCCCGTGGTCCTCGTCGTCGTGCTCGGCATGCTGCTGCTCCTGCTGCGCTCCGTCGTGGCTGCCGTGCTGCTGGTCGCGACGACGGTGCTGTCGTACGTGTCGGCGCTCGGCGTGGGCTGGCTCGTGTTCGACCACGTCCTCGGCTGGTCGGCGATGGACGTGAGCACCCCGCTGCTGGCGTTCATCTTCCTGGTGGCGCTCGGGGTGGACTACAACATCTTCCTCACCGCGCGGGCACGGGAGGAGATGCGAGCGAGCGGCGACGCCACCTCGTCGGTCGTGACGGCCCTCGGGGTGACGGGCGGCGTGATCACGAGTGCCGGCATCCTGCTCGCCGCCGTCTTCGCGGTGCTCGGCGTGCTCCCGCTGGTGCTGCTCGCGCAGCTGGGAGTCGTCGTCGGCTTCGGCGTGCTCCTCGACACCGTCCTCGTGCGCGGAGTCGTCACGCCCGCTCTCGTGGCCTGGTGCGGACGACGCTTCTGGTGGCCGAGCGCGGTCGCCCGAGCCCCTCGGCGGGCACGCTGACAGCGTGGCGGTCCCACGCACGTGCGAGCCGGTCCGGACCGACGTCCGGACCGGCTCGTCACGTCATCGACCGCCCGCGAACGGACGTCAGGACGTCCGACGGCGCACGGTCACGTCGACCACGCCCGCACAGGTGCGGACGCACGCGAACAGCCGCCCTGACGGACGACCGGGGCAACAGGCCTCAGCTGGCCGCTTCGTCCCCGTACTTCCTCGCGAGATCGGCGTACTGGTCCGGGATCGGGTCACCCGAGTCCTGGTGGAGTTCCTGTTGCAGATCGTCGAAGTCCGGATCGAAGGTCCGGTACTTCAGGTCGCGTGCGACCTTGGTCTGCTTTGCCTTTGCACGGCCGCGCCCCATGGGTCCGACCCCCTCGCAGAGAAATCGTCAGTATGTCGTGGTGCCTACCCTACCGAACAATCTCGAACGCGCTGGCAGCGGGGCCACGAGTCACGCGTGTCGGTTCTCCAGCGTGACCGTCCCGCCGGGGCCGTGCACGCCGGCCTCGGCCACCTCTCCCGCGACCCACGCCTCGACGCCGTGCTCGCCCAGCAGCCGCACGGCCGCGTCGGCGTCGTCGGGATCGACGAGGGCGACCATGCCGACGCCGATGTTCAGCGCCTCCTCCAGGTCGCGCTGGGAGACGTCGCCGAGGTCGGACACGAGGTCGAAGATCGCGGGGCGCGTCCAGGTGCCGCGGTCGACCCGCACGGACACGGTGTCGGGGACGACGCGCTCGAGGTTGGCCGCGAGTCCGCCGCCGGTGACGTGCGACATCGCGTGCGTCCGGGTGCGACGGACGAGGTCGAGGCAGGGCAGCGTGTACAGGCGGGTGGGCGTCAGGAGTGCCTCGCCGAGGGTCGCGCCGAGCTCGGGCACGTGACGGTCGAGCGACCACTGCGCCTGCCCGAAGAACACGTGCCGTGCGAGGGAGTAGCCGTTGGAGTGCAGACCCGAGGAGGCCATGGCCACGACGACGTCGCCGGGGCGGACCAGCTCGGCGCCGATCAGCGCGTCGGCCTCGACGACGCCGGTCGTGGAGCCGGCCACGTCGTACTCGTCGGGGTGCAGCAGCCCGGGGTGCTCGGCGGTCTCGCCGCCCAGCAGCGCGGTCCCGGCCTCCGCGCACGCCTGCGCGATGCCCTTGACGACCGCCGCGATGCGCTCGGGGACGACCTTCCCGCACGCGATGTAGTCGGTCATGAACAGCGGCTCGGCACCGCAGACGACGAGGTCGTCGACGAGCATGCCGACGAGGTCGTACCCGATGGTGTCGTGCACGTCCATGCGCTGCGCGATCTGCACCTTCGTGCCGACACCGTCGGCCGACGTCGCGAGCAGGGGGCGGCGGTAGTCCTTCAGCGCCGTGGCGTCGAACAGGCCCGCGAACCCGCCGATGCCGCCGACGACCTCGGGACGGCGGGCCTTGTCGACCCACTCCTTCATGAGCTCGACGGCGCGGTCGCCGGCCTCGATGGACACGCCGGAGGCGGCGTAGGCGCTCGGCTGCTGCGTGCTGGTCACTGGATCACCTTCAGAGGCTTCGCGTCGGTCTCGAGCAGGTGCTTGCCGATCAGGTCGTCCTCGGGCAGCGGGACCGGGTAGATGCCGTCGAAGCAGGCGCGACAGAGCTTCTCCTTGGGCACGTTCGTGGCCTCGACGAGCTGGTCGAGCTCGACGTAGGCGAGGGAGTCGGCGTCGATCGAGCGGCAGATCTCCTCCACGCTGATGCCGTTGGCGATGAGCTCGGCGCGCGAGGCGAAGTCGATGCCGTAGAAGCACGGCCACTTGACCGGCGGGCTCGAGATGCGCACGTGCACCTCCGCCGCACCCGACTCGCGCAGCATCCGCACGAGCGCGCGCTGCGTGTTGCCGCGCACGATCGAGTCGTCGACGACCACGAGGCGCTTGCCGGCGATGACGTCGCGCAGCGGGTTGAGCTTGAGCCGGATGCCGAGCTGCCGGATGGTCTGGGAGGGCTGGATGAACGTGCGCCCCACGTAGGAGTTCTTGACCAGGCCGTGCCCGAACGGGATCCCGCTCTCCTCGGCGTAGCCGATGGCGGCCGGCGTGCCCGACTCCGGCACGGGGATGACGAGGTCGGCGTCGACCGGGTGCTCGCGCGCCAGACGTCGGCCGATCTCCGCCCGCACCGTGAAGACGCGCTGGTCGGAGATGGTGGTGTCGGGGCGGGCGAGGTAGACGTACTCGAAGATGCAGCCCTTCGGCTCGGCCGGCGAGAACCGCTCGGTGCGCAGCCCGTTCTCGTCGATGGCGATGAACTCGCCCGGCTCGATCTCGCGGATGAAGGAGGCGCCGACGATGTCGAGCGCAGCGGTCTCGCTGGCGACGACCCACCCACGCTCCAGGCGGCCGAGCACGAGCGGGCGGATGCCCTGCGGGTCGCGCGCGGCGTAGAGGGTGTGCTCGTCCATGAACACGAGCGAGAAGGCGCCCCGCAGCTTCGGCAGCACCTCGATCGCGGCCTCCTCCACCGACCGGTCGGGGTAGGCGGCCAGCAGGCTCGCCATGACCGACGTGTCGGTGGTGGCGGTCTCGCCCTTGCCGCGCCGGCCGGGACCGTTCTCGGCCGTCCGCTCCTGCAGCATCGTGACGAGGTCGGCGGTGTTGGTCAGGTTGCCGTTGTGCGCGAGGGCGACGGATCCCTGCGCCGTGGGCCGGAACGTCGGCTGGGCGTTCTGCCACACGCTCGCGCCCGTGGTGCTGTAGCGGGAGTGCCCGATCGCGACCGAGCCCACCAGCGACTCCAGCGTCGACTCGTCGAAGACCTGGGAGACCAGGCCCATGTCCTTGTAGACGAGGATCTGCTTGCCGTTGCTCACCGCGATGCCCGCCGACTCCTGGCCCCGGTGCTGCAGGGCGTAGAGACCGAAGTAACTGAGCTTCGCGACCTCCTCACCGGGAGCCCACACCCCGAACACGCCACAGGCGTCCTGGGGTCCGACGTCCTGAGGATCGATGTCGTGCGTCAGCCGACCGTCTCCGCGTGCCACTGCACCAGTGTAGGGGCCCGCCAGCGCCCCCGGGACCGCCCTGGGCGTGACGTGGGCGGCGGGGGCTGGTGGTGCGCTGGGGGCGGTGGCCGTGATCGTGCCGGTGCGCGGCCGCAGGGGGTCTCGTCCTGCTGGTGCGCTGCCGTAGGGGGTCTCGTCCTGGTGCTGCGCTGCCTCAGCTTGCGCTGGGGGCGGCTTCCGAGAGGGCCTCGACCGGGCGGCTGGCGGCGGCGCCGGGCTGGGGTCTCGGACTGTAGCCCGCGTCGGACGCAAGGATCTGCGTTCGTGCGTGGGACTCCAAGGTTTCTGCGTTTCCTACCGGATCCCGTCACCAACGCAGAAGCGTTCGACCTCCCGCGCGTGGATGAAGAATCGTGGGTGCCCTTTGCGGTGGGGGGACGCGAGATTCTCCCTTCTCGTGGACCGTTCCACGCGAAGGAAGAATCCCTACCGCGCCCCGCCCGCCATCGGTGGCGCGAAAACGCAGAAACGAAGAATCGTGCCTCACCCACAGGCCCAAGCCAGGCCCCGAGACCCGGAACCAGCCCCAGGCCCGCTGCCGGTCGAGGCCCTCTCGGAGGCCAGACCCAGCGAAGGCCGAGGCAGCGCACCAGCAAGGTCACGACGACCGCAGGCAACGCAGCAGCAGGGCGAGACCCCCGGCGGCAGCGCACCAGCAACACCACGACCCCCGCACCACCCAGCCCAAGCCCACCCACGCACCCGCCAGGAGGCGCCCCAGCCCCCACCGGCCTAGCGTGGACGGATGCTCACCGCTGCTCTCTACGGTGCCGCGACGGCCGTGCCGCTCGTGGGGGGCGCGGCCGTGGGTCTGCGGTGGCGGATCCCGAAGCCGGTGCTCGCGGCGCTGATGGCGTTCGGGGCGGGCACGATGATCGCGGCGGCGTCGGAGGAGCTGTTCGGGCCGGCGTTCACGGAGGTGGGGGCCGGGCTCGCGGGTCTCGGTCTCATCGGGGGCGCGGCGGCGTACGTCGTGCTCAGCCACCTGCTCGACACCCGGCTCGGGACGTCGGCGGTCGGGCTCGGCCTGCTCCTGGGCGCATTCCTCGACGGGGTGCCGGAGAACACCGCGCTCGGGGTGTCGCTGCAGGAGGGCGGACTCGCACTGCTGGTCGCGATCGCCGTCGGCAACACCCCCGAGGCGATCGCCAGCGCCGCCTCCCTGCGCGAGGACCCCGCTCTCGGTCCGCGTCGCGGGCTGCTGCTCTGGGCCGGCGTCGGCGTCCTGCTGACCCTCGTCACGGTCGCCGCGCACGCCGGCAGCGACGTCGTCTCCCCCACGGCGATCGCCGTCGCCCAGGCGGTCGCCGGCGGTGCGACCCTGGCCGTCCTCGCCGACACGCTGCTGCCCGAGGCCTACCGCGACGGCGGCTGGTGGATCGGCCTGTCCACCGCGCTCGGGTTCTGGCTGGCGTTCGTGCTCGGCTGACCCGCCGCGCCTCGTCGTGCGCCCCCCGGACACCTCGGCGACGATGGACGCATGACATCCGACCAGGTCACCGCCGAGCGGCTGATCGCCGCGCCCTCCGACCGGATCTTCGCGATCCTCGCCGACGCGGGACGGCACCAGCTGATCGACGGGTCGGGCACCGTGCAGGGCACGAAGTCCCGGAGCGAGCCGCTCTCGATGGGCTCGACGTTCGGCATGTCGATGAAGATGGGCCTGCCCTACACGACCAAGAACGAGGTCGTGGAGTTCGAGCCGAACCGCCGCATCGCCTGGCGCACCACCGGCCTGTTCGGGATCATCGGCGGACGCACCTGGCGCTACGAGCTCGTCGACCAGGGCACCAGCACCATCGTCCGCGAGACGTGGGACATCAGCCGCGACCGGCAGCGGATCTTCCTGCGTCGCGGGAACCTGCCGCGCACCACCAAGCGCAACATGGAGCGGACGCTCGAACGCCTCGCCGAGGCCGTCGAGCAGGCCTGAGCCGCGCTCGACCCTCTTCCCCGGTGACCGGGGGCCCTCTAGGCTGGCGTGACCCACGCCACAGAGGAGCGCCCGTGCCCGACCTGCCCGACGCCACGTACCTGTCCGACTTCCACCAGCACCGGGCCGAGCACGAGCCCGACGGTCGGTGCTGGACCTACCTCGACCGCACGTGGACGTGGTCGCAGGCCTGGGACGACGTGCGACGCCTCGCCGGCGCCCTGCAGGCCGAGGGCATCACCCGGGGCGACCGGATCGCGTTCCTCGACAAGAACAACCCGGCGATCCTCATGGCGACGCAGGCGTCGTGCCTGCTCGGGTCGGCCAACGCGATCGTCAACTGGCGGCTCGCCGGCGACGAGCTCGACTACGTCATCAACGACGCCGGTGCGCGCATCCTCTTCGTCGGACACGAGCTCGCCCCCACGATCGACCTGATCCGCGACCGGCTCGTGGGGGTCGAGCGGGTCGTGGTGGTGGGCGGCGAGCACGACGAGCTCGACGCGTTCCTCGCGTCGGCCGAGCCGGTCGACCGGCAGCCGGGCGTGGAGCCGTCGGACGTCTGCCTGGTCATGTACAGCTCGGGCACCACGGGACGCCCGAAGGGCGTGATGCTCACGCAGCACAACATGGTGGAGCACACGCGCCACGCGAAGGGCGACGTGGAGTACGGGCCCGACGACACGATGCTCGTCGCGATGCCGATGTTCCACGTCGGCGGCTCGTCCTACGCCCTGTTCGGTCCGGCCACCGGCACGCACGGGTACATCATCCGCGAGGTCGACCCGACGCTCCTCGCCGGCGCGATGGCAGCCGGCGTGACCCACGCGTTCCTCGTGCCGGCCGTCGTGGCGGGTCTGCTGCAGGCCGGCCCGCAGGCGATGCAGCTGTTCAGCCGGCTCAAGGTCTTCTCCTACGGTGCGGCGCCGATGCCCCTGCCGGTCCTGCGCGGCGCGCTCGAGCACTGGCCCACGACCCAGTTCATGCAGGTGTACGGCATGACCGAGATGGGTGGCGTCGTGACGATCCTCGACGACGCCGCGCACCGCGACGAGGCCCACCCCGAGCGGCTCGTCTCGGCCGGCCGGCCCATCCCCGGGGTGGAGCTGCGCGTCGTCGACGTCGCCACCCTGCGCGACGTCGAGCCCGGCCAGGCCGGCGAGCTCTGGTGGCGGACCGAGCAGAGCACCGTCGGGTACCTCGGGCGCCCCGACGCCACCGCCGAGCTCCTCCAGGACGGCGGCTGGCTGCGCTCCGGCGACGTCGGCCGCGTCGACGACGGCGGCTTCGTCTTCATCGAGGACCGGGTGAAGGACATGATCATCACCGGCGGCGAGAACGTGTACTCCCCCGAGGTCGAGCGCGTGCTGGCGGAGCACCCGGCAGTGCTGGAGACCGCCGTGATCGGCGTCCCGGACGACACGTGGGGCGAGTCGGTCAAGGCTGTCGTCGCGTTCCGGCCCGAGCACCAGATCGACCCGCAGGAGCTCATCGACTACGCCCGCGAGCGGCTCGCCCACTACAAGGCGCCGAAGTCGGTCGACGTCGTCGAGGCCCTGCCGCGCAACCCCTCCGGCAAGATCCTCAAGCGCGACCTGCGCAAGGGCTACTGGCCGCAGGGCGGGCGCCAGGTCTGACGGCGCGTCGCGGGCCCCTGGACGCAGCAACGGCCCCGACCCTCCAGGGGTGTGGGCCGGGACCGTTGTGGTCCACAGCATACACCGGGTGAACAGGTTCTCGCGCGGTCGGGAAAGTTCTCAGCGGTGTGGACGACGCACCGATCAGGCGTCCGGGTCGGCAGCCTCGGGCACGTCGAGCGGCAGGTGCGGCGAGAGGTCGGACCGCTGGCCCGAGGCCCGGACCCGCGCCCGGTCGGCGGCGGCCTCGGCCCAGGCCACCTGGCCCCGCGCGAGCGCGATCCAGGTCGCTGCGTCCATCTCGACGACGGCCGGCGGTGTCCCTCGCGTGTGGGTGGACCCCTCGATGCACTGCACGGCTGCGTACGGCGGCACGCGCACCTCGACGCTGCGGCCGGGCGCACGGCGCGCCAGCTCGCCCAGGTAGTGCTTGGCGAGCGGCTTGAGCACCTCGCGCGACGCGTCGCCGTCGTCGAGCCGGGCCAGCAGGCCGTCGACGACCTCGGGCGTGAGCCCCACGGTCGGCCGCGCCACCGGCCTCAGGCCTCCAGGATCGGACCGAGCGCCGCCGGCAGCGTCCGCCGCCAGGCGTCGCGCAGGTCGTCGACGTCGATGGTGAACTGGCCCGCCACCTCGAAGGAGCAGCCACCGGTACGGCCCACCGAGGTGAGCGTGACGCCGTGCTCCTGCGCGATCTGGACGACCTCGTCGTGGTGGTGCTCCGGCACGGCCAGGAGCGCGCGGGCGGCGGACTCGCTGAACAGCTGCAGGAACGGGTCGTCGTCGAGCTGCAGCTGCACGCCCACGCCGTGCGCGA
Organism: Aeromicrobium sp. CnD17-E; assembly: GCF_024124745.1. Classification (GTDB taxonomy): domain Bacteria; phylum Actinomycetota; class Actinomycetes; order Propionibacteriales; family Nocardioidaceae; genus Aeromicrobium. Next base: position 29,890 of record NZ_JAMXRU010000008.1, read on the forward strand.
ACGATCCCTCGGCGAGGGCCATGGCCAGGCCGCCGTCGGAGAGGTCGTGCGCCGACGTCAGCAGGCCCAGACGCCCCGCCTCGCGCACCACGGCGGCCAGGGCCTGCTCGGCGGCGAGGTCGACCGTGGGCGGCAGACCACCGAGGTGGCCGTGCACCGTGTGCGCCCACGCCCCGCCCGAGAGCTCCTCGCGGGTGTCACCGAGGACCAGCAGGTGGTCGCCGTCGCGGGTGAAGCCCTGGCGCACGCGCTGCCGGACGTCCTCGATGACGCCGAGCACGCCGACCACGGGCGTCGGGAGGATCGCGGTCTCGCCGGTCTGGTTGTAGAAGCTGACGTTGCCGCCGGTGACGGGGATGCCGAGCTCGGCGCACGCGTCCTTGAGGCCGTGCGTGGCCTGCTCGAACTGCCACATGACCGCCGGGTCCTCGGGCGAGCCGAAGTTGAGGCAGTCGGTGACCGCGAGCGGCAGCGCACCCGAGACCGCGACGTTGCGGAACGACTCGGCGAGCGCGAGCTGCGCACCGGCGTAGGGGTCGAGCTTGGCGAACCGGCCGTTGCAGTCGGTCGAGACGGCCACGCCCAGGTGGGTGGTCTCGTCGACCCGGACCATGCCCGCGTCCTCGGGCTGCGCGAGCACGGTGTTGCCCTGGACGTAGCGGTCGTACTGGTCGGTGACCCACGACTTGTCGGCGAGGTTCGGGCTCGTGACCACCTGCACGACCTGGCGGCCGAGGTCCTCGCCGGTGCTGGGCCGGGGCAGCTGCTCGGCCGTGTCGGCCTGCAGCGCGTCCTGCCAGTCCGGGCGCGCGTAGGGGCGCTCGTAGGTGGGTCCGTCGTGCGCGACGGACCGCGGCGGCACGTCGACGATCGTCTCGCCGTGCCAGTCGATGACCAGGTGGTCGCCGTCGGTGACCTCGCCGACCACGACGGCCTCGACGTCCCACTTCTGGCAGATCGCCATGAACGCGTCGAGGTGCTCCGGCTCGACGACCGCCATCATGCGCTCCTGGCTCTCGCTCATGAGGATCTCCTCGGGCGAGAGCGACGGGTCGCGCAGCGGGACCGTGTCGAGCTCGACGTGCATGCCGCCGTCGCCGGCGCTGGCCAGCTCGCTCGTGGCGCACGACAGACCCGCCCCGCCGAGGTCCTGGATGCCGTTGACGACCTTGGCCGCGAACAGCTCGAGGGTGCACTCGATGAGCAGCTTCTCCATGAACGGGTCGCCGACCTGGACGCTGGGTCGCTTGGCCGGGCCGTCGGCGTCGAACGTCTCGGACGCCAGCACCGACACGCCGCCGATGCCGTCGCCGCCGGTGCGCGCGCCGTAGAGCACCACCTTGTTGCCGACGCCGGACGCGAACGCGAGGTGGAGGTCCTCGTGGCGCAGGACGCCGACGCAGAGCGCGTTGACGAGCGGGTTGCCGAGGTAGGTGTCGTCGAAGACGACCTCGCCGCCGATGTTGGGCAGGCCGAGGCAGTTGCCGTACCCGCCGACGCCGGCCACGATGCCGGGCAGCACGCGGGAGGTGTCGGGGGCGTCGAGGGGGCCGAAGCGCAGGGGGTCCATGACGGCGACCGGGCGGGCACCCATCGCGAGGATGTCGCGGACGATCCCGCCGACACCGGTGGCGGCGCCCTGGTAGGGCTCCACGTAGGACGGGTGGTTGTGCGACTCGACCTTGAAGGTCACCGCGTAGCCCTGGCCGATGTCGATGACGCCGGCATTCTCGCCGATGCCGGCGAGCGTCTTGCCGAGCGGCGTCTCCTGCGGCAGCTCGCCGAACTTCTTGAGGTGCACCTTGGAGGACTTGTAGGAGCAGTGCTCGCTCCACATGACCGAGTACATGGCGAGCTCGGCGCCGGTGGGGCGACGGCCGAGGATCTCGACGATCCGCTCGTACTCGTCGGGCTTGAGCCCCAGCTCGGCCCACGGGAGCTCGCGCTCGGGCGTCTCCTTCGCGTGGGCGACGGTGTCGAGCTGGCGCGGGCTGTCGGGCAGCGGGGCGTCGGTCACCTGAGAATCCTATCGGCGGGCGTGTCCGTGCCGGTGGACTGTCGGCGCGTCAGGCGGTGACGTCGCCGATGGCGAGCGCCGCGGCCGTGTTCACGACCCACGGCAGGGCGGCGAAACCGACCAGCACGCCGACCACCACGAGCGCGATCACGGAGCCGCGCAGGCTCCGTGGTCGCAGCACCCACAGGGCCACGAGGCAGCCCACCAGCACCACGCTGCTGCCGATCGCGGTCACCAGGACGTAGCGGCCGAGGTCGTCCCCGGTGATGGTCGCGTCGGAGGTCTCCCCGGGCAGGGCCAGGCCCTGCGTGCCGAGGAGGTAGCGGGCAGCCACGGAGAACAGCAGCGTCAGGGTCGTGCCCAGGGCGCCCCCGAGGGCCACGCCCCAGCCGAGGCTGCGCCCCGCGTCGGTCCGTTCCACGCACCCGAGCCTAGACCGTCGCGCCGGCCCCGCCGACCCGTCCCCGGACCTCACCCCCTGGGCGGTAGGTGGGCCGCGGAATGCGGGCCAAAGGTAGGTCGGCCGCGCTACCGGGCCCCGTTGAGGCGCCTCACCTACCGCTGACGGGGCCCGCCGCCCCGAGCCGGAGCCGACGCGTCAGACCAGTCCGAGCACCAGCCACGGCACGACGACGCAGCCCAGCACGCCGACGACGACCGCGGCGAGGCCCCACCAGGCGCGGACGGGCCCGTCCGGCTGGAGGCGCCGCGCGGCGAGTCCCCCGCCCACGACCAGCACGAGACTCACCAGCGCCAGCAGCAGACCGTCGCGACGGACCGACGCCGAGATGGCGTCCGCGGCCGACGCGGGGAGGTCGGGGCCGGTCTCGACGGGCGTCGTGCTCATGAGCAGCATCTGGCCTGCCAGCACGAGCACCAGCGTGCCGGACCCGGCGATGCCGGCGCAGGCAGCCCACGCAGCCGGGCGTCGGACGTCGTGGAGCGGCACGCCGTCACCCTAGTGCGCGAGCACGCGCAGCGTGAACGACGCCGTGCCGCCCTCGTCGAGGCCCTCGGCTGTCCGCACGGCCTTCTTGACCGGAAGCACGTACGCGCGCTGCTGCGCGGACGGGAACACCGACGTGCGCCAGGTGGTCACGCCGACGGTCACCTCGACCCGGACCGAGCCGAAGCCCGCGGCCGTCGGACCGAAGCGCTCCTCCACCTCGTCGGAGACGTCGTCGGGCACGGTCACGAAGTGCCAGGCACCGTCGCGCCACAGCTCGGCGTCGAAGGTCCAGGTCGCGTCGTCCACCCGCTCATGGTGGCGGGAGCGACGGGGTCAGCGCCAGACGCCCCGCTCGTACTGCGGCGGGTACAGGCCCGCGGGCGGGTCGCCGAGCTCGTGGGCGGCGCGCTGGGGCCAGCCCGGCTCGCGCAGGGCGGCACGCGCCAGCAGCACGACGTCGGCGTCACCCCGCTCGAGCACCTCCTCCGCCTGCTGCGGGTCGGTGATCAGGCCCACCGCGCCCACGGGCAGGCCGGAGCCGTCGCGCACCTCGCGCGCGAGCGGCACCTGGTAGCCGGGCCCGACCTGGATGTCGGCGGGCAGCAGGCCGCCGCTGGACACGTCGACGAGGTCCACGCCGTGGTCGGCGAGCTCGCCCGACAGTCGCGCGGTCTCGGCCGACGACCAGCCGCCCTCGAGCCAGTCGGTGCCCGAGAACCGGACCACGAGCGCCTTGTCGTCGGGCCAGACCGCGCGGACCGCGTCGACGACCTCGACGACCAGCCGCGTGCGGTTCTCGAAGGAGCCGCCGTACTCGTCGTCGCGCTGGTTCGACAACGGCGACAGGAACTGGTGCAGCAGGTAGCCGTGCGCGGCGTGCACCTCGACGGCGTCGAACCCGGCGGCGTCGGCCCGGCGGGCGGCGTCGGCGAAGCGCGACGGCAGCTCCCGGACCTCCTCCAGCGACAGCGCGCGGGGCGTGGCGTACCCGGGGAAGGCGACGGCCGACGGCGCGACGGTCTCCCAGCCGCCGTCCTCGACGGGCACGCTGCCCTCGCCGGTGGCGGCGGCACGCGGGTCGGCGAACGGGGCGAAGGTCGACGCCTTGCGTCCTGCGTGCGCGAGCTGGACGCCGATCGGCGTCCCCTGCTCGTGCACGGCCGCGACCACGCGGGCCCACGCCTCCTGCTGGACGTCGTCCCAGAGTCCGGTGTCCTCGGGGCTGATGCGGCCCTCGGGCACCACCGCGGTGGCCTCCGTGAGGAGCAGCCCGAAGCCGCCCGACGCACGGGCGACGAGGTGCGCCAGGTGCCAGTCGGTGGGCACGCCGTCGCGCGCGAAGCACGAGTACTGGCACATCGGCGCCAGCCAGACACGGTTGCGGGCGGTGACGCCGCGGAGGGTGACGGATTCGAGAAGAGCACTCACGTCAGCGGTGCAACGTCCTCGACCGTCCGGATCTTCCCCGCCCGGTCGCCACGCCCGCCCGGCCCGGCAGGACGGCTCAGGGTTCGCTGACCTGGCGGTCGAGCAGGTGTCCCTCGACGTCGTACGTCGCGACGGTGGTGCCGGTCGGCGTCCCGTCGAGCGTGGACGTCTCGTCGGTGATCGTGACCTCCGCCTGCGCCGGGTCGATCGAGGAGGGGTCAGGTCCGTCGACCCCGACCGCCGCGACCGCGCCGCCGACCACCAGGGCCGCGACTCCCGCAGCCACCGCCAGACCTCGTCCGGGGTTGGTGATCTTCTTCATCTCTGATCCTTTCTCCTCGGGTCCTGGCCCCGAGTTCCTTGGGTGTCGCGGGGGGCTCGGCCCCACGTCAGGAAGGCGACGACGAGCGCCGCCACGACGAGCAGCCACACGACCAGCTCGACCGCGCCGTAGCCCACGCTCCCGCCCAGACCCACGAGCCCGAACGGGAGCAGGACCACCACGACGAGCGCGACCGTGAGGACCTGCCTGCGCGTGCTCACGTGCCCGAGAACGCGTAGCGGTACCTGCCGTTGGAGTACGACCGCAGGGAGTTGGCGGGGTACGACGTCTGGATGCAGCCGTACTTGACGACACAGTTCTCGAACCGACCCTGCCGGTAGTGCCGGAAACCGCTGCGAGGCCGGTTGTTGTTCGCGCCTGCGTCGTAGAAGTTCGTCACCTTGCGCACCTGGCCCCGCCAGTACTGGAACCCGTCTACCGACGAGATGCTCCACCCGGTCTTCACGCCGCGGTGGATCCGCTCCGAGGACCGCGTCCAGCACCAGCGCGTCCAGGTGTTGTATCGGTAGGCCGTCTTGCCGACCACCGTCTTCGCCCGGTTCGAGATCGTGACCTTGCGGCAGCCCGACGCCGTGCTCGTGCCACCCGTCCCGCCCCGCTTCGCGAGGGTCGACGGCTCGGTGCCGGCGGAACCGTCGAGCGGCGTCCGCTGCGTCGACAGCGGCCGACCGTCGAGCGTGAACGACTCGTCGAGGAGGTAGTCGCCCTCGGGAGTGTCGACCACCCTCAAGGCGTCGACGGACCGCGTGTCGGCCGGCGGGGCCTGGGCTCCGCCCGGACCCTCGGTCGCTGCAGCCGGTCCCACTGCCAGGGCCAGGGCGCTCGCCGCCGACGACACCATCACCGTCATCGCGCGTCTCTGCATCACGTCTCCTCCGGTCTCGGCACCTGGGAGGCGCCGGTCCCCACACGATGGAGGGACTCGGAGGAGTGCAACAGGCTTTTTCAGCCTTGATGGGGACGGCCTTGACAGGAGGCGCGAGCCGACCTACCGGGAGCTCTCACCCCTCGTGGATCGGGTCCTTCGGCAGCCGCTTGACCTTGCGGATCCGCTTGCGACGGCTCGGGATCATCGAGCGCATCTCCTCGAGCTTGCCGAAGCACAGCAGCCGGTCGCCGGCCTCCAGCACGTGCGAGCGGCGCGGGTTCGGGATCACCTGGGTGCCGCGCTGCAGCGTGAGGACGGAGATGTCGCGGTCGCGCAGGCCGCTCTCGCCGAGCGGCGTGCCGACCAGGTCCGACGCCGCCTGCACGAGCAGCTCGGCCACGCCGTAGCCGGTGGAGACCGTCAGCCGCTGCCGCACGTCGATCTCGGGGAAGGCGACCTGGTTGTCGATGTGGTCGATGATCGCGCCCGCGACGTCGAGGTTGGTGGCTGCCTCGATGCCCTCCAGACCGGGCGAGGAGTTGACCTCCATGACGAGGGGTCCCTCGTCGCCCTCCAGCATGTCGACGCCGGCGACGCGCAGACCCATGATCTGCGCCGCCCGCACGGCCACCCGCTCGTACTCCGCGTCGAGCGTGACCGGCTCGACGGATCCGCCGCGGTGCACGTTGGAGCGGAACTCGTCGCCCTTCGCGACTCGCCGCATCGCCGCGACCACGCGGTCGCCGACCACGAGCGCGCGGATGTCACGACCCTTGCTCTCCGCGACGAAGTGCTGGATGAGCACGTTCTGGCGGGTGCTCTGCAGAGTCTCGATGATCGCCTCGGCGACCTTGATCTCCGGGGCCAGGATCACGCCGATGCCCTGGGTTCCCTCGAGCAGCTTGATGACGACGGGCGCCCCGCCGACCCGCTCGATCGCGGGGATCACGTCGGCCCGGTCCCGCACGAACGTCGTGGCCGGCATGCCGATGTCGTGGCGCGACAGGATCTGGCTCGCGCGCAGCTTGTCTCGCGAGTTCTGGATGCCCCACGACGTGTTCGGCGTGTATACGTCCATCTGCTCCAGCTGCCGCACCACGGCGGTGCCGTAGTAGGTGATGGAGTTGCCGATGCGGGGCAGCGCGGCATCGTAGTGCGACAGCGGCTTGCCGCGGTACTGCAGGTCGGGCTCGTCGCCCGAGAGGTCGATCGCGAAGCGCAGGGTGTTCAGCACCTTGACGGTGTGACCACGGTCGAGCGCCGCGGTGCGCAGGCGCTGCGTACTGTACGACCGAGGCGCACGTGACAGGATCGCGAGCTTCATGGACTCCCCGAGCTGGAAGGACGGACGGTTGACGCAACCCCCTTCCTACACCTCCGCCCCGCAGTCCGCTCCCCCTGGCGGGCCCGACGCCGACCGTCCGGCGCCGACGCTGGTGGGCTGGCGCGAGTGGGTCCGTCTGCCCGACCTGGGCGTGCCGTGGGTCAAGGCCAAGATCGACACCGGCGCGCGCACGTCGTCGCTGCACGCCTTCGACCTCGACGACGACGGAGGACGTCGGGTCCGGTTCAGCATCCACCCGTGGCAGGGCAGCGACGAGGACCCGACGCAGGTCGAGCTCGACGTGCTCGACCTGCGCGAGGTGCGGTCGAGCTCCGGCCACGTCGAGGAGCGGTACGTCGTGATGATCGACCTGCACCTCGCAGGTCGCGTGGTGCCCGCCGAGGTGACGCTGACGCGACGCGACGAGATGGGGTTCCGGATGCTCGTGGGCCGTGAGGCGCTCGCGCAGGGCTTCCTCGTCGACTCCAGCGCGTCCTACCTCGGTGGCCGTCCGCCCGTGCGCGTGCGCCGCCGGAACCGGGGGCGGTGATGGTGCGCCCGTCCTTCGAGATCGGCCCCATCCGGGTGCGTCCGGGGCAGGTGAAGTCGGTGTCGCTGCCGATCACCCGGCTCGTGACCGGCGCCGACGTCGACCTGCCCGTGCGGGTCGTGCACGGGCGCGAGGACGGCCCGACGGTGTGGGTCGACGCCGCCATCCACGGCGACGAGGCGGTCGGCGTCGAGGTCGTCCGGCAGGTGCTCGCCGATCTCGACCCGAAGACGATGCGCGGCACCCTGATCGCCGTGCCGATCGTCAACGTGCTCGGCTTCATGACGGGTGACCGCTACCTGCCCGACCGCCGCGACCTGAACCGCTCGTTCCCCGGATCGGCCCGCGGGTCGCTCGCGTCGCGCATCGCGCACCTGATGATGACCGAGGTGGTGGCCAAGTGCGAGGTCGGGATCGACCTGCACACCGGGTCGGACCGGCGCACGAACCTGCCGCAGATCCGCGCCGACCTGGAGGACGCCCGCACGCGCGAGCTGGCGGAGGCGTTCGCCGCCCCCGTCATGCTGCACGCCCGCATCCGCGACGGGTCGCTGCGCGCCGCCGCCCGCGAGGCCGGCGCCACGGTGCTCCTCTACGAGGCCGGCGAGGCGTGGCGCATGGACGGGTGGGCGATCGAGGCCGGCGTCCGCGGCGTCCGTCGGGTGCTCGCCGCGCTCGGCATGACCGACCCGCTCGACGAGGAGCCCCCGACGCCGAGCCAGGCGTCGTTCAAGAGCAGCTGGGTCCGGGCCCGCGGCACCGGCATGCTGCACCTGGAGGTCGGGCTCGGGGAGCACGTCAGCGAGGGCCAGCGCCTCGGCGGCCTGTTCGACTCCTTCGGCAAGCGCGTCCGCCTCGTCCACGCCGAGCGGTCCGGTGTCGTCATCGGCCGCACCGAAGCCCCCGTCGTGAACAGCGGCGACGCCGTCGTGCACGTCGCGGAGGTCTGACCGGAGGCGAGATTCCCAGGTCGACCTGGGAATCTCACGACGAAGCACGGAATTCTCAGTGAAGCACGGAGAGCAAGCCGTGCCTGGCTGAGATTCTCGTGCCTGGGCGAGATTCCCAGGTCGACCTGGGAATCTCCGGACGGGGGTCAGGCGAGGTCGGAGAGCTCGACGGAGGGGTCGGCGAGGCGCTCGGGGTCGACCTCACGGCCCACGAGGGCGCGCAGATCGTCCTGGACGTCCCAGATGTTGACGTTCATCGCGGCGGACACGACGCCGTCGTGCAGCCAGAAGACGATGAACTCGCCCTCGCCGCTGCCGTCGTCTAGCTCGCCGCGCACGACCACGTCGTCGTCGCCGGAGCCGTGGCCGACGTACTCCATGCCGAGGTCGTACTGGTCGGTGAAGAAGTACGGCTCCCAGTCGTAGGCGACGTCCTGGCCGAGCAGCACCTGCGCGACGGCCTCGCCCTGGCGCACGGCGTCGTCCCAGTGCTCGACCCGCACGGCGTGGCCGCGACCCAGGTGCAGGGTGGCCGCGACGTCGCCGATGGCGTACACGTCGGGGTGGCTGGTGGCGAAGTGCTCGTCGGTGACGATGCCGTCGTCGACGAGCAGCCCAGCCTCCTGCGCGAGCTCGACGTTGGGCGTCGCACCCACGGCCAGCACGACGACGTCGGCCTCGAGCACCTCCCCGCCGCCGAGCTTCACCGTGCGCGCGGTCACCGCGTCGACCCGCTCACCCGACCGCAGGTTCACGCCGTGCGACGTGTGCAGCGACGCGAAGTAGCCGCCGATCCGCTCGCCCATGACCTTCTCCAGCGGCACGTCGTCGCGCAGCACGACCGTCGTCTCGAGGTCGTGGTGACGTGCCGCAGCCGCCACCTCGAGCCCGATCCAGCCGCCACCCACGACGACGACGGACGACGCATCGGCGAACGCCGCCGACAGCCGCTCCACGTCGGCCGCGTTCCGCAGGAAGAAGGCGTCGGCACCGCCCGCGATGGCGTCGGGGACGGCGGGCCGGGCGCCGGTCGCGATGACGGCCTTGTCGAACGGCACGACCTGGCCGTCCGCCAGGTGCACCCGGTGACCCTCGACGTCGAGCCGCTCGACCTCGGTGCCCGTCACGAGCCGCACGTCGTGCTCGGCGTACCACTCCTGCGGCTGGACGACGGCGTCGTCGAGCGTGCCCTCGCCGAGCAGCACGTCCTTCGAGAGGGGCGGACGCTCGTACGGCAGGCGGTCCTCGTCGCCGATGATCGTCAGCCCGCCGTCGTGACCGTTCTCGCGCAGCGCCGCTGCAGCCTTCGCGGCCGCGAGACCGCCTCCGATGATGACGATGTCCATGCATCGAGCCTCGCACGGACCTCGACGTCGGCAAGCCGAACGGACGCCCCTCAGGAGCCCGTGCGGCTCAGCGACCCGAGCGTCTCACCACCACGGTCGAGGGCCACCAGGCGACCGTCCTCCACCCGGAACGAGGCGGCCCGGGCCAGCCACTCCCCCGGGACCGTCGAGCAGCCGACGAGCGACGTCACCTGGCTGCCCCTCAGCAGCACGCGGTCGCCGTCGAGCGACCAGCGCCGACCGCTGAAGGAGTTGCACCCGTCGGAGCCTGACACGCCGCCGTCGGGCCCGAGCTCAACCTCCACCGGCAGGCGCGAGCCCGAACGGCCCGCCGACCACAGCCCCACGAGATCGGCCCGGGTGACGTCGCGTCCCGTCGTCGGGAGCGACGGCGACGCCGAGGGAGCCGGGTCCGACGCCCCTCCCTGGCACCCGCCCACGGCGAGCGCGGCGCCCATGACGACCAGGACCACCACGACCGGCGGACGTCTGGGCCCTCGTCGAGGCACGACGGTCAGCCCCGCGCGGACGTGTCCGGGTCGGTGAGCAGCAGACCCAGCTCCGCGCCGTCGGGTCCCGTCGCGCGCAGCGTGCCGTCGTCCCAGCGGAACGAGACGGCCCGCCCCACCCAGGTGTCGACACCGTCGCAGGCCATGAGGGTCGAGACACGGGTGCCCGACGTGGTGACGACGTCGCCCTCGAGCGACCAGTGCTCGCCGCCGAACCGGTTGCACCCGTCGTGCCCGGCGAGGTCGCCGTTGTCGCGCAGCTCGACGAACGCCCGGTCCGGGCCGTTCTCGGGGAGCCAGCGGCCGACGACGTCGGACCGTGCGGGGGCGCTCACTCGCCGTACAGCTCGTTCGTGGGGGTCGACCCCGACGGACCGGACGACAGCACCCGCCGGCGGCCGCCGGGCAGACGCTGGGCGAGCGTGCCGAGCGGCTCGACGGCGCCGCTGAGCACCGACACCGCCTGGTTGAGGCTGGGGATCGCGCTGCCGAGGGCCTCGAGGCGCGGGACGACCGCGTCGATCGTCGACCCGAGCGCGACCAGCTGCTCCAGCGTCCCGCCCGGACGCAGCAGGTTCTCGAGGACGCCCTCCTCCTCCAGCAGCTGCTCCAGCAGACCACCGGGGCGCAGCACGTTCTCGAGCGTGCCGTCCTGCTCCAGGAGCCGGTCGAGCGGGCCACCGGGTGCCAGCATCCGCTCGATCGGGCCGTCGGGTGCGGTGAGGCGCTCCAAGGGGCCGTCGGGCGCGAGCAGCCGGTCGAGCGAGCCGCCCGGAGCCAGGAAGCGGTAGAGCGGGCCGTCCTCGGCCAGGGCGCGGTCGAGCGGACCCCCGGCCTCCAGCAGTCGCACGAACGGGCCGTCCTCCGACGCCATCCGGTCGACGAGACCGTCGCGCTGCAACGCCTTGCCGACGGGCCGGTCCTCGGCCGTGATGTCGGCGACCAGGTTGCCGAGCGCGACGATGCCGCGGTCGTCGGCCAGCAGCCGACCCAGCTGCTCGAGCAGCCCGTCCTCGCCGATCAGCACCGCGATCCTGGTCCCGTACCCGCCCTCGCGCAGGATCGGGCCGTCCGGCGACGCCAGCTGGCCGAGGGCCAGGGTCGTGCGGGTGGCCGAGATCGTCACGCGCAGCGGCAGGGTGGCGAGGCCGACGAGGTTCATGCCCGCAGCGTAGGACCGTGACAGCGACGATGTCACGCGCTGCGCACCAGACGCACCGCGCCGTCGCGCCTGGGGTCGGCGGCGGCCTCGAGGTGCAGCGCGCCCGTCGCGTCGCGCCGCAGCAGGGTCGCGGCCACGCCGCCGTAGTACATCGTCAGGTCGGCCGCCTCCTCGACCTTGACCACCTCGTCGGGCCGGCCGGCCCGGTGCACGTGCACCCGCGGGTGGTCGACAGCCTCCTGCAGGGGCAGTCCGCCGTTGACGAAGCCCGCCACGACCTGCGCGACGGCCGTCGAGATGCGGTCGGCCCCCGGCGACCCGATCGCCAGGGCCGCGCCGTCGCGGTGGTGGGCCACGGTCGGCGCCATGTTGGACAGCAGCCGGGTGCCCGCCGGCAGGCCGTGCAGCCCCCGCGGGTTCAGCTCCTGCTCGCCGAGACAGTTGTTCAGCCAGATACCGGTGCCGCGGGCCACCATCCCCGAGCCGTAGCCCGAGGACACGGTCACCGAGCACGCGCCGCCGTCGCCGTCGGTGGCCGACACGTGGGCCGTGGAGCCGGACGAGCGCACCGTGTCGTCGACCGACGCCAGGTAGGCGAGGGCGTCGGCGACGAGGTCGTCGCTGTGGTCGAGCACGTCGAGCCGGTGCCCGAGGACCGCCCGCTGCACCTCGACCAGGCGGTCGACGTCGGCGGTCGACCACCGTCCGTCCACCACGCCGCGTGGCACGCCGTCGAGCAGGCGCAGCATGGCCGCCACGCACACCCCGCCGATCGCCGGCGTCGGGTTGGTGCCGAGCGTCCAGTCGCCGAGCTCCACGCGCAACGCGGGCCGCACCACCGGCCGGTACGCCTCGAGGTCCTCGCGGGTCAGCAGACCGCCGCGCGCGACGACGTCGTCGCTGATGAGTCGTCCGAGCTCGCCGGCGTGCAGCGCCCTGGCGCCCTCCTCGGCGATCAGCTCGAGCGAGGCCGCGAGGTCGGCGACCACCACGAGCCCGCGCGTCACCGTGCCGTCGACGTCGTGCACGGCCGCCCGGCTCTGCTGGTCCCAGCCGTAGATGTCGTCGTGCACGTAGTCGAGGTAGTAGCGCGAGGCCGAGCCCAGCCGGAAGCCTCCCCGGGCCACGTCGACGGCCGGTGCCACGACCTCGCGCCACGGGACGCTCCCCCACCGGCGGTGCGTCTCCTCGAACGCCGCCACCGCGCCGTGGGTCGCGACCGAGCCGGCGCCGATCGTGACCGTGACCCCGCCGCCGTACTCGGTGGTCACGTCCCACGTGCCCGAGCCGCGCGCGGCCTCCGCTCCCCGACCGGGCATGTCCATCCAGCCGTCGACGGTGACCGGGCTCGACCCGTCCTGGGGCTGCACCGTCACGAAGCCGCCCGAGCTGAGCGAGACCAGGCCCACCTCGTTGACCATGGTCACCAGCGCGGCGGCGAGCGCCGCGTCGACGGCGTTGCCGCCCGCGCGAGCCACCAGCGCGCCGGCGTCGGCGGCGGCCTCGTTGGGTGCGGCGAGCGCGACGTCAGGCATCCCCGCAGGCTAGCCTCGCCCACCGACCCCGCGCGATTCGACGGTAGGATGGGAGCTGGTGTGCCGGGAAGTCTGGTCGGCGTCCTGTCGTCGACCCCTGGAGGACGATCCTCTGTGAACACCACCCGCCCCCGTCTGTTCGGTCGGGGCTCCTGGCCCGAGGCACAGCGCATCGGCGAGCTGGTCCGCGCCGAGACGTTCGGCGGCGCGCTCCTCGTCGCCGCGGCCCTCGTCGCGCTCGTCGCCGCCAACACGACCGACGCGTACGCACGGCTGCGCGACACCGTCGTGGGGCCGTCGGCGCTGCACCTCGACCTCTCGCTCGGCACCTGGGCCGCCGACGGCCTGCTCGCGATCTTCTTCTTCGTCGTCGGCCTGGAGCTCAAGCGCGAGTTCGTGGCCGGCGACCTGCGCGACCCCTCGCGCGCCGCGGTGCCGATCGTCGCGGCGGTCGGCGGCATGGCCGTCCCGGCAGCTCTCTACCTGGCGATCAACGGACTGCACCCCGAGGGACGCCTGGTCGGCTGGGCGATCCCGTCGGCCACCGACATCGCGTTCGCCGTCGCCGTGCTGGCGGTGGTGGGGTCGTTCCTGCCGACGGCGCTGCGGCTGTTCCTGCTGACGCTGGCCATCGTCGACGACCTGCTGGCCATCACGATCATCGCGCTCTTCTACACCGCCGAGCTCGACGTGCTCTGGCTGGCGGCCGCCCTCGTGCCGATCGGCCTGTTCGGGCTGCTCGTCCAGCGCCGCGTCCGCTCACCCTGGCTGCTCGTGCCGCTGGCCGTCGTCGCGTGGGCGTTGGTGCACGAGTCGGGCGTCCACGCGACGGTCGCGGGCGTGCTACTCGGCTTCACCGTGCCGGTGCTGCGCCGCGACGGCGAGTCCGGCCCCGGCCTGGCCGAGCACCTCGAGCACGTCGTGCGCCCGGTGTCCTCGCTGTTCGCGGTGCCGGTGTTCGCGTTCTTCTCCGCTGGCGTGGCGGTCGAGGGGGCGTCGGGGTTCGTGGAGGCCCTGCGCGACCCGGTCACCCTGGGCATCGTCGCCGGGCTGGTCCTCGGCAAGCCGCTCGGCGTCCTGGCCGCGACCTGGCTCATGGCTCGGTTCACCCGCGCCGAGCTCGACGACGACCTGACGTGGACCGACCTGATCGGCGTCGGCCTGCTCGCCGGCATCGGCTTCACCGTCGCGCTGCTGGTCGGCGAGCTCGCGTTCGGGCCGGGCAGCGAGGCCGACGAGCACGTGAAGGTGGGTGTTCTCCTCGGGTCGCTCACGTCGGCGCTGCTGGCGGTCGTGGTGCTGAGGTCGCGCAACCGCACCTACCGTCGCCTGCACGAGCGCGAGACCCGGGACGACGACGGCGACGGCGTGCCCGACGTCTACCAGGCCTGAGCCCCCGTCCCTACCCGTCTCGCGACGGGGTGACTACTCCCACTCGATGGTGCCCGGGGGCTTGCTGGTGATGTCGAGGACCACGCGGTTGACGTCCTCCACCTCGTTGGTGATGCGGGTGGAGATCCGCTCGAGCAGCTCGTAGGGCAGGCGGCTCCAGTCGGCGGTCATGGCGTCCTCGCTCGAGACCGGACGCAGCACGATCGGGTGGCCGTAGGTGCGACCGTCGCCCTGCACGCCCACGGAGCGGACGTCGGCGAGCAGCACCACCGGGAACTGCCAGATGTCGCCGTCGAGGCCGGCGGCCGTCGTCTCCTCGCGCACGATCGCGTCGGCGCGACGCAGGATCGCGAGACGCTCGGCGTCGACCGCTCCGACGATGCGGATGGCGAGGCCCGGGCCGGGGAACGGGTGGCGCCCGACGATCGCCTCGGGAATGCCGAGCTGGCGGCCCACCTCGCGCACCTCGTCCTTGAACAGCGTGCGCAGCGGCTCGACGAGCGAGAACTCGAGGTCCTCGGGCAGGCCACCGACGTTGTGGTGGCTCTTGATGTTGGCCGCGCCCTCGCCGCCGCCGGACTCGACGACGTCGGGGTAGAGCGTGCCCTGCACGAGGAACTTGACCGGCGGCCCTGGGGTGGCGAGCACCTCCCGCTCGGCCTCCTCGAACACGCGGATGAACTCGCGACCGATGATCTTGCGCTTGGTCTCGGGGTCGCTCACACCGTCGAGGTGCCCGAGAAACCGCTCGCGCGCGTCGACGACCTTCAGGTCGACCCCGGTGGCCTCCACGTAGTCGCGCTCGACCTGCTCGGCCTCGCCCTCGCGCAGCAGCCCGTGGTCGACGAACACGGCGGTGAGGCGGTCACCGACCGCGCGCTGCACGAGCGCCGTCGACACGGCGGAGTCGACACCGCCGGACAGCGCGGAGATGACGCGCGCGTCGCCGACCTCGGCGCGGATCTTCTCGACCTGCTCCTCGACGATGTTGACGCTGGTCCACGTCTGGCGGCAGCCCGCGATCTCGACGAGGAAGCGCTCCAGCACCTGCTGGCCGTGCTCGGAGTGCAGCACCTCCGGGTGCCACTGGACGCCCGCGAGCCGGCGTCCGATGTCCTCGAACGCGGCGACGGTGGCACGCGGGGAGCGCGCGTTCACCGTGAAGCCCTGGGGCGCGCCGACGACCTCGTCGCCGTGCGACATCCACGACGTGAGGCTGTTCGGCAGGCCCTGGAGCAGGGTGCCCGGGTCGAGCACCTCGACGGCCGTGCGCCCGTACTCGCGCTGCCCCGTCCGGGCGACGTCGCCGCCGAGCGCGGCGGCCATGGCCATGAAGCCGTAGCAGATGCCGAACACCGGCACGTCGGACTCGACCATCGACGGGTCGAGCTGCGGCGCACCCGGCTCGTAGACCGAGGAGGGCCCCCCCGACAGGATGATCGCGGCAGGCTCGCGCGCCAGGATCTGCTCCACCGGCATCGTGTGCGGGACGATCTCGGAGTACACCCGGGCCTCGCGGACGCGGCGTGCGATCAGCTGGGCGTACTGGGCGCCGTAGTCGACGACGATGACGAGGTCGTGGTCTGGGGTCACCGCGTCATCGTATCGGTCGAGAAATTTCTTCAGACGGCTCGTAACCCCCTCCGCGGAGCGTCGTTGAACAGGACGGATCTCGCTACACTCCCTCCCGCGAGATCCACATCGTGCCCGCTCCTCGTGGCACATGACAGGACCCGGCCCGTGAGCTCCCTCCAGGCCGGGTCCTGTGCGTTCCGGCACCCCGAGCCGGCGGCCGCGGCGCCCGTCCCTCCCCCGTCCGCGCCGTAGATTGGTCCCGATGTCCGGTCTCGAGATCGCCCTCTCCCTCAGCACGGCCACGCTGGCCGTGCTGCTGGTCGTGACGTGGGGGCTGCTCCTGGGTGCGCGTCGCCGAATCACCCAGCTGAAGCGGTCGCTGCAGGCCGAGCGACCCCGACCCCGACTCACCGTGCCGCGACCCGCCGACGCCGTCCGCACGGTCGTGGGCACGGCGATCAGCCTGAAGGACAAGGGACTCGGCGGCACCCTGCGCAGCTCGATCGACGACCTCGCGCGCTGGGCCGACGTCGAACGGCCCGACCTCGCGCGCATGGCCACGCCCGACGGCACGGTCGCGATCCTGTTCTCCGACATCGAGGGCTCCACCGCCCTCAACCACGAGCTGGGCGACGGGGGCTGGGTGCGGCTGCTCGCCAAGCACGACGCGGTCGTCACCCGTGCGGTCGGCCGCCACGGCGGCCACGTCGTGAAGTCCCAGGGCGACGGGTTCATGGTCGCGTTCCCGACGGCGGCCGCGGCCGTCGCCGCCGCGGCCGAGGTGCAGCGTCGGATCACCCGCGCCCGGCCGGGGTCGCGCCTGGCCGGCGTGGCCGTGCGGATCGGGGTGCACCGCGGCTCGGCCGTGCACCGCGACGGCGACCTCTTCGGACGCAACGTCGCCTACGCCGCGCGCGTGGCCGCCCAGGCCGAGGGCGGCGAGGTGCTGGTCAGCGACACCGTCCTCGAGGCGCTGGAGGCCGACGGTGCGGACGTGCCCGTGCTGGAGAGCCGCGAGGTCGACCTCAAGGGGATCCCGGGCACGCAGGTCGTGCACGCCCTGGACTGGCAGGTCTGAGCCCGGACGCGCGCCGGCCCGGCACCTCCGGGGAGGGACCGGGCCGGGCGACCGGGAGCGGGACGGTCAGTCGAGCCGCTCGGTGGCCTTCTTCTGCAGCTTCTCGGCGAAGTTCGGGTCGTGCTCCAGCAGCTCGGCGACGTCGGAGTCGGTGAGGTGCAGGGCCTTGACCGGCGTCTTCGCCACGACGGTCGCGTTGCGGAGCTTGCCGTTGACGAGCGCCATCTCGCCGATGACGTCGCCGGCACCCAGCTCGGCGATGGACTCCTGGTGACGTCGGATCTCCACCGTGCCCTCGAGGATGATGTACGCCTTGTCCGCGGGGGTGTTCTCGATCATCACGGCCCAGCGCTCGGGGATGTTCACGGGACGACCGACACCGGCGAGCTTCTCGATGGTCTTGGCGTCGAAGTCGGTGACGCGGGTCAGCGCGTCGATGGTCTCGCGGTCTGCCTTGCGTGCCATGGCTTCCTCTCGGTCGAACGGCGCGGGGGTGGGAGGGCGCCGCAGCCGGTCCAACGACCTGGAGCGAAGGAGGACACGCCCGCAGCATGCTGACGGTACGCTGCCCGACGTCCCCTCCGCCAGCCCTGGAAGGCAATGACGTGGCCTCTCGTGACGCGCGTACGGCCCGGTCCCGCCGCGCGTTCGGCTCGGTGCTGCTCGGATCGGCCGAGCAGGACACCAGCCGGCTGCGGGTCCGCATCCAGCTGCTGCTCACCCTCTTCCTCGTCAGCACGAACGTCATCGGCGCGGGGATCGTCGTCGCGCTGTCGGTGTTCGTGGTCCCGAGCCCCCGCCCGACGGGCGACATGGGCGTGGCCCTCGCGGTCGCGGTGCCGATCTACGTCGGGCTCGCCGTGCTCGTCGGCGCGACGTGGGGCACGCGGCGGACGGTGCGGGCCCAGCGGTGGGCCCTCGAGGACCGCGAGCCGACGTCGCGCGAGCGGCGACGCGCGCTGCGGGCCGCGCGGTCGCTGACCGTCATGCAGGCGACGCTGTGGGTGCTGGCCACGGTCCTCTTCACGCTCCTGTCGGTCGCCGTGCAGCCCGAACGCGCGCTCTCGACCGGCCTCACCGTCGGCATCGCGTCGATCGTGGTGACGACCATCGCCTACCTGCTCGCGGAGTTCGCGATGCGACCGATCGCCGCGCGCGCCCTCCGCGGTGCGGTCATGAAGCGGCCGCGCGGTCTCGGCGCCGCGACCCGCGTGCTGATGTTCTGGTGGCTGGGCACCGGTGCTCCGGTCGTCGGACTCGTCGTGGTGGGCATCCTCGCGCTGTCGACCGACCAGCTGACCCTGAGCGAGCTGGCCGTCGTCACCCTCATCATCGGCACGGTCGTGCTGTTCTTCGGGTTCTTCGTCATGTGGCTCACCTCCCGCGCCGTCGTCCAGCCGATGACCGGCGTCACCGAGGCGATGCGTCGGGTCGAGCGCGGCGAGTTCGGCACCACGATCGAGGTGTTCGACGGCTCGGAGCTGGGCATGCTGCAGTCGGGGTTCAACCAGATGTCGACGGGCCTGCTCGAGCGGGAGCGGCTGCGCGACGCGTTCGGCCGCCACGTCGGGCGCGACGTGGCCGAGGCGGCGCTGGAGGACGTCCGGCTCGGCGGAGAGACGCGCGAGGTGTCGGTGCTGTTCACCGACCTCGTGGGCTCCACGTCGTACGCCGAGGAGCGTGAGCCCGACGAGGTCGTGGCCATGCTGAACGACTACTTCGGCGTGATCATCGCCGAGGTCGACGCGCACGGCGGCCTGGTCAACAAGTTCATGGGCGACGCCGTGCTCGCGGTGTTCGGCGCACCGCGCCACCTCGACGACCACGCGGGACAGGCGCTCGCCGCCGCCCGGCGGATCGGCGAGCGGCTGGAGACGGAGCTGGTGGGCGTGCGGGCGGGGATCGGCGTCGCCACCGGCCGCGCCGTCGCGGGCTACGTCGGTGACGAGACCCGCTACGAGTTCACCGTGATCGGCGACGCCGTCAACGCCGCCTCACGCCTGACCGAGCTGGCCAAGGACGTGGAGGGCGGCGTGCTGGCCGACCTGCAGGCGGTCACCTCCGCCGACCCCGAGGAGGCCGCCCACTGGCGCCGCGAGGGCAGCACCGTGCTCCGCGGCCGCTCCGAGGAGACCGAGACGGCCGTGCCGCGCCGCGCCGACGGTCCCGAGGCCTGAGCCCTCGCCCATCGACTGGTTCCCATCAGGTCATGGGAATCCCCCGCTCACCTGCGGGTGCATCCGCAGGTGAGCGAGGGAGGACCGTGGTGAGCTGCTGGTTCCCATCACCTGATGGGAACCAGCAGCAGCGAGGCGGAGGTCAGCTGACGCCGACGATCGGCAGGCGCAGGGCGGCCGGCGCGTCCTCGGGGACCACGGGGTTCTTCGGGGCGATCGGCTCGAGCGAGCGGAAGCCCTCCCCCACTGCCGGGCGCGGGTCGGCCTCGCCGCGGTTCGGCCAGTAGGCCATCGCACGCTCGGCCTGGGCCGTGATCGTCAGCGACGGGTTGACGCCGAGGTTGGCGCTGATCGACGAGCCGTCGATCACGTGCAGCCCCTCGTGCCCGTAGAGGCGGTGGTAGGGGTCGATCACGCCGGTCTCCGGGGAGTCGCCGATGCACGCGCCGCCCATGAAGTGGGCCGTGAGGGGCACGTTGAAGGGCTCGCCGATGGTGCCTCCCGGGGTGCCGCCCATGTGCTCGGCCATCCGCTGCACCGCCACGTGCCCGGGCTCGATGAACGCCGGGTTCGGTGCGCCGTGGCCCTGTCGCGACGTCAGCACCTTCCGGCCGAGCAGGTTGCGCTTCGTGTACGTGGTGATCGAGTTGTCGTGGGTCTGCATGACCAGCGCGATGACCGTGCGCTCCGACCAGTGCCGCAGGTCGTAGAGCTTGAACATGTTGCCCTTCTGCTTCCACAGCTCCTTGAGCCACGTCTTCCAGCGCGCCGTCGGCAGGCTCCCGTCGGTGAGCACGGTCTGCATCAGCGACATCGCGTTGGAGCCCCGCCCGTAGCGGCACGGCTCGATGTGCGTGAACTCGTCGGGGTGGAACGACGACGTGATGGCGACGCCCTCGGAGTAGTCGACGTCCTTGCCGTCGGCGATGGAGCCGAGCAGCGCCTCGGAGTTCGTGCGCGTCAGCAGCCCGAGCCGGTCCGAGACGTTCGGCAGGACGCCCTGGTCCTTCATCCGGTGCAGCAGCTTCTGCGTGCCCATCGTGCTGGCCGAGAAGATCACCTGCTCGGCGGTCATCACGCGGTGCTTGCGGAAGCGCTTGTTGGTGCGGCGCGTCTCGACCGCGTAGCCGCCGCCCGGCAGCGGCGTCACCGACACCGCCGTCGTCATCGGGTGGATCTCGGCGCCGTTCTGCTCGGCGAGGTAGAGGTAGTTCTTGACGAGCGTGTTCTTCGCGTTGTGCCGGCAGCCGGTCATGCACTCGCCGCAGTTGGTGCAGGCGTTGCGGTCGGGGCCCGCTCCGCCGAAGTAGGGGTCGGCGACCTTCTGGCCCGGCTCGTCACCGAAGAGGACGCCGACCGGCGTGTGGTGGAACGTGCCCTCGACGCCCATGTCCTGCGCGACCTTCTTGATCACCCGGTCGGCCGGGGTCTCGAAGGGGTAGGTCGCGACGCCCAGCATCCGCTTGGCCTGGTCGTAGTACGGCGCCAGCTCGCTCTTCCAGTCGGCGATGTGGCCCCAGGCGGGATCCTTGTAGAACGGGTCGAGCGGCTCGTACAGGGTGTTGGCGTACACCAGCGACCCGCCCCCGACGCCCGCGCCGGAGAGGATGAGCACGTCCTTGAGCTTGTCGATGCGCTGGATGCCGTAGCAGCCCAGCTGCGGCAGCCAGAGGAACTTGCGCAGCCGCCACGACGTCTTGGCGAAGTCCTCGTCGCGGAAGCGCTTGCCCGCCTCGAGCACGGCGACCTTGTAGCCCTTCTCGGTCAGCCGCAGGGCGGACACGCTGCCGCCGAATCCGGAGCCGATGACGATGACGTCGTGGTCGAAACCCATGGGAACCTCTCGTGGTGCTGCTGCGGGGTAGGTGGTGCTGTGTCCTGCGGAGTGTGGGGACGCGGGGTGTGCAGGTGCGGTGGCGTCAGGCGCGGGGGGTGCGACGCAGCATTTTCAGCCCGAGGGTGAGGGCCTGCGCGTAGCGCCGCGCGGGGACGAACGCCGGCCCTCCCATCGGCACGGCCCGCTGGACCGCCACGGCCTGCGGCTCGGTGTAGCGCAGGATGCCCTCGGCGCCCTGGCGCCGGCCGACGCCCGACGTGCGCATGCCGCCCATCGGGGCGTCGATGCTGCCGAACGTGGCGGCGAAGCCCTCGTTGATGTTCACGGTGCCGGCCTTGATGGCCGGGGCGATGCGACGGGCCTCGCGGACCGGTCCGAAGATGCTGGCGTTGAGGCCGTACTCGCCGGCGTTGGCGAGCGCGACGGCCTCGTCGACCGTGCGGTACGGGTAGAGCGAGACGAGCGGGCCGAACGTCTCCTCGGCGAAGCACGCGGCCGCCTCGGTGACCCCCTCGAGCACCGTCGGCTCGAAGAAGTACGGACCGAGGTCGGGTCGGGCCCGACCGCCGGTGAGCACGGTGGCGCCGTTCGCGACCGCGTCGTCGACGTGCTTGGCGACGGTCTCGACCTGGCTCTGGGAGATCAGCGAGCCCATGTCGGCGTCCCAGTCGAGGGACGCGCCGAGGCTCAGGGCCTGCACCCGACGCACGAAGGCGTCGCGGAAGCCGTCGTACAGCGCCTCGGGCACGTAGACGCGCTCGATCGACACGCAGAGCTGACCGGCCGAGGAGAAGCAGGCGGTGACCGCACCGGCTGCGGCCCGCTCGACGTCGGCGCCGGGCAGCACGATCATCGGGTTCTTGCCGCCGAGCTCGAGCGAGCAGCTGACGAGCCGCTCGGCCGCCTGCTTCGCGACCAGGGTGCCGGTCGCCGTCGAGCCGGTGAAGCAGATGTAGTCGGCGCGCTCGATGATCGCCGAGCCGACGACCGAGCCCGCACCGCTGACGACCTGCCAGACGTCGGTGGGGATGCCGGCCCGACGCAGCAGCTCGACGCCGGCGAGCGCGATGAGCGGGCTCTGGCTGTCGGGCTTGTGCACCACCGCGTTGCCGGCCGCGACGGCGGGCAGCCCGTCGGAGATCGCCATGGTCAGCGGGTAGTTCCAGGGGCTGATGATGCCGACGACGCCCTTGGGCACCTGGTTCACCTCGACCCGCGTGAGCCCCGGCAGGGCGCCGTTGCGTCGCGTGGGGGTCAGCTGGCTCTTCAGACGACGTGCGTAGAAGCGGGCGGTCAGCGCCAGGTGGGCGACCTCGTCGAAGGCGTGGGCCCGCGCCTTGCCCGACTCGAGCTGGATGAGGTCGAGCAGCTCGTCCTGGTGCGCGAGCACGAGGTCGTGCAGACGCAGCAGGGCCGCGGACCGCGCCTCCAGCGGAGTCTGCGCCCAGCGCTGCTGGGCGGCGCGGGCGGCGTCGAAGGCGGCCTCGACGTCGTCGATCGACGATACGGGGATCTGGGCGACGGGCTCGCCCGTGAGCGGGGTGGTGGTCGTGCGGGTCTCGCCGCTGGTGCTGCGGATCAGCGCCGTCAGGCTCTGGACACGGGAGGCGGGGACCACGTCGACGAGTGACATGCCCTCCAGGATACCGCCGGTATGTCGAATGCGACAGGGCTTGTGTCACATCCGGACGGTCCGTCGGACGGACGTCACCGCAGCGGGTCAGCCGAGCAGCGTCTCGCCCCAGAAGCCGCGCGGCCCGACGCCGGGCGGGCAGGCGAACAAGCCGGAGCTGCGGTGCACGAGGTACTCGTTGAGGGCGTCGTTGGTCGGCCCGGCCAGGTTGCGCTGGATCCGCACGAACTGCTCCGGCGAACGCTGGTAGCTGATGAAGAACAGACCGGCCGCCAGCTGGCCGAGACCGTCCGTGCCGTTGACGAAGTTGTAGCCGCGTCGCAGGATCCGGGCGCCGCCGTTGTTGTCGGGGTGCGCCTTGGCGACGTGCGACGTGACGGGGATGAGCGGCTGGCCGTCCGAGCCACGCTTGCCGAGGTCGATCGCCGCGTGCTCGTCGCCGCCGGACAGCGGACCGCCCGAGCCCTTGGCCCGGCCGATGATCGCCTCCTGCCCGGCGAGCGGCTCGCGGTCCCACGTCTCGATGCGCATGTCGATGCGGCGCGCGACCAGGTAGGAGCCGCCGACCATCCAGTCGGGACCGTCGCCCTCCTGGACCCACACCACGTCGTCCACGTCGCGGTCCTCGGACTTCACGTTCGCGGTGCCGTCCTTGAAGCCGAACAGGTTGCGCGCCGTGGCCTGGGCCGCCGACGTCGACGACGTGCGACCGAAGCCGAGCTGGGAGTAGCGCACCGACGCACGCCCGAAGGCGATGCGGACGAGGTTGCGGATCGCGTGCACGGCCACCTGGGGGTCGTTCGCGCACGCCTGGATCGCGACGTCGCCGCCCGTCAGCGACGGCTCGAGACGGTCGCCGGAGAACAGCGGCAGGTCGGCGAGGTCGGTGGGCCGCGCGTCGCCGAGGCCGAACCGGGGGCGACCGTCGCGCTCGAACAGGCTCGGCCCGAAGCCGATGGTCAGCGTCAGGCCCGACGCGGGCAGGCCGAGGGTCTCGCCGGTGTCCTCCGGTGGCGCCTCCGGGGCGCCCGCGACGGCACCGTAGACGCCCACCTCGTTGCCCTGGGTGAGCTTGCGCGCCGCCTGCGTCCACTCCTTCAGGAGGCCGACGAGCTCGTCGCGGCTCTCGGTCGTCACGTCGAGCACGACGAAGTGCAGCCGGTCCTGCGCCGGGGTGAGGATGCCCGCCTGGTGCCGACCCTCGAACGCGACCGGGACCGCCTCGGGGTCGGGGCGCACCGGCTCGTCGCGCGTCGCGCCGACCGCGTAGCCGCCGGCGACGCTCGCAGCCACGGCACCGGCGCCGGCCGCGCCGAGCAGGGCGCGACGCGAGAGGGGCGAGCGCTCGCTCACGCCGAGGCCGCGACCACGGCCGCCACCTTGCTGATCGGCTCGCTGAGCGCTGCCACGGAGTCCGAGAGCCGCTTGACCTGCTCCTTGCTGAGCGTGTCGTAGCCGGCCCACTCGCCGGTGTCGGCGTCCTGGTACTGGTCGAGCTCGGCGTCGAGGGCCTTGAACCGCTGGTCGATGAGGGTCACGAGGTCGGGGTCGGCCTTCTCGAGCACCGGACGCAGGGCGGCGATCGCCGCCTGGGAGCCCTCGATGTTGGCCTTGAAGTCCCAGAGGTCGGTGTGGCTGAACTCGTCCTCCTCGCCCGTGATCTTGCCCGTGGCGACCTCGTCGAGCAGACCCTTCGAGCCTTGGGCGAGCTGGAGCGCCGTGAGCGGCTTGTCCTTGCTCTCCTGGACCACCTTCGTCACGTTGGCGAGCAGCTGGTCGGCGTAGGGGTCCATGCCGTCGGTGTTGCCCGCGACCCACAGCTGCTTCTCGATGCGGTGCCAGCCCGTGAAGTCGCGTCCCTCGGCCTTGGCGTCGGGCTCGCGGCCGTCGGTGATCGGGTCGAGGTCGCCGAAGATCTCCGCGACCGGCTCGATGCGCTCCCAGTAGGTGCGCGCCCGCGGGAAGAGCGCCTTCGCCTCGTCGACCTTGCCGGCCTTCACCGCGTCGACGAACTCGGTGGTCTTGTCGATGAGCGCACCGGTCTGGCTCTCGACGTAGCGCTGGTAGCTGGCGGCAGCGGCCTTGAGCTCGGCGGAGTCCGACAGCTCCTTGGCGGCCTTGCCGGAGACCGTGAGGTCCTGGCGGATGCCGTCGCCGACCATCCCGGGCTTGCACGCGCCCTGGTAGTCACCCTTCGGCAGGTCGACGACGAGGTCGCGCGACAGGCCCGGGCCGATGTTCTCGACCTCGCCCATGATCCGGTCGCCCTCGGCGTACACGTAGAACTCGGTGACCTTGGAGCCCGCGTTGGTCACGGCGAACGTGGTGGGGCCGGCCTTGAGCTGCGTCGCCGAGACCTTGCAGGAGGAGTCGGCGGCCTTCACGGAGACCGTGCCGTCGGCCTCCGACGGCTTCTCGGCGCAGGCGGCCAGGAGGACGAGCGACGTGGCGGCGAGGCCGGTGGCGATGACGGTGCGGCGCATGGGGGTTCCTTCGGTGCGGGCGTCCAGGTGAGGACAGCCTCACCATGCTAGACCCCGGACCGTTCCTCGCGGCAACGGATTCCGATGTGATCTGGCCCGGACCCCTGACGAGCCGTCAGCGGGTGATGATCGCCAGGTCCAGGATCATCAGGACGAGGCCGAGCAGCGCGATGCCGAGGCCGACGAACGGCCACGGCCAGACGGGCCGTCCGGTCGTCGCGGCGCGCACGATCCGGAAGGCGCTGAAGAGCACCGCCACGAGCAGCAGGACCCAGAGCAGCGCCAGACCGCCGAAGAACAGCAGCGAGCCCTCCGGACGGCAGATGAGGGCCCCGTCGTCGGAGGAGCCGCCGCAGCCGTCGGAGGCCATCGCGGTGAGCGGCGCGAGAGCGCCGACCAGCAGGGAGCCGAGCGCGAGACCGACCCACAGCACCCCGGCGACCACGACCTCGACGATCCGCGCAGCGGTCGGCGGCTGCCGGTCCGGGGGCGGCTCGGCGACCGGCCAGGCGCCGTCCGGGGGGCTGGTCGCCATCAGGCGACGACCACCTCGACGCGCTGGAACTCCTTGAGCTCGGTGTAGCCCGTGGTCGCCATGGCGCGACGCAGGGCGCCGATGAGGTTCATCGTGCCGTCGGGGACCGACGACGGACCGAACAGCACCGACTCGAGCGAGCCGACCGTGCCGATCTCGACCCGCTTGCCGCGCGGCAGCTCGTGGTGCCAGGCCTCGGCCCCCCAGTGGAACCCGCGACCGGGGGCCTCGGTGGCCCGCGCGAACGGCGAGCCGATCATGACGGCGTCGGCACCGCAGGCGATCGCCTTGGCGATGTCGCCGCTGCGCCCGATCGAGCCGTCGGCGATGACGTGGACGTAGCGGCCGCCCGACTCGTCGAGGTAGTCGCGACGCGCGGCGGCCACGTCGGCCACGGCGGACGCCATGGGGACGGCCAGGCCCAGCACGGAGCGGGTGGTGTGCGCCGCGCCGCCGCCGAAGCCCACCAGGACGCCCGCGGCGCCGGTGCGCATGAGGTGCAGCGCGGCCTGGTAGGTGGCGCAGCCGCCGACCACGACCGGGACGTCGAGCTCGTAGATGAACTGCTTGAGGTTCAGCGGCTCGGTCTGGCTCGACACGTGCTCGGCCGAGACGGTCGTGCCACGGATGACGAACAGGTCGACGCCCGCGTCGACCACGACGTCGGCGAACTGCTTGGTGCGCTGCGGCGAGAGCGCGGCGGCCACCGTGACGCCGGCCTCGCGGATCTCGGCGAGCCGGTCCTTGATGAGCGCCGGCTTGATCGGCTCGGCGTAGATGTCCTGCAGGCGCGCAGTGGCGGCGACGGGATCGAGCGACGCGATCTCCGCGAGCAGCGGCGTCGGGTCCTCGTAGCGGGTCCAGAGGCCCTCGAGGTCGAGGACGCCGAGGCCGCCGTGGCGACCGAGCGCGATCACCGTCTCCGGGCTCATCACGCTGTCCATCGGGGCGGCGATGACGGGCAGGTCGAAGCGGTACGCGTCGATCTGCCAGGCGGTGGAGACCTCCTCGGGGTCGCGCGTGCGCCGGCTGGGCACGATCGCGATGTCGTCGAAGGAGTACGCGCGCCGACCGCGCTTGGCGGCACCGATGTCGAGCTCAGGCATGGGTCCACCCTAGTGCCGTCGGCGACCGCCACGACCCGCCCGGCTGTGGACGCGCGCCTGGACCGACGTCGGCGGCCCTTGGCAGGATCGGTGACGTCGCCGACGATGGAGGGGTGCCGACCATGACCGACGCGCAGAGCTGGACGCTGATCATCGGGTTCCTGACCACGACCGTCGCCGTCCTCGGCCTCGTCATGACCTCCTTCCATCGCACGCTGCAGTCGGGGCTGACGGCGGTGCGGCACGAGCTGCGCGGCGAGATCGGCACCGTCCGCGGCGAGATCGGCACCGTCCGCGGCGAGATCGGCACCGTCCGCGCCGAGATCGACGGCCTGCGCACCGAGATGCGCACCGAGTTCCGGCGCGTCGACCAGCGGCTCGACCACCTCGACCGCGACGTGCAGGCACTCACGCGCCACGTGTTCGACCGCCCGGAGTAGGTCTCGTCCTGCGCCTCAGCCCGTGCGCGCCTCGGTCTCGGCGAGGTCGCGCAGGGTGAGGAGCTGCCGGCGGGCCATCGGCAGGTCGCCGAGGCACAGCAGGTCGGTGAGCGGGCGCAGGCCGCGCGCGACGAGCTTGAGGAGCAGGCGGGTGCGCCCGTCGGGGAGCGGCTCGACGCGGTAGCTCATCAGCGACGGTCCGATCCGGGCAGTCAGCTCGCGACCCGGCTCGACCGCGACGACGGTGCCGACGTCGCGGCCCATGGCGTGCATGAAGCGGTCACCGGCGACCGGTTCGGGCAGCTCGGATCGGACGCGGGGCGAGCGCTGCCCGAGGTTGTCGACCCAGTCGTAGGAGTAGGGCGCGAGCCTCAGCTGACGCACCCATACCCAGACGACGTCGGGCGGGGCGTCGACGGTGACGCCTCTCCACGCCTGCATCGGCGCCGCTGGCAGCACGGCGTCGCAGCCGAAGGCGAGGCGCGTCTCGGCATCGGTGACGCCCCAGCGCTCACCCAGCACCGGCGCGCCCCGGACCGACCCGTCTCGGACGCGCTCAGCGTCCGGCGTAGTTGGGCGCCTCGACCGTCATCTGGATGTCGTGCGGGTGGCTCTCCTTCAGGCCCGCCGACGTGATCCGCACGAAGCGGCCGAGCTCCTGCAGCTCGGGGATCGTGCGCGAGCCGACGTAGAACATCGACTGGTGCAGGCCTCCGACGAGCTGGTGGGCGACGGCGCCGAGCGGTCCGCGGTAGGCCACCTGGCCCTCGATGCCCTCGGGGACGATCTTGTCGTCGCTGACGACGTCGGCCTGGAAGTAGCGGTCCTTGGAGTAGGACTTCTTGCCGCGCGAGGCCATGGCGCCGATCGAGCCCATGCCCCGGTAGGTCTTGTACTGCTTGCCGTTCATGAAGATGAGGTCGCCGGGGCTCTCCTCGCAGCCGGCGAGCAGCGAGCCGACCATGACGGTGTCGGCACCGGCCACGAGGGCCTTGGCGATGTCGCCGGAGTACTGCAGGCCGCCGTCGGCGATGACGGGGATGCCGGCGGGCTTCGCGGCGAGCGAGGCCTCGTAGACGGCGGAGACCTGCGGGACGCCGACACCGGCGACCACGCGGGTGGTGCAGATGGAGCCGGGCCCGACGCCGACCTTGACCGCGTCGACACCGGCGTCGACGAGCGCCTGCGACCCGGCGCGGGTGGCGACGTTGCCGCCGACGACCTGGATGTCGGAGAAGTTCTTGTCGGCCTTGATGCGGCGGATCATGTCGAGCAGGAGGCGTGCGTGGCCGTGGGCGGTGTCGACGACGAGCACGTCGACGCCGGCCTCACGAAGGGCGTTGGCGCGGTCCCACGAGTCGCCGAAGAAGCCGACGGCGGCACCGACGAGCAGACGGCCCTCGCCGTCCTTGCTGGCGAGGGGGAATTGCTCGGACTTCACGAAGTCCTTGACGGTGATGAGTCCGGCGAGCCGTCCCTCGTCGTCGACGATCGGGAGCCGCTCGCGCTTGTGCTGGCGCAGCAGGGCGGAGGCGTCCTCGCGGCTGATGCCGACCGGGCCGGTGACGAGCGGCATGGGCGTCATGACGTCGCCAACGAGCGTGCTGGCCCACTCCGCGACGGGCGTGAAGCGCAGGTCGCGGTTGGTGATGATGCCGATGAGCCGGTCGTCGGGGTCGACGACGGGCAGGCCCGAGACGCGGTACTCGCCGCAGAGCTCGTCGAGCTCCTCCAGGGTGGCCTTCGGGCCGATGGTGACCGGGTTGGGGATGATGCCGGTCTGGGTGCGCTTCACCAGGTCGACCTGGTAGCTCTGGTCCTCGATCGAGAGGTTGCGGTGCAGGATGCCGATGCCGCCCTCGCGCGCCATCGCGATGGCCATGCGCGACTCCGTGACGGTGTCCATCGCGCTCGACAGCAGCGGGATGCGCAGCGTCAGGTCGCGCGTGAGGCGTGCGGTGGTGTCGACCTCGCTGGGCACGACGTCGGTCTCGCCCGGCAGCAGCAGGACGTCGTCGTACGTGAGACCGAGACTGGCGAACTTGTCGGGGATGCCCTGCTCCATGCACCTATCCTACGACCGCCCGCCAGGGGTCCCGACCGCGTGGAGGGTGACGTCCGACGCTCGACCTCGCACGACCACCCAGCCGAGGCTGAGGGGCTGACTGGGCCGCCCCGACGCTGGCAGGATGGCCGGGTCCGGACCACAGGGACCGTCGGGAGGACCCATGAGTACGAGCACCGCGCCCTCGCGCCTGCGCCTGCTGCCGATGCGGCCGCGCGACCCAGGCGAGGACGGGCGCGTCGCCAGCACGCTCGAGCTGTTCTTCGACCTCGTGTTCGTCGTCGCCGTGAGCGTGGCCTCGGTGCAGCTGCACCACCAGCTCACCGAGGACCACGTGGTCGACGGGCTCGTCTCCTACGCGATGGTGTTCTTCGCCATCTGGTGGGCCTGGATGAACTTCACCTGGTTCGCCACGTCCTTCGCGGTCGACGACTGGCTCTACCGGGTGCTCACGTTCGTGCAGATGGCCGGCGTCCTGGTGCTGGCCGCCGGCATCCAGCCCGTCTTCGAGGACGACGACCTGCGCCTGGTCATCGTCGGGTACGTCATCATGCGTGTGGCGATGGTCGCCCAGTGGCTGCGTGCCGCGCGCGCCGACGAGACCACGCGCCGCACGTGCCTGACGTACGCCGCGGGCATCTCCCTGGTGCAGATGCTCTGGATCGCGGTGCTGGTGCTGCCGGGTGCGGCGGTGCCGGTCGCGTTCGTGGTGCTGCTGCTCGCCGAGCTGGCCGTGCCGGTGGTGGCCGAACGGCGGGAGACGACGCCGTGGCACCCGCACCACGTGACGGAGCGCTACGGGCTCTTCACCCTGATCCTGCTCGGCGAGAGCCTGCTCGGGTCGGCGAACGCCGTGCTCGAGGCCCTGCACGACGACACCGCGCTCGTCCCGCTGCTGTCGGTGGCGCTGCTCGCCTTCGTGACCACCGCGGCGCTCTGGTGGATCTACTTCTGGCCGCCGCACCACCGGGCGATCACGTCGCTCGCGAGCTCGCTGCGCTACGGCTACGTCCACTACGTCGTGTTCGCCGCGGCGGGCGCGCTCTCGGCGGGCATCGAGGTCGAGATCGACGTGCTCACCGACCACTCCGAGCTCACCGACGTCGCCGCGGCGTTCACGGTGACCGTCCCCGTCGCCCTCTTCGTGCTCGGGATCTGGTGGATCACGCTGCGCGACAACGCCGACGCCGTGGTCAACACCGTCGTCCCGGTCGGGGCGCTGCTGGTGCTGCTCGACCCGGTGCTGCCGATCCCGTTCGCGCTGACCTCGGTGGTGCTGGCGCTCGTGGTCGCCGTGCTGGTGGTCCGGCCGCCGACGACACCGGCGCACGGCTGACCGGCGGAGACCCCTACAGGCCGACCTTGCCCTCGGCCCAGTAGGGCTGTGTGCGGACGGCCCTGCGGTCCAGGCCCACGACGTCGCGCAGCAGGGTCCGCTGGCGTTGGATCGCCGGCCCGTTGCCGGCCAGGTAGGCGACGGGGGTGTCCAGCAGACGCAGCGCCTCGACGTTCGCGCGCAGCCAGGCGTCGACCACGGCGCCCGGGACCTCGAGGGCGGGCAGGACCGTGGCGTCGGGCAGGAGCGCCTGCGTGGCCGCGACGTCGGGTCCGGGCACCTCCAGCACGGTCAGCAGCTCGCGACCCTCGCGCGCCGCGCGGTCGGCCATGCACAGCGCGAGGCTGATGACGGTCGCGTCACCGAGCAGCACGACGGGCCGGTCCCCGCCGAGCGCCCAGGTGAACGCCCGCGCCGACGACCACCGGCACACCTTGACCGCGTCGCCCGGCACCCACCCCTCAAGAAGGTCGTGGCCGGGCGTCGGGCCCGGGTGGTCGTGACGCTGGACGACGATCGTCAGCGCGTCGTCGACGACGCGGGCCGGGGTGTAGTGCCGGAACGCGTTGCGGGCCACCCGGAACGCGGTGACGTCGCACGGCTCGATCGTCGCACCGTGGAAGTCGGTGCTGGCGAGGACGAGCCGGCGCAGCCCGGGCGAGATCAGGTCGTTGGCACGCACCACGGCGTCGTGGGCCTGTGACTCGACGTAGCTCGCGAGCAGGGTCGGGGTGCGGGCCATGGGATCAGCTCCTCGCCAGGGATCGCAGGTCGTCGGCGTAGGCGTCGAGCACGTCGGCGTAGCCGCGCGCGCTCGGCGCCACCTCGAACCTCCACGGCAGGTAGGCGTCGTCGCGCGCCGCCGTGGTCCGGCCCCAGATGGGCTGGTCCTGCAGCCGCTCCAAGTGCTGGCGACCGCCGCGGGTGTCCCACAGCGCGACGTCGACGTCGTAGGTGTCGGCGTTCTCCCAGCTCAGGGCGTCCCAGTAGACGCCCTCGTCGAGGTCTCGCTCGTCGGGCACCACGACGTCGAGGCCGACCTCCTCGCGCAGGTAGCGCAGGTCGCCGTAGGCCGCGGGGTTCGCGACGTAGAGCAGGTCGGGCGTCGTCGACGTCGCGACGAGGGTGGGGTCGCCCGCCGATCGTGCGGCGGCGCGGAGCCGGTCGCCCGCCGCGACCAGTGCGGCGTGGTCGTCCTCGAAGCCGGCCGGGTCGGCCCCGAGGGCCGTTCCGAGCCGCTCGGCGTTGTCGACGATCCCCTCGACCGTCTCGCCCTCGTAGGTCACGGCGGCGATCGGGTAGGCCTTCTCGACGCGTGCCCGGGTGTCGGGATCGATGAACGAGAGCGCGTCGCCGACGTAGTGGGTCGTCACGACGAGGTCGGGGCGCGCGGTCGGCAGCGCCTCGACGTCGAGCGTCCCCGACTCCTCGGCACCGGTCACGTCGGGGACGGAGGAGAGGTCGAGGTCGGGCGACTGCAGCCCGAGGTCGGGGTCCGGGTTGTCGGGCTTGCCGAAGACCGCGACCACCCGGTCGCCGAGGCCCATGTCGGCGAGGGCGGCGGCGACGTCCTTGCTGGCCGCGATGCGCCGCGGCACCGCGTCGAGCGAGATCCTCGTGCCGAGGTCGTCCGTGAACGTCCACGCGTCCGGGTCCTCGCCGCCGGGACCGGCGCCGCACCCGGCGACGACCAGCACGGCTGCCGCAAGGGACGCGACACGGCGCAGCGCGTTCACGACCCCAGCTTCTGCAGGTCGCCGGCGAACAGCTCGAGCATCGTCGCGTAGCCCTGCGCGCTCGGCGCGACCTCGAACCGCCAGGGCAGGTAGGCCCCGTCCTGCGCCGCCCGGACCTTGTTCCACACCGGCTGCTGCTCGAGGGTCGTGAGGTTCTTGTCGCCCCCACGGGTGTCCCACAGGGCGACGTCGGCGTCGTAGGCGTCCGCCTGCTCCCAGCTGACGGAGTCCCAGTAGTCCCCTTCGTCGAGGTCCTTCGCCGCCGGACGCACGACGTCGAGGCCGATCTCGTCGGACAGGTAGGTCAGGTCCGCGTACGCGGGCGGGTTGGCGACGTAGAGCAGCTCCGGTGTCGTCGACGTGGCGATGATCGTCGGGTCACCTGCCGTCCTCGCGGCGCTGCGGACGAGGTCGCCGGCCTTCGCCAGGGCGGCGTGGCCCGCCTCGAAGTCGGCCTCGTCGGCGCCGAGGGCGAGGGCGAGGCGCTCGCTGTTCTCGATCACCCCGTCGACGGTCTCCTTCTCGAGGTTGATCGCGGCGAGGTCGTAGGTGCCGCCCAGCCGCTTCGCGACGTCGGGCGAGAGGTACCAGTAGTCGCCGGAGCCGTAGGTGGTGGTCACGATCAGGTCGGGCTCGAGAGCGGCCAGCTCCTCGAGCTCGACCGCACCGTACTCGCCGCCCGTGATGTCGGGCAGCGTGCTGACGTCGAGCTCGGGCGACTGCAGCCCGAGGTCGGGGTCGGGGTTCGTCGGCTCGCCGAACACGCCGACGACGCGGTCGCCGAGCCCCATGTCCCCGAGCGCGGCAGCGACACCCTTGTAGGCGACGATCCGCTCGGGCACCGCGTCGAGGCTGATCCTCGTGCCCATGTCGTCCGTGAAGGACCAGCCCTCCTCGGACCCGTCGGTCGAGCCGCCGCTGCAGGCCGTCGCCAGGAGCAGCGCGACGGCCGTCAGCGCGGCCTGCAGCGGGCGTCTCATCGGGTGTACTTCTCCAGGCCGTCGGCGAAGCGGTCGAAGATGTCGGCGTAGGCCTGGGCCGACGGCGGCGCCACGGACGTCCACGGGATGTAGGCGTCGTTCTTGGCGGCCGTGGTCTTGCCCCAGACCGGCTCCTTCTTCAGCGCGGCGAGGCCGGCGCTGCCGATGCGGTCGTCCCAGTAGGCGATGTCCGCGTCGTACGTGTCGGCCTTCTCCCAGCTCAGGGACTCGAAGTAGCCACCCTCGTCGGGGTTCTTCGGCGTCACGATGTCGAGGCCGATCTCGTCGCGGTAGTACTTGAGGTCGGGGCTGACGTCGGGGTTGGAGACGTAGAACAGGTCCGGGGAGTAGGACACGGCGAGGATGGACGGCTTCGCCCCCTCCGCGACGTCGGTCAGGCGCTGCTTGGCGGCGTCGAAGGCCTCCTGACCCTTCTCGCCGGCGTCGTCGGACGCGCCGAGGGCCTTCGCGGCCTTCTCGGTCGACTCGATGATCTGCGGCAGCGTCTTGCCGTCGAAGCTGATGACGAGCGTCTGGTACTGCTTGTCGAGCTTGGTCTGCGCGTCCTTGTTGATGTACCAGAGGTCGGGCTCGACGTAGGAGCTGGTGACGATGAGGTCGGGCTTGAGGCCGGCCATCTTCTCGAGGTCGATGTCGCCGTACTCGCCCTCGCCGGTCACGTCCTCGACGGAGTCGACGTCGAGGCCCGCGGCCTGGCTGTCGACGTCGCCGTCGGCGTTCTTCACCGGGCCGAAGACGCCGACGATCTTGTCGCCGAGGCCGAGGTCGGTGAGGGCCGCGGCGACCGACGACTGCGCGACGATCCGCTCAGGCGCCTTGTCGAGCTCGAGCTTGGTGCCGAGGTCGTCGGTGTAGGTCCAGGCCTGGTCGGAGGAGGCGTCGTCGGAGGACGAGCCGCAGGCGGCGAGGGGGAGGGCGAGGGCCACGGCGACGGCTGCGGCGAGGCGTCGGGGCGTGAACGTGCGTCGGATCATGGAGGGGAGCCTAACCTAGGTCAGCCTTACCTGAGCAAGAGATGTCTCAGACGGCCGGCGTGAGGTGGACCACCTGCGAGGTCGAGGTTCGACCGCCGGGGTCGACGACGCTCGACAGCGGCCGTCGCCGGGCGCACGATAAGGACGTGGACCGCACCAGCGTCGTCGTCTCGCGCGAGGTCACCGCCTCGCCCTCGGTGGTGTTCGGCCTGCTCGCCGACCCGCGGCGCCACCCCGAGATCGACGGCTCGGACATGGTGCGCGCCGACGACGGCGCCTCCCCCGTCACCGCCGTCGGACAGGTGTTCCGGATGCACGTCCACCACCCGCGCGCCGGCGACTACCGCACGGACAACCTCGTCACGCGCTTGGAGCGCGACGTCGAGGTCGCCTGGCGCACCGGTCCGGTCGATGGCACCCCGCCGGGTTGGGAGTGGCGGTGGCGCGTCGACGCGACGGCTCGGGGAAGCCTGGTGTCGCTCACGTACGACTGGTCCGACGTGGACGACCCCGAGATCCACGGCAGGGTCGGGGGCTTCCCCGCCGTCCCCGTGGCCGCGCTCGAGAGGACGCTCGAGCGTCTGCACGCGGTCGTCGGCTGACCCAGCGCCGACCACCCAGCACCGACCATCCAGCGCCGGCCGGCCAGCACCGACCGCCCAGCCGAAGGCTCAGCGTCGGCCCGCGGCCAGGAGCTCCTCCACCGTGACGAGCTTGACCCGCGGCCGTCCGGACGCGCGGCCGGCGTCGACCTCGTGGCGCTCGATGGCGCGCACCCCCGGGGCCTGGACGAGGTCGGGCTGACGCTTGCGCAGGAGCCGGGCGAACGCACGCCCCGACCGGGAGGGACGGGTGAGTCGGTGCTCCGCGGCGTCGGCCAGCAGGGTCGTGACCGTCTCGCCGGCGCAGATGCGGTTCGCGCCGATGCCGCCCGTCGACCCGCGCTTCGCCCAGCCGACGACGTAGGCGCCGGGCACGGCCTCACCCGTCGCCGGGTCGACGACGCGCCCGTCGGCGTTCGGGATGATGCCGCGGTCGGCGTCGAAGGGCAGGCCCGGCACCGCGCGGCCTCTGCGCCCGATCGAGCTGACGAGCAGGCGGGTGGGCGCCTCGACCTCGCCGTCGGGTCCGGACACGGTCACCGAGGCGAGGGTCCCGTCACCGTGCGCGGCGACGACGCGTCGACCGAAGGCGAGCACGAGGCGGCGACCGGGGCCCGGCTCGCTCGACCAGTCGCTGCGCACCCGACGACGGTCGGCGAGCAGCGCCGCCTTCGAGCCGGGCGCAGCGGCGTCGAGCGCTGCAGCGGTGGCGGCGTCGTCCTCGACCACGAGCTCGATGCCGTCGGGCAGCGTGAGCAGCTCCGGACGCGTGAACGCCGACTCCTCCGGCCCACGGCGGCCGAGGAGGACGACCTCGCGCACGTCGCCGCGCCGGATGGCCTCGAGGGCGTGGTCCGCGATCTCCGTGCCGGCGAGCCGGTCGGGGTCGCTCAGCAGGATACGGGCGACATCGAGCGCGACGTTGCCGTTGCCGACGACGAACGCGCGCGTGCCGTCGACGCGGATCGCGTCGCCGGGGACCTCGAGGTCGCCGTTGTACCAGGAGACGGTCTCGGTAGAGCCGTGCACGCCGTCGAGGTCCTCGCCCTCGATGCCGAGCCGCCGGTCCTCGGGCGCGCCGATGCCGTAGACGACGGCGTCGTGGTGCTCGAGCAGCTCGGCGTGGCTGACGTGACGACCGACCTCGACGTTCATGAACAGCGAGGTGCGCGGGTGCTCGTACGTCCAGGAGAACGTGTCACCGACCCGCTTGGTCTCGCCGTGGTCGGGGGCCACGCCCGCGCGGAGCAGACCGCCGGGCACCGGCAGGCGGTCGACGAAGGAGAGGTCGGCGTCCGTCGCGGCGAGCAGCTCGCGGGCGGCGTAGGTGGCTGCCGGACCCGTGCCGACGACCGCCACGCGCAGGCCGGTGGGCACGCCGGGACGCACGCGGGCGTGCGTCTGCTCCTTCGCGACCGCGCGGTCGGGGCGCTCGGCGTAGTAGGCGGCGTTCAGCTCGGCGAAGACCTCCTCGCCGCCGCGGAGGATCTCGATCGGCTTGATCGCCGAGGCGGGGCAGGCGTCGGCGCACGCGCCGCAGTCGATGCAGGCGCGCGCGTCGACGTAGAGGATGTCCGTGTGGCCGAAGTCGGGCTCCCCCGGAGTCGGGTGGATGCAGTCGACGGGGCAGACCTCGACGCAGGACGCGTCGGAGCAGCAGCTCTGGGTGATCGCGAAGGGCATGGGCGGGTCAGAGCATGTGGACGCGGCGGTACAGCCGCTTGGCCGCAGGCGTCAGCAGGCCCGCCTCGGACAGGAAGTCCATGAGGTGGACGCACGACAGGCGCATGAGGGCGTGGTGGTGCTCGTTGTTCTTGGCCGCCGCGACGGCCTCCTTCACGTCGAGACCGGCCTCGGCGTACACGTCGGGCTGCACCAGGCTCTTGACGATGAAGTAGCCGACGCTGGCGATCTGCAGCGCGCTGGCCTTGCGGCGCACCTCGGAGATGCCGCGCATCGCCTCGATGGTCTCGTGGCGCGCGAACTTCATGTGGCGCGACTCCTCGACCACGTGGATCTTGCAGATCGTCTTGACCTGCGGGGCGACCGACGCACCGCGCATCCAGTCGCGCTGCATGACGTCGAGCACCTCCTCGGCGACGAGGATGGAGGTGTAGGCCACCTCGTTGCGTGCCGTCAGCTTGAGCAACTTGGCCGCCTGGTGCAGACGCGGGTGCGGCAGGTAGGAGCGGCCCGCGATCAGCTGCGCGCCCTTGGCGAACATGATCGAGTGACGGCACTCGTCGGCGATCTCGGTGAGCGCGAACTGGAACTCGCTGCTCGCGTAGTCCTTGTCGTAGATGTCGACGAGCAGCATCTGCTGGAGCAGCATCTCGAACCAGATGCCGATGCTCGCGACGCTGGCGGCCTCGTGGCGCGTGAGGGTCGCGCGCTGCTCGGGGGTCATGCGCTCCCAGATGTCGGTGCCGTACAGCGTGCACCACTCCGGGTTGACGCCGTCGTGCAGCGGGTCGAGCGGGGCGTCCCAGTCGACCTCCTTCTCGGGGTCGTACGAGAGCTGGGCCGACGAGGAGAGCAGACGCTCGAGCACACCGTCGCGCTCGACCTCGGCGCGGAAGGCGGCGGCGTCCTGCTCCGGGCTGGGTGCGGTGATCGTCATGGTGGGACTCCTCGACTCGACAGCAACGATGTGACATCGGGAGTGTCACATCCGTACCCACGGTATGCCCGTGCTGGCGGAAGCGCAAGAGACACACGTCACCCGCCGTTCGTCCGCGCGCCTCGTCGAGGATTCCCAGGTGGACCTGGGAATCCTCGGTAGGCACGGGGAGCTTTCCGTGCGCGGCTGAGATTCCCGGGTCTCGTGGAGATTCCCAGGTCGACCTGGGAATCTGCGGACCGGGGTCAGCGGCGGGCGTCGAGGTAGGTGCGGGCGAGCGGGGCGGGGGCGCGGGCGAGCCAGGCGTCCTCGACC
>NZ_JAMXRU010000090.1 GCF_024124745.1 Aeromicrobium sp. CnD17-E
AGCGGCAACGGTCGGCGACGGGGCAGACGTCGCAGCGGGGCGCTCGGGCGGTGCACACGAGGGCACCGAGCTCCATCGTCGCGGCCGCCCACCGGTGCGCGTCGTCGGTGGGCAGCAGCGCCTGCGCCAGCCGCCGCTCGGCGGCCGTGACCGACGTCGACGGGTACGCCTGACCGAGGACGACCCGCGCCAGCACGCGTCGGACGTTCGTGTCCATCACGGCATGCCGTTGGCCGAACGCGAACGAGGCGACCGCCGCGGCCGTGTACTCGCCGACACCGGGCAGCGCGAGCAGCGCGACGTGGTCGTCGGGCACCCGTCCGTCGTGCTCGGTCGTGATCGCGACCGCGGCCGCGTGGAGGCGCAGCGCGCGTCGTGGGTAGCCGAGCCGGCCCCACGCCCGCACGGCCTCGCTCGACGGCTCCGCGGCGAGGCCAGCGGGCGTCGGCCAGCGCTCCATCCACGCCTCGAAGACCGGCAGCACCCGCACGACCGGGGTCTGCTGCAGCATCAGCTCCGACACGAGCACCGGCCACGGCTCGGGGAGCACCTCGGCCGTCCCGCGCCACGGCAGGTCGCGGGCGTGGTCGTCGAACCAGCCGACGACGGCGCCGTGGAGTCCGGCGAGGTCGTCGGGGAGTGGAGCGGACGGGGTCGGCATGGCGCGTCGATCCTCGCACGCGCGTCCACGCGAACTACCCTCGGAGCGTGAGCACGCGACCGACCCGCCGTCCGTTGCCGCGGGCGATCTACTGGCGTCGTCGCTTCCTCCTCCTCGCCGTCGTGCTGCTCGTGGTCTGGCTCGTGGTGAGGCTGTGGCCCGGCGGCTCGGACGACTCCCGTCCTGCCGCAGCGCCCTCCCCGAGCGCCTCGGCCAGCGGGTCGGCCACGGCCTCGCCGACGCCCAGCCCGACACCGTCACGGTCGGCGCAGAGCGACGCCCAGGTGACCCTGACGGCCACCAGCACCGCCTGCACGCCGGAGTCGGTGCGGATGACGCCCACGGTGCCCGAGGACCAGTCGGCACGGCAGGCCGTGCGCGTCGAGCTGCTCATCTCCACCACCGCCAAGAAGGGCTGCACGCTCGACCCGGGCGACACCGACCTCATCGCCGTGATCAAGAGTGGCGACACCGCCGTGTGGGACTCCACGGTCTGCAAGACCGCCCTGCTCGACGAGCCGGTGGCGCTCAGCCCCGGGTGGGCGACGGCGGCGTCGGCGCGGTGGTCGGGCCGCGGCTCCGGGCCCGCCTGCTCGCCGCGCGAGGGCTGGGCCTCGCCGGGCACCTACACGCTGCGCATCGGCACGCTCGGTGGCGAGCCGGGGGCCACGACGTTCAAGCTCGTCCAGCCGAAGCCCAAGCCGAGCCCCTCCCCGACGCCGAGCGCGAGCGCGTCGGCGAAGCCGTCCGCCTCGGCGAGCCCCAGCCCGAGCGCGTCGCCGAGTCGGGACTGAGCCGGCTCCTCCGCGTGGCTGGCCGCTGCGGCTGGCGCGATGTCCGGTCTTCAAGAGGGCCTCGACCGGTAGCGGGCCTGGGGGTGGTTCCGGGCCTCGGGGGTCTGGTCGGGGCTCTCGGGTGACGCACGATTCTTCTTTTCTGCGTTCTGGGGCCACCGTTCTGCGGCGATGGCGGGCGGGGCGCGGTAGGGATTCTTCCTTCGCGTGGAACGGTCCACGCGAAGGGAGAATCTCGCGTCACCCCAACGCAAAGGGCAGCCACGATTCTTCATTCACGCGTGCGAGGTCGAACGCGTCTGCGTTCCCGACGGGATCCCGTAGGAATCGCAGCATCTTTGGACTCTCAGCGCACGAACGCAGAATCCTGCGTCCACCCCGAGCCCGAGCCGCAGCCCGAGACCCGGGACCAGCGCCGATGCCGACCGCCCGGTCGAGGCCCTGTTCGGAGACCACCCCCAGCGAAGGCCGAGGCAGCGCAGCAGCAGGACGAGACCGACCGCAGGCAGCGCACCAGCAACCCCAGACCCCCTGCGGCAGCGCACCAGCACGACGAGACCCCCCCGAGGCAGCGCACGACAAAGCCCAGACCCCTTGCGGCAGCGCACCGGCAAGGTCGCGACGACCGGCAACCTGCAAGCGACCCTCCGCGCGCAGGCGCAGGCAGGTCGAACGTCAGACGTACCGCTCGAGGATGCTCGACTCGGCGAGACGCGACAGGCCGTCGCGGACCCCGCGGGCGCGCAGGTCGCCGACGCCCTCGACGGTCTGCAGGTCGTCGATGCTGGCCGCGAGCAGCTTCTGCAGCGTGCCGAAGTGGTCGATGAGGCGGTCGATGACCGTCTGCGGCAGTCGGGGCACGCGGGCGAGCAGTCGGTAGCCGCGCGGTGCGAGCGGGTGGTCGAGGGAGTCGCCGGCGCCGATGCGCAGCGCCGTCGCCACGCTCGTGAGGTCCACGAGCTCCGTCGAGTCGATCTCGGCGAGGTCCTGCAGGACGGTGCTGACCGCCCGGCCCCGCCGGCCCGACGGCATGTAGTCGCGGATGACGAGCTCGCGCTCGGCGTCGACCCCGCTGATCAGCTCCTCCAGCTGCAGGGCGAGCAGGCGACCGTCGGTGCCGAGCTCCAGCACGTACTGGTCGATCTCGGCGGCGATCCGGCTGACCATCTCCAGTCGCTGGGCCACCGCGGCGACGTCGCGCACGGTGACGAGGTCCTCGATCTCGAGCGCCGACAGCGCGTCGGACACCTCGTCGAGGCGGCTGCGGTACCGCTCGAGGGTGGCGATGGCCTGGTTGGCGCGACCGATGATGGCGCCGGCGTCCTCGAGCACGTGGCGGGTGCCGTCGAGGTAGAGGGCGATGATGTGCATCGACGCCGACACCGAGATGACCGGCAGGCCGGTTTGGCGGGCGACGCGGTCGGCGGTGCGGTGCCGGGTGCCGGACTCGTCGGTCGGGATCGACGG
Organism: Aeromicrobium sp. CnD17-E; assembly: GCF_024124745.1. Classification (GTDB taxonomy): domain Bacteria; phylum Actinomycetota; class Actinomycetes; order Propionibacteriales; family Nocardioidaceae; genus Aeromicrobium. The sequence continues at coordinate 2,923 of NZ_JAMXRU010000090.1, forward strand.
GTCGGGCATGAGGTGCACGGCGGCCTGCAGGATCCGCTGCGCGCCGGAGTCGAGGATGATCGCGCCGTCCATCTTGGCCAGCTCGCGCAGACCGGTGGCCGTGAACGGCACGTCGAGCGCGAAGCCGCCCGTGCTGAGCGCCTCGACGACCTTGTCCTGCCCGAGGACGATGAGCGCACCGGTGCGGCCGCGGAGGATGCGCTCGAGGCCCTCGCGCAGCGAGGTGCCAGGCGCCACCGCCGCGAGGACGGTGCGCAGGTCAGGTCGAGGGGCCACGGGCGACAGTGTAGGGGGAGGGTCCAGGTTCAGGAGGGCTCGACGCGTCCACGCGCGCTCGGCAGGGCCAGCACGGCCGCCACGACATCGCCCACCTGTGTGATGCGCAGCGACGCGGGAACGTCGTCGAGCCCCTCGGAACGGGCCGGGACGATCGCGGCGGTGAACCCGAGGCGCGCGGCCTCCCGCAGTCGCTCGGCGGTGTGCCGCACGGGCCGCACCTCACCGGCGAGCCCCACCTCGCCGAGCACGACGAGCCCGGCAGGTGCCACCCGGTCGGCCTGGGCCGAGGCCGCCGCGACCAGGACCGCGAGGTCGACGGACGGCTCGACGAGACGCGCGCCGCCGACGGAGGCGGTGTAGACGTCGTGGCGCGAGAGGTTGACGCCGCAGTGCCGGGTGAGCACGGCGAGGATCATGGCCACGCGCGAGGAGTCGAGGCCGCTGGAGGTGCGCCGCGGCGACGGCGCGTTGGTCTCGACTGCCAGCGCCTGCACCTCCGCCAGCAGCGGACGCCGCCCCTCCATCGTCACCGTGACGCAGGTGCCGGGGACGGGCTGCTCGTGACGGCTGACGAACAACCCCGTCGGGTCGGGCACCTCGACCAGGCCCGAGTCGGCGAGGTCGAAGCACCCGATCTCGTCGACCGGACCGAACCGGTTCTTCACCGCCCGCAGGAGCCGCAGGCGCGACGCGCGGTCGCCCTCGAACTGCAGGACGACGTCGACGAGGTGCTCGAGGACGCGGGGCCCGGCGACCGCACCGTCCTTCGTGACGTGGCCGACGAGCAGGGTCGCGATGCCCTCGCTCTTCGCCCGCTGGATGACCGCGGACGCGACCTCGCGCACCTGGGTGACACCGCCGGGGACGCCGTCGACGTCGGCCGAGCCGATGGTCTGCACGGAGTCGACCACCAGCAGGCTCGGTCGGACCTGCTCGACGTGGGTGAGCAGCGCGCCGAGGTCGGTCTCGGCGGCGAGGTAGAGCTCGTCGTGGACCGCGCCCGTCCGCTCGGCGCGCAGCCGCACCTGGCCGGCCGACTCCTCGCCGGAGACGTAGAGGGTGCGCCGACCCTGCCGCGCCCACCGGGCGGCGAGCTCGAGCAGCAGCGTGGACTTGCCGACCCCCGGCTCGCCGGCCAGGAGCAGCACGCCGCCGGGCGTGACCCCGCCGCCGAGGACGCGGTCGAGCTCACCGATGCCCGACGAGACCGCCCGCGACGACTCGACCTCGACCTGCGTGATGGGGCGCGCGGGGGTGACGGTGGCGGCGGGCGCGGTCCGCCCGGCACGGGCCGACGGCGACGCGACGTCGACGGTGCCCCAGGCCTGGCACTCGCCGCACCGGCCCACCCACTTGCTGGTGGTCCACCCGCACTCGGCGCAGGCGTAGACGGGCTTGGCGACCTTGGGCGCCTTCGCGGTGGGCATGCGTCCCACCCTAGGTGCGACGTCCGACAGCGGAGCCGGTCGCTCCCCAGGCGAGCGAGCCGCTGGCGGCGGTGCGAGGGCTCAGATGCGGACGACGCCGTTCGGGGTCTCGAACGAGACGCTCATGATGCCCGGCAGGCCGTGCGGCGCGACCCACTCGACCGCGATCTCCTCGAGCGCGTCCACGGCGGGCTCGCCGAGCCAGTCGGACAGGCGGTGGGGCGAGCCGGCCATCTCGATGGCGGTGAGCGCGATCTCCGACGGCGCCATCTGCGACGGGTGCTCCTCCGGCGGCACGTCCCAGCACGTGACGTACGGCAGCTGCGGGTCGGCCTTCATCCCGCTCGTGCCGATCTGGCGCCACTCCAGGTTGAAGCCGTCGGGACGACGACGGTTGCCGGGCACCGCGTGGCGACCGATGCGACGCTCCACCTCGGTCATGTCGTCGACCGACACGCACCAGGCCATCCAGCCTCCACCGGCCTCAGAGCGCTGCCGGACGACCTGCCCGAACGCCGCCTTGTCGGCGGCGGGGTGGTCGAGGACCTCCACGACCTCCACGTACTGACGGTTGCGGAGCGGGAGCACCATGTTGCGGGTGCCGAAGCGCGGGTGCGCGCCGCCGTCGAGGAACGTCGCGCCGAGAGCCGCGGAGAGCTCGGCCACGGTGGCGTCGAGGCCAGCGGGGCCGGCGGCGTACGAGAGGTGGTCGAGGTGCATGGGCCATTCTTGCCAGACGGCCCACGTCTCCCGACGACCGGGGTCCACCAGGGCGAGGTGCGAGGTCGTCATCGCCGGCTCACCTCCGGGCCGCAGCGGTCGCGGGGTGGACGTTCGGGGCACCCGCTGCGAGGTGGTCCTCGCACTGGCGCTCGAGCTCGGCGTAGCCGGCCTCGCCCATGAGGGCGACGAGCTCGGCGCGGTTGCTGACGTAGACCGGCTCCTGGCCCACGTGCGCCTCGGTGTTGGAGGAGCAGTACCAGTCGAGGTCGTGGCCGCCCGGTCCCCAGCCGGCGCGGACGTACTCGCCGATCTGCACCTCCGAGTAGCTGGTGCCGTCGCCGCGCTCGACGTCGCGGAACTGACGGCGCAGCGGCAGCTGCCAGCACACGTCGGGCTTGAGGGTCAGGGGCTCGACGCCCTCCTCGAGCGCGAGGCCGTGCAGCGCGCAGCCGTAGCCGCCCGCGAAGCCGCGGGGGTTGTGGAAGACGCACGCGCCGTCGAGGGCGCGCGTCTTGCGGTCGCCGTCGTCGTCGACCTCGGTCCAGGCGCCCTGCAGGGGCTGCGGGCCGTCGGGGTGGCGGTACCAGCGCTCGGGCGTCAGGCGCTCGACGGCGCCGGCCACCCGCGTCTCGTCGTCGGCGTCGGCGAAGTGCGCGCCGAGGGTGCAGCAGCCGGCGTCGGGGCTGCTCGCGTAGATGCCCGCGCAGCCGGCGCCGAAGATGCACGTCCAGCGCGACGTCAGCCACGTCAGGTCGCAGCGGAACACCTCGTCGACGTCGTCCGGGTTCGCGAACTCGACCCACGTCCGCGGGAGTCCCAGGTCGACCTCAGGCATGCCTCCACTCTACGAACTGCCGGGGGAGCCCGGCCCGACGGGCGGCGTGGGAGGATGGACGCATGCGCATGGGCGTCCTCGACATCGGGTCGAACACCGGGCACCTGCTCATCGTCGACGCGTACCGCGGCGGACCCCCGCTGCCGGCGTACTCCTTCAAGGAGCCGCTGCGTCTGGCCGAGCAGCTCGGTGACGACAACTGCGTCACCGACGACGGTGTCGCCCGCCTGGTCAAGTACGTGGGCGAGGCGAAGGCCGAGGCTCTGGAGCGTGGCTGCTCGAGCATCGTCGCGTTCGCGACGTCCGCCGTGCGCGACGCCGACAACGCCGACGCCGTCCTGGCCGCCGTCCGCACCGCCACGGGCGTCGACCTCCGGGTGCTCCCCGGAGAGGACGAGGCCCGCCTGACGTTCCTCGCCGTGCGTCGCTGGTTCGGCTGGTCCGCCGGTCGGCTCGGCGTGTTCGACATCGGCGGCGGCTCCCTCGAGCTGGCCGTGGGTGCCGACGAGGAGCCGACGGTCGCGCGCTCCGTGCCGCTCGGCGCGGGCCGCCTCACTCGCGAGTGGCTCGCCGAGGGTCGCGGGCACGACGAGCTGCGGCTGCACGCCCGCTCGGTCATCGCCGACGTCGCGGGACCGCTGCTGCGCGGCGGCCACTTCGACCGCGCGGTGGCCACGAGCAAGACGTTCCGGTCGCTCGCACGCATGTGCGGAGCCGCACCGTCCAGCGAGGGCCAGTACGTGCGCCGCGTGCTGCGCCGCGCCGACCTGCGCCCGCTGATCTCGGAGATCGTGCACCTCGACGTCGAGGAGATCGCGCAGCTCCCGGGCGTCTCCCACGACCGCGCGCACCAGATGGTCGCGGGTGCCGTGGTGGCGGAGGCGGCGATGGACCTGTTCGGCGTCGACGAGCTCGAGATCTGCCCGTGGGCGCTGCGCGAGGGCGTGCTCCTCGAGCACCTGGCGCACCTCTGAGCATGGCCGCCCCCCTGCGCGTCTCCCTCTCGACGTCCTCGGTCTACCCGGGCACGACGGCGAGCGGCTTCGAGGCGGCGTCGCGGCTCGGCTACGACGGCGTCGAGGTGATGGTCGGGATCGACGAGGTCAGCACCGACGCCGAGGCGTGCCTGTCCCTGTCGGAGTTCCACGAGGTGCCGGTGGTCTCGGTGCACGCGCCGACGCTCCTGCTCACCCAGCGGGTCTGGGGCACCGACCCCTGGGGTAAGCTGCAGCGCAGCGCCGAGATGGCGCACACCGTCGGCGCGTCGGTCGTCGTCGTGCACCCGCCGTTCCGCTGGCAGCGCGAGTACGCGAAGGGCTTCGTCGAGGGCATCGCGGCGCTGGAGGACGAGCACGACCTGGTGTTCGCCGTCGAGAACATGTACCCGTGGCGCACCGGCAAGCGGGAGTTCCACGCCTACCTGCCCGACTGGAACCCCGTCGGCGAGGACTACGCGCACGTCACGCTCGACCTCTCCCACAGCGCCACTGCGGCCGACGACCCCGTCGCGATGGCTCGTGATCTGGGGGAGCGGCTCGCGCACGTGCACCTCGCCGACAGCACGGGATCGCCGAAGGACGAGCACCTGGTGCCCGGTCGGGGCACGCAGCCGTGCGTGGAGTTCCTGCGCGAGGTGGCCGCGTCGTCGTTCACCGGTGAGGTCGTGGTCGAGGTCAGCACCCGCAAGGCGGTCGACCTGCAGGAGCGCGAGGCCGACCTGCTCGAGGCGCTCGCGTTCGCCCGCGAGCACGCCGCCCGCTGACCCGCCACCCCGCTGAGTGTGACGTTTCCGGGGCGGATCGGTCGTTCCCACCCCCGAAACGTCACACTCAGCGCGGTGGGGAGGAAAAGGACGTGGAGGGGGAGGCTGTAGTCGGGCAGGATCTGGGCATGATCACCGTCGACCAGCTGCTCGCCTTCGGCGTCGCCGCGCTCGTCCTCATCGCGATCCCTGGCCCGAGCGTCGTGTTCGTCATCGGCCGTGCGCTCGCCTACGGTCGCTCGGTCGCCCTCGTGACCGTCCTCGGGAACTCCCTCGGCCTGCTCGTCATCGTGCTGCTCGTCACCGCGGGCCTGTCGGTGCTGCTGGAGCGGTCGATCCTGGCGTTCACCGTCGTCAAGCTGGCCGGCGCGGCCTACCTGGTGTGGCTCGGCGTGCAGGCCGTCCGCCACCGCAAGCAGCTCTCGATGACCGACGTCGACGGCACCGCGACCCGCGCGCCGCTGCCGCTCCCGACGGCCCTGCGCCAGGGGTTCGTGGTGGGGCTCACCAACCCGAAGGCGTTCATGATCTTCGCCGCCGTGCTGCCCCAGTTCGTCGACCGCGGTGCCGGTCACGTCCCGGTGCAGATGCTGCTGCTCGGACTCGTCGCCTTCGCGATCGGCCTGGTCAGCGACGGCGTGTGGGCGGTCGTGGCCAGCGCCCTGCGCTCCTGGTTCGCCCGCTCGCCCCGCCGCGGCGAGGCCGTCGGCGCACTGGGTGGCGCGTCGATGGTCGGGCTCGGCGTGGCGCTGGCGGTGACGGGCCACCGGAAGTAGGACGTCCTCGACCTACGTCGTCGGTGCCGACCTCCCCAACCGTCCGGCCAGCACCGAGCCGACCACGAGCTGCATCTGGTGGTAGATCATCAGCGGCAGCACCACGAAGGCCACGACGTCGCTCGGGAAGAGCACCGTGGCCATCGGCAACCCGCTCGCGAGGCTCTTGTTGCTCCCGCAGAACAGCAGCGCCACCCGGTCGCCGCGGTCGAACCCGACCAGCCGGCCCCACGCGGTGCACCACCCGAGTCCCAGGGCGAGGAGCGCGGCCGCCAGCACGGCCACGACGGCGAAGTCGTGCAGCGGGACGGCCGACCAGATGCCGGCCTCGGTGCCCTCGCTGAACGCGACGTAGACGATCAGCAGGATGGTCGACCGGTCGAAACGCTTGAGGCCCGTGTCGTGACGCTCGACCCAGGCCCCCACGAGCGGTCGCAGCAGCTGTCCGAGCGCGAAGGGGGCCAGCAGCTGCAGCACGATCCGCAGCACCGAGCCCGCGTCGACGCGCGCCTCGCCGCCCATCAGGAGCGCCACGAGCAGCGGCGTCATCAGCACGCCCAGCAGGTTCGACGTCGACGCGCTGACGACCGCCGCCGCGACGTTGCCGCCCGCGAGCCGCGTGTAGACCACGCAGCCCTGCACGGTCGACGGCACGAGCGTCAGCAGCAGCAGCCCGGCGGCGAGCTGCGGGGCGAGCCAGGAGTCCGGGAGCAGCCGCGTGCCGAGACCGAGCACCGGGAACACCACGAACGTGACGCTGAGGATGCTCAGCTGCAGCCGCCAGTGCTTGAGGTTGCGCACCGTCTCGGCGGTCGAGAGTCGCGCGCCGTACAGGAAGAAGAGCAGCCCGATGCCCACGGTCGAGACGGTGCGCACGACCTCGAACGTCGTGCCGGTGGCCGGCAGGAACGAGCCGAGGGCCGCGGCGCCGAGCAGGAGCACGAGGAACGGGTCGAGGCGGCGCACGGCCCCGACGGTACGCCCGCACCCGCCGGCGACCGCGGCGCGGCCTAGGGTGGCGCCATGAGCGGCACGACGACGGACGCCCAGCCCGACGGCACCCAGCCCGAGGGGACCGATCCCGACCGCATCGCCATCCTGGGCGGCGGGGTGATGGGCGAGACGCTGCTGTCGGCGTTCGTCGCGTCGGGCCGACGTCCCGGCGACCTCGTCGTGAGCGAGAAGCTCGAGGAGCGCGCCGCCGACCTGCGCGCCCGCTACGGCGTGCAGACCACCGACCCCGCGACGGCAGTCCAGCGGGCCGCCGTCGTGCTCGTGGTCGTCAAGCCGCAGGACGTCGCGGCGCTCGTGCAGGCGATCGCCCCGCACGTCGACCCGTCCGCCACCGTGCTGTCCCTCGCGGCCGGCGTGCGGATCGCCACCTACGAGGACGCTCTGGCCGACGGCGTCGCGGTGGCCCGCGCGATGCCCAACACCCCCGCCGTCGTCGGGGAGGGCATGTTCGGCGTCTCGCCCGGACGCGCCTGCGACGAGGAGCGTCTGGCCGCCGCGGTCGGGCTGCTCGAGACGGGTGGCCGCGTGGCGGTCGTGCCGGAGGAGCAGCAGGACGCCGTCACCGCCGTGTCCGGCTCGGGCCCGGCGTACGTGTTCTACCTGGCCGAGGCGATGATCGACGCCGGCGTCGACGCCGGGCTCGACCGCGACACCGCGCGCACCCTGACCGAGCAGACCCTGCGGGGTGCTGCGGCACTGCTCGCCGACTCCGACGACGAGCCCGCCGAGCTGAGACGCCGGGTCACGTCGCCGAACGGCACGACGCACGCCGCGATCACCACGTTCGACGAGCACGGGGTCGACGAGGGCCTGCGCGCGGGCGTGCGGGCGGCGGCGCGACGCTCGGCCGAGCTGTCGGGGTCGTAGGCTTCGACCATGCCGGACCGCGCCCCGCACGGACCCGCCGACGAGGCGGAGCAGACCCCTGGCCAGGCCACAGGGGGGCCCTGCCTCGTCTTCGACGACCGTCTCACCGGCTACGACTTCGGTGCCGCGCACCCGATGGCGCCGGTGCGCGTCGACCTGACGATGGTGCTCGCGGGCGAGCTCGGCGTGCTCGACCACCTCGAGGTCGTCGGTGCCGAGCCGGCCACCGACGAGGAGCTGTGCACCGTGCACACGCCCGTCTACGTCGAGAAGGTGCGCAAGCTGTCGGTGCACCCCACCCACGCCGACCCCAGCGTCGGGCTGGGCACCGAGGACAACCCCGTCTTCGGCGGCATGCACGACGCCAGCGCCCTGATCGCCGGTGCCACGCTGGAGGCCGTGCGGCGCGTGTGGACCGGCCAGAACACGCACGCCGTCAACGTCTCGGGCGGCCTGCACCACGCCATGCCCGGCTCGGCCAGCGGGTTCTGCATCTACAACGACCTCGGCGTCGGCATCGCCTGGCTGCTGGCCCAGGGTGCGCAGAAGGTCGTCTACCTCGACGTCGACGCGCACCACGGCGACGGCGTCCAGGCGATGTTCTACGACGACCCGCGCGTGCTGACCATCTCGATCCACGAGGGCCCGCAGTCGCTGTTCCCCGGGACCGGCTGGTCGACCGAGACGGGTGCGGAGGGGGCCGAGGGCACGGCGGTCAACGTCCCGCTGCCGCCCGGCACGTCCGACGCCGGCTGGCTGCGCGCGTTCCACGCGGTCGTGCCCGACGTGATCCGAGAATTCGGCCCGGAGATCATCATCAGCCAGCACGGCTGCGACTCCCACATGGACGACCCGCTCACGAACCTCATGCTCAGCGTCGACGGGCAGCGCGCGTCGTACCTCGCCATCCGCGACCTCGCGCGGGAGGTGTGCGGCGGCCGGTGGGTCGCCACCGGTGGCGGGGGCTACGCCGTGACCGAGGTCGTGCCGCGGGCGTGGACGCACCTGCTGGGCATCGTCGCCGACCACGACGTCGACCCCGAGGCCGCGACGTCGCAGGGCTGGCGCGACCACGTCGAGCGGCTGCGGGGCGTGCGCGCGCCGCAGCGGATGACCGACGGCCGCTCGGCCTCGTTCCGTGCCTGGGAGATGGGCTACGACCCGGCCAGCTGGCTCGACCGCAACATCCTCGCGGCACGCACCGACACCTTCCCGCTGCTCGGTCTCGACCCGCACCTCTGAGCGTCGAGGGACCGGCACGCGGTCCTGGACCCGGGTCGGACGTCCCGATCACACAGGTCTCGTGGAACTCGTTCCGTCTCGGCTATCCCTGGAGCCCCAGGAGGCACTACGCTGCGAGCACGAGCCGCGCCGACTCCCGGAGGGGAAGCCGGGGGTGCGCGGTGCCCTGGAAGAGGTGAGGACCATGACTGCAGGAACGACCTTCCTGACCGTCGCGGAGGTCGCTGCGCAGATGCGCGTCTCCAAGATGACCGTGTACCGGCTCGTCCACAACGGCGAGCTGGAGGCCCTGCGCGTGGGCCGGAGCTTCCGCGTGCCCGAGCAGGCGGTGCGCGAGTACCTCCAGAAGTCGTTCTACGAGGCCGGCTGAGTCGGTCCGTCCACCGTCGCGTAGGCTGGTCCTCCGCCAGTACCGCACCGAGTAGAGGTTTGTTTCGTGGGTTCAGTCATCAAGAAGCGTCGTAAGCGGATGTCGAAGAAGAAGCACCGCAAGATGCTCAAGCGCACCCGCGTCCAGCGCCGCAAGCTCGGCAAGTAGGCCCCATGGGGCGGGTCGTCCTCGTCACGGGGGTCTCCGGGACCCTCGCGTCGCGCGTCTCGCGACACCTGGCCGAGCTCGGCGCGTCCGCCGGCATCGACCGGGTGGTCGGGATCGACCTGCGTCCCCCCGTCGGTGACCTCGGCGGGGTCAAGTTCGTCCGCGCCGACATCCGCACCCCGGTGGTGGCCAAGGTCATCGCCGTCGAGGACGTCGACACCGTCGTCCACCTCGACCTCGCCCCCGCGAGCCACCGCTTCGGCGGCGGTGGCGGCGTGAAGGAGCGCAACGTCATCGGGACGATGCAGCTCCTCGCCGCGTGCCAGCGGTCCGCGACCGTCGCCAAGCTGGTCGTCGGCTCGTCCGCGGCCGTGTACGGCTCCTCGTCGCGCGACCCCGCGCTGTTCCGCGAGTCCGACTCCGCCCGCGGTGGCGTCCGCACCGGGTTCCCGAAGGACGTCGTCGAGGCCGAGTCGTACGTGCGCGGCTTCAGCCGACGTCGGCCCGAGATCCTCATCACGACCCTGCGGGCCGCGCAGACCCTGCACCCGCAGATCGAGAGCCCGCTGCACAGCTACCTGCGCAACCCGCTCCTGCCGGCGGTGCTCGGGTTCGACCCGCGCCTGCAGTTCCTGTCGCTGCACGACGCGCTGAACATCATCGCCGAGGCGGTGACGAAGGACCGTCCGGGCACCTTCAACGCGGCGGGGCCCGGGGTCCTGCTGCTGTCGCAGATCGCCCGCCGGCTCGGCAAGCCCACCGTCCCGTTGCCCGCGATCGGCTTCGGTGCCGCCGCCGCGCGGGTCGTGCGCAGCATGGGCGGGGAGATCTCGCCCGACCTGCACCGTCTGCTCATGCACGGTCGGGCCGTCGACATCTCCGCCCTGCGCGACATCTTCGGCTACGAGCCGACGGCCACCACCGAGGAGGTGTTCGAGGAGTTCCGGGCCGCGCAGCGTCCCGGGGTCCTGGCACGTCTGGGAGGTCACGGATGAACGACGAACGTCGCACCATCGGCACCGACGGCGCCGCGGGCCGGGGCACGCGCGGGGGTTCGCCGTCGTCGGGCGCACGCTCCCTCGCGGGCGGCAAGGCGGCGCCGCGCAAGCCCGTCCGGAAGGCTGCGGCGTCGTCGACGACCGAGAGCAGCGCCACCAAGCCCGGCCGCGCAGCCAAGCCCGAGACCCC
>NZ_JAMXRU010000091.1 GCF_024124745.1 Aeromicrobium sp. CnD17-E
CCGTCGCGACGGCCACGCCGACGCACCCGTCGGCCCAGCCCGCGCCGGTCGGCCCCGTGGCCCGGCCGCGGTCCGTCACGGTGGCGGTCGTGACGACGTTCGTCGCGTGCGGTGTCGTGGCGCTGCTCGGCCTCCTGCTCCTGCTGGTGACGACGGTCGGTGCCGACGCCTACCGCACCGCGCTCACCGAGCCCGGGATCGCCCGCGACCTGGTGCGCTCCTCGGGCGTCAGCGCCGACGAGATGATCGAGCTCCTGCGGGTCTCCGCGGTCGTCTGGCTCGTGGCCTGCGTCGCCGGCGCCGTGGCGGCCCTCGCCGTCGTCCGCCGGGTGCCGGCGGGCGGGACGGCGCTGGTCGTCGTCGCGGCGGTGACCATCGGCCTGTCGGTCTTCTTCCTCCCACTGGGCGTCGTGACCGGCGCCGCGGCGATCGTCGTCATCGTCCAGCTCCGCCGCCCGGAGTCCCGCGCCTGGCTCTCGGGGGAGTGACCCAGGTCACCGACCCCCTCGCCGAGAGGCGGCCCGACGCCCGGCGCGAGTAGGGTTGGAGCCATGAGCAACAGCGTCGTTCCCGGCTCCAAGCGCCCCCACGTCGTCGTGGTCGGAGGTGGCTTCGGAGGGCTCTCCCTCGTCCGCAAGCTCAAGCGTGCCGACGTCGACATCACGCTCATCGACCGGCACACCTACAACACCTTCCAGCCCCTGCTCTACCAGGTCGCGACGGCCTCGCTGAACCCCGGCGACATCACCTGGTTCCTGCGCGCGGTGCGCGCCGGCCAGAAGAACGTCCGCTTCCTCAAGGGCATCGTCACGAGCATCGACCACCAGGCGAAGGTGCTGAGCCTGCACGGCGAGGTGTCCGTCTCCTACGACTACCTGGTGCTCGCCAACGGCGTGACGACGAACTTCTTCGGCACCCCGGGCGCCGAGGAGTACTCGCTGCCCCTCTACAAGCGCTCGCAGGCGCTGCAGGTGCGCGACCGGCTGTTCGCGAACCTCGAGGAGTTCGCCATCAACGGCCAGGACGAGGACCTGCGCATCATCGTCGTCGGCGGTGGCGCGACGGGTGTCGAGACGGCCGGCGCGTTCGCCGAGTTCCGCAACAACGACATGCCCACGACGTACCCCGAGCTCGACCGGGCCCGCATCCACGTGACGCTGCTGGAGATGGCGCCCCACGTGCTCGGCCCGTTCGACGAGAAGCTGCGCGACTACGCCAAGCGGTCGCTGCTCAAGCGCGACGTCGACCTGCGGCTGAACACGGCCGTCAAGGAGGTCCGCGAGGACGGCGTGCTCGTCGAGGCCGAGGGCCGCACCGAGTTCCTCAAGGCGGGCATCGTCGTGTGGGCCACCGGCGTCACCGCCCACCCGACCGTCCTCGACTGGGACGTGCCCCAGGGGCGCGGCGGCCGCATCGAGGTCGACGACCACCTGCGGGTGAAGGACCGCCCCGACGTGTTCGCGATCGGCGACATCGCCATCGGCCCCGACCCGCTCCCGCAGCTCGCCCAGCCCGCCATCCAGGGCGGCAAGCACGTCGCCAAGCTGATCAAGGCCACCACGAAGGGCAAGGCCGACCGGGTCAAGCCGTTCAAGTACTCCGACAAGGGCACGATGGCCACGATCGGCAAGTCGTCGGCGGTCGCGGAGATCACCCACGCGCCGAAGCTCACCGGCTTCCTCGCCTGGATCATCTGGGTGGCGCTGCACATCGCGACGCTGCTCGGCAACCGCAACCGGTTCGCGACGCTCATCAACCTGTCGAGCAAGTACCTGTTCTCCGGCAGCCACAACGCGATCGTGGGCGAGACGCCGTACGTCGTGTCCAAGCACAAGCTCGAGATCACGCCGCTGGAGAAGCAGAAGGCCGAGCGTCGTGTCCTCGAGCGCAAGGCCGCCGCGCACGAGCAGGAGCGCGAGCACCAGTCCTGACCAGGACGGGTCGGCTCACAGGGCGCCCAGCACCTCGCGGGCCTCGACGAGCGACGGTCCGTACCAGGTGAGCAGCCGGCCCGACACGAGCCGTGTCGGCACCGACGTGAACGCCTCCGGCCCGTCGTCGGGGCCGAAGACGTAGGGCTCGTCGGGCAGCAGCACGAGGTCGACGTCGGACGTCTCGAGGTCCGCGACGTCCACGTGGGGGTAGCGCTCGTGCGGGTCGCCCGCAGCGCCCGTCGTCACCTCCCACCCGAGCCGGCGCAGCAGGTCGGCCGTGAACGTGCGCGGCCCGACGACCATCCACGGGTCGCGCCAGATCGGGACGGCCACCCGTCCGCGTGGTGCCGGGGCGGGCGCCGACCAGAGCCGCCGCGCGTCCGCCAGCCAGGCGGGCTCGCCCCAGCCGAGCGCGTCGGTGAAGAGCCGTCCGAGGGAGGCGAAGGCGTCGTCGACGGTCTCGATCCGCGTCACCCACACGGGGACGCCGGCGTCGCGCAGTCGCTGCACGTCGAGCTCGCGGTTCTCCTCCTGGTTCGCGACCACGAGGTCGGGCCGGGCCGCCTCGACGGCGGCGCGGTCGGGGTTCTTGGTGCCGCGCACGCGCACGACCTCGAGGTCGTGCGGGTGCGTGCACCAGTCGGTCGCCCCGACGACAGCGCCGGGTCTCGCGGCGGCCAGTCCCTCGGTGATCGAGGGGACCAGGCTGACCACGCGTCGCGCCTCGGTCGGCACGGCGACGTCGTGGCCGAGGTCGTCGAGGGTCACGCCCCGTCCGACCGCGCCTCCCGGCGGGCCTGCGCCCGCTGGCGCGCCTCCGCCATCGCACTGCGCCGCTCCGCGCCGTCACGGCCCGACGCGGCTGCGATCCCGAGGCCGGCCACGACCAGCACGACCACGACGGCCACCATGATGAAACCCCACGCCAGCACCGGCACTCCTCTCGTCTATCTCCTTCGTACCCGACGAGCGCGGGCGGCGCCTCCCGAGCGGGTCAGCGTCGGACGCCCAGCCCCCCGCTTAGCGGCAGCTCCCAGGCCGGCCGGTCGTCCGCGATCGCCGCGTCGAGCAGGTCGGCGACGTCGTCGGGGAAGGGCACCGGCCGGCGCGTGCCGAAGTCGACGTGCACGGTGACCGCCTCCATCACGCACGACAGCTCGCGCCGCGTGTGGTTGGTGAGCAGTGCGGCCACGTGCAGCACCTTGTCGCTGCGGTCGACGACCACGACGCTCACGCCGATGCGGTCGCCCTCGACCGACTCGCCCAGGTAGCGCAGGTGCTGCTCGGCGGTGAACGTCGTCAGGCCCCGCTCGGTGATGTACGCGTCGGCCATGCCGAGGTCGCGCTGGTGGCGGGCCCAGATCGCCGCGCCGCCGAACGTGAAGTAGTGCGCGATGTTCATGTGCCGGTTCTCGTCGAGGTGCTCCGGGCCGACCACGTGCTCGTGGACCACGGGGAGGCTCGCGGCCTGCTCGTACGTGGGGAGGGTCGTCACGCCCCGACGCTACCGCCGCGGATCGGTGGGGTCGGCGCGGTGCCCACCGTCCTGGGACGCCCGGCCTCCCTCGGGAGCGTCGGGGTCGAGCCGGTCCGCCTCGGCCAGGCGGTCGTCGGCGTGGCCCTGCGCCTCGGCGGCCTCGTTCTCCAGGTCGACGGCGTGCCGCTCGAGGCGGTCGGCCTCCAGTCGCGCCTCGTCCGCGTCGGCGCGGGCGACGGCAGCGCCCGCCTCGGTACGTCCGGCGGCGACGTGCGCCTCGGCGGCCTCCTCGCGCAGCGTCACGGCCCGGTCACGGTCGCGGACGCGGCGTGCCTCGCTCGACCTGCGAGCCGCGGCGAGGGCGACGGCGAGCACGACCAGTGCGACGACGACGGCGATGACGATCCAGACCCAGGTGTCCATGTGCTCTCCTCATGTCCGCGCTGCGCCGGCGGCGCTGTCCGTCGCGGACCTCGACGTCCTCCGTACCCCGTTCGGGCGCTCTCGTGCACCGGGACGCTCCTGGACGCACCGCACCCCACGGTCGCGGGGAACCGTGGGGTGCGGGGTGGGACCGGTCGGTGCTGCGTCAGCGACCGAGACCGGCCTTGTCGACCTTGCGGTGGAAGTGCATGCCGGCCAGGCCGCCGAGCGCAGCGCCCACGAGGGCCGTGGCGACGACGCCGACGAGGGCGACGACGCCCTGCAGGGTCAGGTCGGACAGGCTGTCCGGGATGCGCGGGAACGCGTTCAGGTTGTCGAACACGTTGTACTGCGAGCCGGCGACGGCGCCGAGGATCGCGATGACGATGGCCGCGACGACGGCCCAGCCGAAGACCGCGAGGCCCTGGCGGATGCCGTCGAAGCGGGCCATGCGGCCGGCGACGTAGCCGCCGCTGTAGTACGACACGAACACGACGACGAGGAGCAGGATGACGCCAGCCCAGCCGATCTCGCCGGCGGAGATCCCCTGGTCCTGGGCCGCGTTCGCGAGGTCGGTCGTGTCGGACGCCAGGCCGATGCCGGCACCGGCTGCGGCGACGAGCGCGGCGAGCAGCACGCTCATGCCGGTCGCGGTGATCCAGCCGAAGAAGGCGCAGACGATCTTGACGCCGCCGAAGCGCTCCTTCTCGCGGTCGACGACGTCGCGCCGGTCGAGCGTCGGGTCGGTGCGGTCGGCCACCGGCTCGCGGTGGGCGGCAGTGGCGTCGCGGTGGGCTGGGGTGGCCTCGGGGCGGGGGTCGTGGGTGGTCATGGTGGGGCTCCTGTCGCTGAGCTCGATCGATCGGCGATCGGGTCTTGACTTTCACGGTAGGACGTGATCGTGATACCGGCGACTCGAGCGAGTCGTCGGCGCCGCCACCGGCCCGCACTCAGACGTTGCGCCGGTACTGCCCCCCGACCTCGAAGAACGCCTCCGTCACCTGCTGCAGCGAGCACACGCGCGCGGCGTCCATGAGGACCGCGAACACGTTCTGGCCCGACGTCGCCGCGTCCTTCAGCCGGGCGATCGCCTCCTCCGCATCCGAGCGGTGCGCCTGCTGGAACGCGTGCACCCGGTCGAGCTGCGACTGCTTCTCCGACTCCGTCGCACGCGCCAGCTCGACCACGTGCTCCTCACCCTCGGCATCGGGTCGGCGGAACGTGTTGACACCGATGATCGGCAGCGACCCGTCGTGCTTGCGGTGCTCGTAGAGCATCGACTCGTCCTGGATGCGGCCGCGCTGGTAGCCGGTCTCCATCGCGCCCAGCACGCCGCCGCGCTCGTTGATCGCGTCGAACTCGGCCAGCACGGCAGCCTCGACGAGATCGGTGAGCTCGTCGATGACGTAGGAGCCCTGCAGCGGGTTCTCGTTCATCGCGAGGCCCCACTCGCGGTTGATGATCAGCTGGATGGCGAGCGCCCGGCGCACCGACTCGGTCGTCGGCGTCGTGACGGCCTCGTCGTAGGCGTTGGTGTGCAGGCTGTTCGCGTTGTCGTAGATCGCGATGAGCGCCTGCAGGGTCGTGCGGATGTCGTTGAAGTCCATCTCCTGCGCGTGCAGGGAGCGACCCGACGTCTGCACGTGGTACTTCAGCTTCTGGCTGCGGTCGTTCGCGCCGTACTTCTCCCTCATCGCCACCGCCCAGATGCGGCGCGCGACACGGCCGAGCACCGAGTACTCCGGGTCCATGCCGTTGGAGAAGAAGAACGACAGGTTCGGGGCGAAGTCGTCGACGTCCATGCCGCGCGCGAGGTAGGACTCGACGTAGGTGAAGCCGTTCGCGAGGGTGAACGCGAGCTGGCTGATGGGGTTCGCCCCGGCCTCGGCGATGTGGTAGCCGGAGATCGAGACGGAGTAGAAGTTCCGCACGCCCTCGTCGATGAAGTACTGCTGGATGTCGCCCATCATGCGCAGGCTGAACTCCGTCGAGAACAGGCACGTGTTCTGGCCCTGGTCCTCCTTGAGGATGTCGGCCTGCACCGTGCCGCGCACGTTCTTCAGGGCGTACGAGCGCAGCTCGGCGTGCTCGGTCTCGTCGGGCTCGCGTCCCTCGCGCTCGCGGAAGGCGTCGACCTGCTGGTCGATGACGGTGTTGAGGAAGAAGGCGAGCACGGTGGGGGCCGGACCGTTGATGGTCATCGAGACCGACGTGCTCGGCGAGACGAGGTCGAAGCCGTCGTAGAGCGCCTTCATGTCGTCGAGCGTCGCGACCGAGACCCCCGAGGTGCCGACCTTGCCGTACACGTCGGGGCGAGGATCGGGGTCGCGGCCGTAGAGCGTCACGGAGTCGAAGGCGGTGGACAGCCGGGTGGCCTCACCGTCCTCGCTGAGCAGCTTGAACCGTCGGTTGGTGCGGAACGGGTCGCCCTCGCCGGCGAACATGCGGGCGGGGTCCTCGCCGTCCCGCTTGAACGGGAAGACGCCGGCCGTGTACGGGAAGAACCCGGGCAGGTTCTCCCGACGCCAGAAGCGCACCAGGTCGCCGTGGCCGGTGAACCGGGGGAGCGAGACGCGCGGGATCTTGTTCCCCGACAGGGACTCGCGGGTCAGCTGCGTGACGATCTCGCGGTCGCGGACCCGCACCACCTGCTCGTCGCCGGAGTAGGACTCCACGACGGCGGGCCAACCGGCGATCTGGTCGGCGACGTCGTGCGGCACGTGCCTGCGGGCCGACTCGAGCAGCGTCGTGACGGCGTCGGCGTCGAGGCCGGCGTCGGCGAGCTCGGCGGCGGTGGTCTCGAGCCGCTGTGCACGGTCGGCGGCGTCGGCGAGTCGCTCGGTCTCGGCGTGGTACCCGCGGACCGTCTCGGTGATCTCGGACAGGTAGCGGGCGCGGTCGGCCGGCACGACGGCCTGGATGCCCGACGAGCAGCGCACGGCGACCGGTGCGAGCGTGCCCTCGGCGACCGGCAGGCCGCGTTCGGCGAGGTGGTCGCGCAGGTGCTGGTAGAGCGCCGTGACGCCGTCGTCGTTGAACGTGGCGGCCGACGTGCCGAAGATCGGCATGTCCTCCGGCTTCTTCCCGAACGCCTCGCGGTTGCGCACCAGCTGGCGGCCGACGTCGCGGTAGGCGTCCTTCGCCCCGCGGCGCTCGAACTTGTTGATCGCGACGACGTCGGCGAAGTCGAGCATGTCGATCTTCTCCAGCTGCGAGGCCGCACCGAACTCCGGCGTCATGACGTACATGGCGGTGTCGACGTGCGGCACGATCGCGGCGTCGCCCTGTCCGATGCCGGGCGTCTCGACGACCACGAGGTCGAACCCGGCCGCCTTCAGCACGGCGACGACGTCGTCGAGGCAGTCGGGCAGCTCGTGGGAGCCGCGGGTGGCGAGCGAGCGGAAGTAGGTGCAGTCCGCCCCTCGCACGGCACTGCCGAGGGAGTTCATGCGGATGCGGTCGCCGAGCAGGGCACCGCCCCCGCGACGTCGGGTGGGGTCGACGGCGACGACGGCCACCCGCAGCTTGTCCTGCTGGTCGACGCGGAACCGGCGCACGAGCTCGTCGGTGAGCGACGACTTGCCCGAGCCGCCGGTGCCGGTGATGCCGAGCACGGGCGACCGGTGGCCGGCCGCGGCCTCGCGCACCCGCTCGAGGTCGGCTCCGGCGAGGCGGCCCGTCTCGGCGAACGTGATGGCACGGGCGACGGCGGCGCGCTCGCCGGCGAGGACGGCGTCGACGTCGAGGGCGCCGAGCGAGGTGAGGTCGATGTCGCACGCCTCGACGACGGAGCTGATCATGCCTGCGAGGCCCATGCGCTGGCCGTCCTCGGGAGAGAAGATCGTGACGCCGGAGGCGCGCAGCCGGGCGATCTCCTCGGGCACGATGACGCCGCCCCCGCCGCCGACGACCTGCACGTGACCGGCGCCCTGCTCGCGCAGCGACTCCACGAGGTACTCGAAGTACTCGACGTGCCCGCCCTGGTAGGACGAGACGGCCACGCCCTGGACGTCCTCCTCGATGGCCGCGTCGACGACCTCCTGGACCGAGCGGTTGTGGCCGAGGTGGATCACCTCCGCCCCCTGGCTCTGGAAGATCCTCCGCATGATGTTGATCGACGCGTCGTGCCCGTCGAAGAGCGCCGACGCGGTGACGAGTCGGACGGGGTGCGTGGGCACGTGCAACGCGGTCATGCGAACTCCTAGGAAGTCAGATGCTCGGACATCCTACTAATGGGACGTGCTGCGCACCACCCCGTCGTCGAGGTCGGCCGGGTGCGCGCCGCTGCGCCTATGATCAGCCCATGCCGCAGGAGCCCCGACTCGCGTTCGACCCGCTCGAGCGGGCGGGAGAGCTGTGGGAGGAGCGCATCGGCGACGCCACGGCCATGCGGCTCGCGACGTCGATCATGCGGGTGCACCAGCTCGTCATCAGTCGTCTCGACGCGGCACTGAAGCCGCACGGGATCACGTTCGCGCGTTTCGAGGTGCTGCGCCTCATCTCCTTCAGCCGTGCCGGCCGGCTGCCGTTGAGCAAGATCGGCGAGCGGCTGATGGTGCACCCGACGTCGGTGACGAACGCGATCGACCGGCTGGAGGCGCAGGGCCTGGTGGTCCGCGAGCCCGACCCGACCGACCGCCGCCGGACCTTCGCGTCGCTGACGCCCGACGGTGAGCGGGTGGTCGAGGACGCCACCGCCGCGCTCATGGACGTGCAGTTCGGGGTCGCGCAGCTCGACGCCGACGACCAGCAGGCGGCTTACGCGCTGCTGCGGGGTCTGCGGCAGGTCGACTTCGGCGCGTGAGCGACGTCGCCGAGCGGGAGCCGGAGCCGTGGTTCGTCGAACCGGAGCTCTGGCTAGGGCTGTCGGTGGTCATCCATGTCCTCGCGTGGGTGGTCCCCGAGCGCGCGGAGCACGACCCGCTGCGGCTGGCGTCGCTGCTGGTGGGCGGGTTCCTCGTCCTCACGATCGTGCGCCGCGCCTCGTTGTACGGCTCGCGGACGGTCCGGTGGGCCGGCCGTGCTACCGCGGTGGTCCTGCTGACGTCCCTAGGGATGGCGCTCGACGCATGGGCCCGCTCCTCGACCACCGAGCTCGCCGTGGGCTGGCCGGTGCTGGTGCTGGTGGGGGTGGTCGCGCCGATCGTCCTGCTGGTCGTGTGGGCTTCCTCCCGCCCGCCCGCACCCTGAGCGCGGACGCCTGGTTCATCGGGGTCGGTACTGGATGTGGTCGGGGTGGGTGTGGTGGATCTCGACGAACTGGATGGTGCGGTCTCGTCGGGTCCAGGCGCGGGTGAACGCGGTCTCGGCCTCGATGGTGCGGGTGGGTAGGTGCCAGTGGGCGTTGCCGTCCTGGTCGTGGGTGACGGTGAGGGCTCCGCGGGTCTTGAGGCCGTGGTGGGGTGGGCAGCGGTGGTGCAGGTTGGCTGCTGCGGTGGTGGGTCCGGGTTGTTGGCCTGGTGGTGGGTCGGGGTCGTGGGGGATCTGGTGGTCGATGTCGCATCCGGTGGCGGGTCGGGTGCAGCCGGGGACGTCGCAGGTCCCGTCGATGAGGTTCAACGCCCTGCGTAGGGGCTGGGTGGGGAAGCGGCCCAGCTCGGTGACGTCGAGGATCCCGCCGTGCTCGTCGGTCAACAACCGCGAGAACAACGTGCCTTCGGCGGTGGCGAGCTCGGCGAGCAGGCCAGGGTCGAGGACGTGCTGCCCGTCGGCGGAGACGCCCGGCTCGCTGGAGAGGCCGAGCAGGGTGGCCAGGGAGACGGTGACGCCGACGTGGAAGCGGCCGCGCCCCGACGTGCCGACGCGCGCGTGCTCGGCAGCGGTGTCGGTGGTCTCGGTCTTCCCACCCCTCTGCAGGAGGGTGTCGACGAGGGCGTCGGCACGAGCTTGGGCCAGGGTCCTCTCGTCGTCGAAGGTTTGGGTGCGGGAGGCCTTGGCGGCGAGGGTCAGGTCACGGTCGATGAGGAGGGCCTCGGTGGTGGGGATGAGGGCCTGCAGCAGGCTCATCCCGTCATCCAACGCGGTGATCGTGAGGTTGCGGTCCGCGTGGGCGGACTTGCGGCGCTCGATCGCGTGGTCGGGCTCGACCCGGACGAGGAACCGGCGCAGCCACCCCTTCAGCTGCCCCAGGGTGTGGGACGTGGCGTAGGCCAGGACGGTCTCGTCCAACCGGGTCACGTTCTCGGGGTGGTGGAGCTTCCAGGCGGTGGAGGCGATCTCGCGGGCCTTGGCCCGATCGACCTCACCGCGCAGGTGGCCAGCCCACACGGTGGGCAGGTCCATCACGAGGGTGCGGGTCGCCGAGACCAGGTTCGCCACGAACCCCTGCGCGAGATGCAGCTCGAGGGCGGCCTCCAGGATCGCGACCTGCCGGGCGTCCTCCACCTGACGAGCCGACAGGCCCTGGGCGAGGGCGTCGGTGCGGCGGGTCTCCACGAACCGCAGCACCGCCCGCGCCTGCTCCGCCTCACCCGCCCACACCCGACGCGACGCATCGAGTGCGTCGGCCAGGAGGGTGTCGGTGAGGTTCATGTCTCCAACCTAGAGACCCCCTCCGACACCCCCCTCCAGCCCAGAAAACTCCTGTGGACAGTGGAGTTTCGGCTGGTTCGCGCTGGGCTGTTGCCGGGTGGTCTCGATACGTCAGGACGAGCTCGCTGGCGCTCGCCGTCCTGACTACTCGACCAGCGGTGGGCGTCGCTGGTCGAGTAGTCGCCTCCGCCGAGGGACGAGCCTGGGTCCGACGTATCGAGACCACTCCAAGCTGTCGCTGCGGGGTCGGTCCGCGCCGGGCCGCTGCCGAGTGGTCTCGATACGCAGCCACGGCGCTCGTTCCTCGCGCGCGGCCGCTACTCGACCAGCGGAACGATTCGCTGGTCGAGTAGTCGGGCCTGGTGAGGTACGAGCCTGGGTCCGACGTATCGAGACCACTCCAAGCTGTCGCTGCGGGGTCGGCCCGCGCTGAGCTGTTGCCGGGTGGTCTCGATACGACCGACCGGGCTCCTTCGTCGCCGGTCGGCCTACTCGACCAGCGGGACTCGCTTGCGGGCCAGGAGCGGGACCTCGCGTGGGGGCCGCGGCGGGAGGGGTGGCCTAGGGTGAGGCGCACTGTCGATCGAGGGGGAAGATCGTGGAAGTCGTCCACACCGCCATCGCCATCGTGCTCGTGGTCGGGCTGATCATCTGGGCGAAGGTCGACTCGGTGATCTCGCTCGTGATCGCCTGCCTCTACCTCGGGCTCGCCGCGGGCGTGGGGTTCGAGGGCACGGTCACCGCCATCACCGGCGGGTTCGGGGAGATCATGACGAAGGTCGGGCTCCTCATCGGGTTCGGCGTGCTCATCGGCGCCCTCCTGCACTCGCTGGGCACGTTCCGCAAGCTCGTGCGGGCGCTGCTGTCGGTCGTGGGGGCGAAGCGGTTGCCCTACGCGCTCACCGGCGCCATGTCGACGGTGTTCCCGTCGATCTACGTCGACGTGCAGGTGGTGCTCGCTGCGCCGATCGCGCGGTCGTCGGCGCGCCACGTCGGGCCCCGCGGGCTCGCGCACCTGGCCGGTGCGATCGGCACGGGCATCTTCGCGGGCTACGTGTTCGTCGTGCCCGGCCTGGCCGCCGTCACGATCGCGGGGATCCTCGAGATCCCGCTCGGCACCTACATGATCGCGGGCATCGTCCTCGGGCCCGCGACGGCGCTGCTCACGACGTTCCTGTTCGGCCGCCTGCTCCGTCTCGGCTGGTGGAAGCCCGAGACCGACGAGGCGCAGGACGAGCCGCTCGACGGCGACGGCGTGGAGCAGAACACCGCCGGCACCGGCCCCGGCGAGGGCGCGAGCCGCAGCGACGTCGACGTGCCGCTGCCGGTGGCCCTCCTGCCGATCCTCGTGCCCCTGCTGATGATCGCCGGTGGCGCGTTCGCCGACCTCGCCGACGTGACGAACGGGTTCGTCGCGTTCCTCGGCAACCCGAACGTCGCGCTGTTCGTGGGCTTGCTCGGCGCCTACCTGCTCGCGCGCGCCGCGACCGGCGTGGAGCGCACCGACAAGGCGCTCAAGACCGGGTTCCACACGACGGGCGAGATCCTGCTCATCACCGGCATCGGCGGCTCGCTCGGCGCGGTCATCGAGGCGACAGGCCTCGACCAGACGCTCGCGTCGCTGTTCTCGGCCAGCGAGGGTGCTGCCGTGGTCACCAGCATCCTGCTGGCGTGGTTCATCGCCGCAGTGCTCCACCTCGCGATCGGCTCGGTGTCCGTGGCGGCCATCGCCGCGGCCGGCATCATCAGCCCGGTGCTGGGCTCCATCGACGTCGCACCGCTCGCGATCGGCCTGGCCGTCGCGTCGGGGTCGATGTTCGCGCTCACCGTGAACTCGAACTTCTTCTGGATGTTCAAGTCGCTGCTCGGCCTGACGACGAAGGGCGCGCTGAAGACGATGACACTGGTCACCAGCATGGCCTCGCTGGTGTCGTTGCCGATGGTGCTCGCCGTCGCGTTCCTGGCCTGACGTCAGGGCTCGACGCGGTAGCGACCCTCGAGCGCCATCTCGATCGTCTGGATCCGGGGCAGGTCGAGGCACCGGCTGACCACGCCGAGCACGACCCGGTCGGGCTGCACGTCGACCTCGACGTCGTAGCCCGACGGCACCGCGGCGCGCACGGCGCCGGCCAGGCCCGACGGTGGCGGCGACGCGAGGTCGAGCGTGGCGTCGACGCGGTGCACGACCGCGTCGCTGCCCCGACCCGGGCAGCGCTGGGT
>NZ_JAMXRU010000092.1 GCF_024124745.1 Aeromicrobium sp. CnD17-E
GCTGCCGAGCGTCGCGGCGGCGGCAGCGGTCGCGAGGCCCGCGACGTCGGCCACCTGGAGGGTCAGGAACGTGACGAGCACCGGGCCGACGATGAACACGGCTTCGGCGATGACCGCCTCGATGGCGAACGCCGTGGTCAGGAGGGGGCGGTCGTCGCGCAGCAGGTGGGTCCAGCGGGCCCGGACCAGCGACCCCGTCTGCGGCGTGAACACGCCGGCCACGGCGGCCGCGAGATGCGGCAGCGGGGCGGCGGCGTCGCGCGTGACGGCCAGCACCACCGCGGCCATGCCGATCGCGTACCCGGCACCCGCGAGCAGCAGCACGACACGCTGCCCCCACCGGTCGCTCAGCCGGCCGTGCACCGGCGCGACGACGGCAGCCGCGGCCACGTAGGCGGCGGCGACCAGGCCCGCGGCCCCGTACCCGCCGCCGTGCTCGCGCACCAGCAGCACCAGACCGAGCGACGCCATCGACAACGGCAGTCGCGAGACCAGCCCGGTCAGGCTGAACAGCGCAGCGCCCGGCAACGCCAGGACCCGGCCGTACGTCGATCGCACCCTGCCCCCTCCCTCGCTGCGTGGCTGCGCGACCGCAGACTACCGGCGGCACGGGCGGAGGACGGGGAGCGGTGGAGGGTCGGGCTTGGGCCTGGGCGTCGGGACGTGCGCTTCCTGCGGTGGCCGCGGATTCGCTGGTGCGCTGCCTGCGGGGGTCCGTACCTGCTGGTGCGCTGCCTCGGCGTTCGCTGGGGGTGGTCTCCGAGAGGGCCTCGACCGGCAGCGAGCCGAGGGCCGGTTTCGGGTCGCGGGGTCTGGCTTGGGCTCGCGGGTGACGCACGATTCGTCTTTTTCGCGTTCTTGGGCCACCGATCTGCGTTCCCGCGTTCTATCGGTGGACCTGCAACCGCAGGAGCGTTCTTGCGGTTGGAGATCCACCGATGGCGGGCGTCGCGCCGGAAGGATTCTTCCTTCGTGTGGAACGGTCCACTCAAAGGAAGAATCGTTCGTCACCCCACCGCAAAGTGCACCCACGATTCTTCATTCACGCGTGCGAGACCTGACGCTTCTGCGTTCGCGACGGGATCCCGTAGGCAACGCAGAATCCTTGCCCTCCCGCACACGGACGCAGAATCTTGTGTCCACCCCAGCACCAGCCCACAGACCGAGACCCCGTACCAGCTCCGGTGCCAGCCGCCCGGTCGAGGCCCTTTCGGAGACCAGACACAGCGAAGGCCGAGGCAGCGCTCCAGTAGGTCGAGACGCCCTGCGGCAGCGCAGCAGCAAGCACAAGCCCCCCGCGGCGGCGCAGCAGCAAGGTCACGACCATCGGCGGCAGCGCACCAGCACCACCCACCTCCACCCCCTGCCGCACCGCGCGTGGTGGCGGTGCGTGGGACGATGACGGCATGGACGTCCGCCCCTTCGATGCACTCCTCTACGTCTCCTTCGGTGGTCCCGAGAAGCCCGACGACGTGGTCCCGTTCCTGGAGAACGTGACCGTCGGCAAGGGCATCCCGCGCGAGCGGCTGGAGGAGGTGGGGGAGCACTACTTCCTGTTCGGCGGTCGCAGCCCGATCAACGACCTGAACCGGCAGGTCATCGCGGCGCTCGAGGGTGAGCTCGCGTCGCGCGACGTCGACCTTCCGGTCTACTGGGGCAACCGGAACTGGGACCCGTACCTGCGTGACGCGCTCGAGCAGATGGTGGCCGACGGCGTCCGCCACGCCGCGTACTTCCTCACGAGCGCCTACTCCTCCTACTCGGGCTGCCGTCAGTACCGCGAGAACCTCGCCGACGCGACCGAGGGCCTCGACATCGAGCTCAGTCGACTGCGGCTGCCCTTCAACCACCCCGGGTTCGTGGCGCCGTTCGTGGAGCACACGCGGGCCGCCCTTGGCGACGCGCCCGACGACACCCACCTCGTGTTCGTGACCCACTCGATCCCCGACGCGATGAACGACGCGAGCGGTGGCCCGGGCGTCGGCGCCTACCGCGACCAGCACCTCGAGACCGCGCGCCTCGTGATGGCTGGGCTCGAGCCCCAGCACCAGGGCCTGCCGTGGGAGCTCGTCTACTGCTCGCGGTCCGGCTCGCCGCGCACGCCGTGGCTGGAGCCCGACGTCAACGACCACCTCGAGAAGCTTGCCGCCGACGGTGTCACGTCGGTCGTGGTCGTGCCGATCGGGTTCGTCTCCGACCACATGGAGGTCGTCTACGACCTCGACACCGAGGCCAAGGCGACGGCGGAGGAGCTGGGCCTGCGCTTCGTCCGCGTCCCGACCCCCGGCTCGCACCCGGCCTTCGTCGCGATGATCACCGACCTCCTGCAGGAGCGCGCGGCGGCCGATCGTGGCGAGGACCCGACGCCCGCCACGATCGGCACCTGCGGCGCGAACCCGTGGGTGTGCGTGCCGAACTGCTGCGCGAACCTGCGCGGCGACCGCCCGGCACACGCATGAGCGTCGCCGTCGACCCCCACGCACTCGTCGAGCTGGCCCGGGAGGTCGGGCTCGAGGCCGCGGCGCTCGTGCGCGCGCGCCGTCCGAAGGGTCGGGTGGGCGTCGCCGACACGAAGTCGAGCCGCGTCGACGTGGTCACGGAGGTGGACCGCGCCAGCGAGGAGCTGATCCGGGAGCGTCTGCTCGCCGCCCGGCCCGACGACGGGTTCCTCGGCGAGGAGGGCGGCGGGGTCCGCGGCACCAGCGGCGTGGAGTGGGTGGTCGACCCGATCGACGGCACCGTCAACTTCGTCTACGGCATCCCGGCCTACGCGGTCTCCATCGCGGCGCGCCTCGACGGCCCGGACGGCGCGACCGAGGTGGCTGGGTACGTCGTGAACATCGCGACCGGCGAGGAGTGGGCGGCCGTCCTCGGCGCCGGCGCCTGGCGCTGGAGCGATGACGAGCGGCGGCCGCTGCACGCCCCCGAGCCCCCGCCGCTGGCCGAGGCACTCGTCGGCACCGGGTTCGGCTACCTGCCGGAGCGACGCCGCGAGCAGGGCCTCGCCGTCGCGCAGCTGCTGCCCCAGGTACGTGACGTTCGTCGCATCGGCGCGGCCGCGCTCGACCTGTGCGCACTCGCCGACGGCACGCTCGACGCGTACGTCGAGCAGGGTCTGCAGCCGTGGGACAGGGCTGCCGGCGCACTCGTGGCGCGCGAGGCGGGTGTGCGCGTCGAGGGACTCGACGGAGCGCCCGACGGACGGCTCGTGATGGCCGCCCACCCTGCCCTCGCAGGGGAATACTTCGACGTCGTGCGGGCTTGTG
Organism: Aeromicrobium sp. CnD17-E; assembly: GCF_024124745.1. Classification (GTDB taxonomy): domain Bacteria; phylum Actinomycetota; class Actinomycetes; order Propionibacteriales; family Nocardioidaceae; genus Aeromicrobium. Next base: position 3,267 of record NZ_JAMXRU010000092.1, read on the forward strand.
GGTTCTGACCGACGACGGCTTGTGCCGGTGTGGAACAATCCCGTCGGTTGAACGCACACGACGGAGGGGTACATGGCTACCGACTACGACGCGCCTCGCAAGACTGAGGAAGAGCAGTCCGAGGACAGCATCGAGGAGCTCAAGGCGCGTCGCCACGAGAAGAACTCGGGCAAGGTGGACGAGGACGAGGTCGAGGCGGCCGAGTCCTTCGAGCTGCCTGGTGCCGACCTCTCCCACGAGGAGCTGGCCGTCCAGGTGGTGCCGCGCAAGTCCGACGAGTTCACGTGCTCGTCGTGCTTCCTGGTGCACCACCGGTCCCAGCTCGCCGAGGAGAAGGGCGACCGGCTCATCTGCCGGGACTGCGCCTACTGACGCAGCACGCACCGGTGGGACGTCCCACCAGCCCGGGCTCGCTCAGCGCGAGCGCCGACGACGCCGAGCCGGCTTCCGCGAGGGAGCCGGCTCTGTCGTTCCTGCGGCTGCGGCCACGCGTGCCCCGACCGAGGCACCCTTGAGCGGCTTCATCCCGGGCGGGAGGTCGCCCGTGGACCGCACCCAGTAGCCCGCAGCGCCGCGGCGCACGAGCAGGCGGACCACCTCGACGAGGGCGCCCCCGACGACCGCCCACGCCACGGCCTCCTTGGTCTCGACGTCCGGGTGCCGCCCCGCGGTCGGGGGCTTGCGACCCGTCGCGAGGCGCCAGGTGAACGTCGAGGCTTGCCGGGCGAGCAGACCCGCGGCGATCGTCGTCGAACGGTCCAGCAGCTTCCAGCTGGTACGGCTGGAGCGCGAGGCCTTCCGCGGCGGGGTCGCCGTCTCCAGGCTGGGGGTCGTGCGGGCCTTGCGGGACCTGCGGGCCATGGTCGTCACCTCGGGTCTGGAGTGGGCTGGTCGGGAGCGTCGGACGGGGCGGGACGCGCGCCGAGCGCGGCGGCTACCGCCTCCGGGTGGCGGGTGGAGACCAGCCAGTAGGGGGCCGGGTCGGCCGGGTCGTCGACGTCGACGCGCACGGCGGTGTCGACGTAGGGGCGCACGTGCAGCCAGGCGCGGGCGTCGGCGCGGGGTCCGAGGGCCTCGCGGGTCGCGACACGGTCGAGCGGGGTGACGGCACCCACGTGCTCGGACGTCAGGAACGCGCGTCCGACGCGCAGACCGTCGGGCCCCGCGTCGACGACGGTGCGTCCGTAGGCCCACACGACGGCGCCCGTCAGCACGGCCACGCCGACGAACGTCACCACGGCGGCGCCGGTGCCGGCGACGACCAGCAGCAGCCAGGCCCAGGCGAGGGCGAAGGCGAGCACGCCGACCCACCACGACACGGGAGCCACGAGGCGCTCACGACGGTTCTGCACCCTGCAAGCCTGCCGCATCCAGGCCAGGTCCACCCGAGTAGGGTCGCGAGCATGCTCGAGATCGCGGTGCGACGCCTCGACCCGCAGCTCCCGGTCCCCGCGTACGCGCACCCGGGGGACGCGGGCGTCGACCTGCACGCCGCAGCACCGGCCACGCTGGCCCCGGGCGAGCGGGTGCTCGTGCCGACCGGCATCGCCATCGCCCTGCCCGACGGCTACGCCGCCTTCGTGCACCCCCGGTCCGGGCTGGCGCTGCGGCACGGCCTCTCGGTCGTGAACACGCCCGGCACCGTCGACGCGGGCTACCGCGGCGAGATCAAGGTGCTGCTGGTCAACCACGACCTGCAGGAGACCGTCGAGGTGGCGCGGGGCGACCGCATCGCGCAGCTCGTCGTCCAGCGCGTCGAGCACGTGACCTTCCGCGAGGTCGAGTCACTCGAGGACACCAGCCGAGGCGCCGGGGGCTACGGCTCGACCGGCGGCCACCGATCCGTGGGAGAGCACCGATGATCCGACGTCGCCGCGAGCGCGAGCAGACCGCACCCGACGAGCCGACCGCCAGCGAGCCGACCGACGCGGGGAGCACGCCGACCCGACCGCGTGACTCCACGGAGGCGTCCGCGGACGAGCCGGGCTACGTCGACCTCGGCCCGCTGCGCATCCGCGGCCGGGTCGGCTTCCAGCTCCAGGTGCCGCAGGACGACGGCGGCGGCGCCGGTTCGGTGGTGCTGGTGACCGAGGAGGCGGGCCTGGAGCTGCGCGCCTTCGCCGCACCACGCAGCGGCGGACTGTGGGACGAGGTGCGCCAGGAGCTGGTCGCGGAGGTGCAGCGGCTCGACGGCCAGGTCGAGGAGGTCGACGGGCCGTACGGGCCGGAGCTGCGCGTGCAGATCCCCGTCACCCTGCCCGACGGCCAGGACGGGTTCCAGCCGTCGCGCATCGTCGCCGTCGAGGGTCCTCGGTGGATGCTGCGCGCGACGTTCCTCGGCTCGGCGGCCCTCGAGCCCGACGAGGACGGTCTCCTCGAGCAGGCGTTCCGCGAGGTCGTGGTCGTGCGCGGTGACGACCCGCGCCCCGTCCGCGAGCCGCTCCTGATCGAGCTGCCGCCGGACGCGGAGCCCGTGACCCTCGGTCCTGACGGCGAACCGACCTAGGATGGACGCATGCCTTCGCGACTGAGCCGTGCCTGGCGCCGGCCGACCCTCGAGCAGATCGAGGACGACGAGCTGCAGCGCAGCGCCGACCAGGCCGGCTGCCGCCTCCTGGCGTCGCAGTCCGACCGTGCCGTCTGCTCGCTGCACGGCGAGCTGCGCTCGGTGACCACGCGGCCGGTCTCCGACGGGGTCAGCGCGCTCGAGGCGCAGCTGTATGACGGGTCCGGCCAGGTGACGCTCGTGTGGCTGGGCCGGCGCGAGATCAAGGGCATCGAGCCCGGACGTCGACTGACGGTCCACGGCCGCATCGGCCGGCGCGGCGACAGCTGCGTGCTCTACAACCCGCGCTACGAGCTCGATGCCTGACGCCTCCCCCGAGCCCGCACGACACGACGGTCCGGGCGACGGGGCACGTCGCTACGCCACCGTCGAGGAGCTCGTCCGTTCCAAGCTGGCCGAGGCGCTGGGCGGCGGCCGCGGCATCGTCGAGAGCGCCGTCCCGACGATCGTGTTCACCGTCTGCTGGATCGTCACGAAGGACCTCCGCACGTCGTTGGTCGCGAGCGTCGGCAGCGCAGTCGTGCTGCTCGCCGTGCGGCTGGTGCAGCGCTCCACGGTCCAGTTCGTGCTCAACGCCCTCGTCGGCATCGCGATCGCCGCGGTGTTCGCGTCGCGCAGCGGCGAGGCGCGCGACGTGTTCCTGCCCGGCATCCTCTACAACGGCGCCTACGCGGCCGTGTTCGTCGTGTCGATCCTGGTCGGCTGGCCGCTCGTCGGCTTCCTCATCGGCAGCCTGACCGGCGAGCCCACCGAGTGGCACGAGGACCGCCAGCTGGTCCGGCTGTGCTCGCTGCTCACCTGGCTCTTCGCCGCCCCCTGCATCGTGCGCGTCCTCGTCCAGTACCCGCTGTGGGCCGGCGACCACGTCGCCCTCCTCGGCACCTCCAAGGTCGTGCTCGGCTGGCCCCTCCAGGTCGCCGCCTTCGCCGCGATGGCCTGGGTGCTGTCGCGCAACGCCACCCCCCTCGAGCCGGGCGCGAGCACGCGCTGACGCAGCGCCTGGACGTGCTGGTGCGCTGGCGCCGGGGGCCTGGGGTCGGTGGTGCGCTGCCTCGGCTGGCGCTGGGTGTGGTCTCCGAAAGGGCCTCGACCGGGCGGCTGGCGACGGCGCTGGTCCGGGGTCTCGGGCTGTGGCCCGCGTGGGACCCATGGATCTGCGTTGGTGAGTTGAAGGTCAAGGCTTCTGCGTTTGCTACGGGATCCCGTCAGCAACGCGGAAGCGTCCGGCCTCAGGCGCGCGAATGAAGAATCGTGGGTGCCCTTGGGGGTGGGGGTGGCAGCGCTTCTCCCTTCGCGTGGCACGGTCCACGAGAAGGGAGCATCGTTGCCGCGTCTGGCCCGCCGGCGGTGGATTTTCAACCGCACAGGCGCTCCTGCGGTTGCAGATCCACCGATGGGACGCGCAAACGCAGATTCTTGCGTCCCACGCGAGCCACAGCCCGAGACTCGAGCCGCCGCCGCTCCCATCCGCCCGGTCGAGGCCCTTGCGGAGCGCAGGACGAGTCGGAGCCGCGCCGGCGCACCCCCACCCGAGCGAGAAGCCGCGCCAGCGCACCCCACCCGAGCGAGGAGCAGCGCCACCCCAGAAAGAGGGTGACGCGACGTCAGGACTTGGGGGAGAGCAGCGAGCCGATCTCGACCTCGGCGTCCTCGGCGGTGACGAACAGCAGCTCGTCGCCGGCCTCGAGGGAGCGTTCGGGGTCGGGGGTCTCGATGGCGTTGTCGCGCAGGATGGCGACGAGCACGACGTCGCGCGGCCAGGGCACGTCGCGCACGAGGCGGCCCGTGTAGGGGGAGTCGGCCGGCATGGTCAGCTCGACCAGGCTCGTGTTGCTCTGGCGGAAGGTGAACAGGCGGACGAGGTCGCCGACCGAGACCGCCTCCTCGACGAGCGCCGACATGAGACGCGGGGTGGAGACGGCCACGTCGACCCCCCACGACTCGCCGAACAGCCACTCGTTGCTGGGGTGGTTCACACGGCCGACCGTGCGCGGCACCGAGAACTCGGTCTTCGCGAGCAGCGAGACGACGAGGTTCACCTTGTCGTCACCGGTCGCCGCGATGACGACGTCGCACGTGTGCAGGCCGGCCTCCGCCAGCGATGACATCTCGCACGCGTCGGCCAGCAGCCACTGGGCGTCGGGCACGACGTCGGAGCGGATGGACCCCGGCGACTTGTCGATGAGCAGCACCTGGTGACCGTTCTCGGTCAGCTCGAGGGCGACGGAACGGCCGACCGCACCGGCACCGGCGATGGCGACGCGCATCAGGCCTCCTCAGGTCCGGACTCGAGCACCGCGTGGGCACGCTCGGCGTCCTCGTCTCGCATGAACACGGCGAGCACGTCGCCCTCCTGCATCACGGTGCGGGCCGTCGCGACGACCCCGGAGCCGAGCCGGGTGAGGTACGCGACGCGCACGCCGGCGGCGTCCTCGAGGTCGGAGACGTGACGGCCGATCCAGGGGAACGGTGCGTACACGGTGTCGAGGCGCAGCTGGCCGGACGGGTCGCGCCAGGCCGGCTCGGACCCGGCCGGCAGCAGACGTCGCAGCACCTGGTCGGCGGCCCACGGGACGGTGGCGACCGTGGGCACGCCCAGCCGCTCGTACACCTCGGCGCGACCGGGGTCGTAGATGCGCGCGACGACGTTGCCGACGCCGAACTGCTCGCGAGCGACGCGCGCGGAGATGATGTTGGAGTTGTCGCCGCTGGAGACCGCCGCGAAGCCGTCGGCCTGCTCGATCCCGGCCGCGCGCAGCACCTCGCGGTCGAAGCCCATGCCGGTGACCGTCGTCCCCGTGAAGCCGGGGCCCAGGCGACGGAACGCGTCAGGGTTGGAGTCGATCACGGCCGTCGTGTGGCCGCGCTCCTCGAGGCTGCGCGAGAGCGTCGAGCCGACGCGGCCGCAGCCCATGATCACGATGTGCACGGAGGCGACGCTACACGGACGCGAGGACGTCGTGGGACGGTCCGGCGCACCGGTGCCGCGCCGTGCGCCCGCGCCCCGGCGGGCGGACGACCCCGCGGCTACCATCGTCGCTCGTGGGCATGGTCGAGTCCGTCAAGCGGACCATCGTCGGACGGAAGCTGCGCAGTACCCAGCTGGGGGAGACGCTGCTGCCGAAGCGCATCGCCCTGCCCGTGTTCGCGAGCGACGCGCTGTCGTCCGTCGCCTACGCCCCTGACGAGATCTTCCTGACGCTCTCCATGGGCGGCATCACCGCCTACGCGTTCAACTGGAAGATCGGCATCGCCGTCGTCCTCGTCATGCTGACGGTCGTCGCCTCCTACCGCCAGAACGTCCACGCCTACCCGAGCGGCGGCGGCGACTACGAGGTCGCCACGACGAACCTCGGGCCGAAGGCCGGCGTGACGGTGGCGAGCGCCCTGCTGGTCGACTACGTCCTCACGGTCGCCGTGTCGATCTCCTCGGGCGTGCAGAACGCCACCTCGGCCATCCCGTGGCTCGTCGGCCACGAGGCGCTCGCCGCGTCGATCCTCGTCCTGCTGCTCATGGCGCTGAACCTGCGCGGCACGAAGGAGTCCGGCACCGCCTTCGCCGTCCCGACCTACCTGTTCATGGTCGCGATCGGCCTCATGGCCGCCTGGGGGCTCGTCCGGTACCTCCTCGGCGACCTGCCGCAGGCGGAGAGCGCGCCGTACGACATCGCCGCCGAGGCGCCCTACGACTCGGCGCTCACCGGACTGGCGATGGCGTTCCTGCTGGCGCGTGCCTTCTCGTCCGGCTGCGCCGCCCTCACCGGCGTCGAGGCGATCAGCAACGGCGTGCCCGCCTTCCGCAAGCCGAAGAGCCAGAACGCCGCCACGACGCTCCTGCTCCTGGGCACCATCTCCATCACGATGCTGATGAGCATCATCCTGCTCGCCGACGCCATGCACGTCCGCTACGTCGAGGACCCCGCCCACCAGCTGCTGCTCGACGGCCAGCCCGTCGGCGAGGGCTACGACCAGCCGACCGTCATCGCCCAGCTCGCGAAGGCCCTCTACAGCGACGCCCAGCCGCTGTTCTACTTCACCATCGCCTGCACGGGCGTGATCCTGGTCCTCGCCGCGAACACCGCCTTCAACGGCTTCCCCGTCCTCGGCTCGATCCTGGCCCGCGACGGCCACCTGCCCCGCCAGCTCGACACCCGCGGCGACCGTCTGGCGTTCAGCAACGGCATCGTCCTGCTCGCCGTCGCCGCCATCGTCCTGATCCTCGCGTTCGACGCCGAGGTCACCAAGCTGATCCAGCTCTACATCGTGGGCGTGTTCGTCTCCTTCAACCTCAGCCAGCTCGGCATGATCCGGCACTGGACCCGCCACCTCGCGACCGAGACCGACCCCGCCGAACGGCGTCGCATGAAGCGCTCGCGCGTCGTCAACAGCTTCGGCCTCGCGATGACCGCGACCGTGCTCGTCATCGTCCTCATCACCAAGTTCCTCGCCGGCGCCTGGATCGCCATCCTGGCCATGACGTTCGTCTTCTTCCTGATGCTCGGCATCAACCGTCACTACCAGCGGGTCAGCGACGAGCTCGCCATCGACGACACCGACGTCGCGCTCCCGTCCCGGGTGCACGCGGTCGTGCTCATCGGACGCCTCCACAAGCCCGCCCTCCGCGCCCTCGCCTACGCCCGCGTCGCCCGGCCGTCCACGCTCGAGGCGCTCTACGTCGAGCTCGACCCGCAGGACACCACCGCCCTCCGCGAGCGGTGGGACGAGCTCGCCATCCCCGTCCCGCTCACCGTCATCTCCTCGCCGTACCGCGAGCTCGTGCGCCCCGTCGTCAAGTACGTCAAGGAGAAGCGCCGCGAGAGCCCCCGCGACATCGTCAGCGTCTACATCCCCGAGTACGTCGTCGGACGCTGGTGGGAGCAGCTCCTGCACAACCAGACCGCGCTCCGTCTCAAGGGGCGCCTGCTGTTCATGCCCGGCGTCATGGTCACGAGCGTGCCCTACCAGCTCAGCTCCGCCGCCAAGGTCAACCCGCGCAGCGTCATCGGGCCCGCGCCCGGCGACGTCCGCCGCGGTCTCGGCGACCAGCCCCGCCCCGAGCAGCCCCACGACGACAGTCCGGACACGCGCCCGTGAGCGACTCCGATCTGCCCGTGGTCGAGGTGGGGTCCGTCGCCCTGTGCCCTCGGTGGGCTCGTGGGCCCGTGCGAGGTGGTCGGGTGTGAACGAGTCGAGTCTGCCGGTGGTCGAGGTGGGGCCCGTCGCCCTGTGCCCTCGGTGGGCTCGTGGGCCCGTGCGAGGTGGTCGGGTGTGAACGAGTCGAGTCTGCCGGTGGTCGAGGTGGGGCCCGTCGCCCACGGCGGAAGCTGTGTGGCGCGGCTGGACGGGCAGGTCGTGTTCGTCCGGCACAGCCTGCCGGGGGAGCGGGTCCGCATCCGCGTCACCGACACCAGCAAGCGGTTCCTGCGAGCCGACGCCGTCGAGGTCCTGGAGGCCTCGCCCGACCGCGTCGAGCCGCCCTGCGCCCTCGCGGGCACCTGCGGTGGCTGCGACTTCCAGCACGTCGACCCCGCCGCGCAGCGCCGACTGCTCGCCGACGTCGTCGCCGAGCAGCTGAGCCGACTCGCCGGCATCGAGCGCGACGTCGTCGTCGAGGAGGTCCGACCCACCCTCGGCTGGCGCACCCGCGTCACCTGGTCGACCACCCCCGACGGACGGCCCGGGCTGCGCAAGCACCGCTCGCACGAGGTCGTGCCCGTCGACCACTGCCCGATCGCCCACCCCGACCTGCCCGACGTCACCGCGCACCGGTGGGACAGCGGCCCGGTCGAGGCCATCGTGTCGTCGACCGGGCAGCGCCTCGTCGTCACCGACGCCGCCGTGCCCGCAGATCTCGACGTCGACGGCGTGGCCGGCACCGACGGTCACCGCCGCGCCGGAGGCACCCGGCTCACCGAGCACGTCGCACCGCACGACTTCACCGTCACCGGGTCGGGCTTCTGGCAGGTGCACCCGGAGGCGGCAGGGACCCTCGTCGACGCGGTCCTCGATGCCGCCGAGGCGCGCCCCGGCGACCGCGTCGCCGACCTGTACGCCGGGGTGGGCCTCTTCACCGCCTTCCTCGCCGACGCCGTCGGACCGGACGGCCTCGTGGTCAGCGTCGAGGCGGACCGGCAGGGTGCCCGCGACGCCCGGAGGTCGCTGCACGGTCGCAGCGAGGTGCGTCTCGTGGCCGACTCGACCGAGGGGGCGTTGCGTCGCGACCCCGCGCTCGCGGAGGGCGTCGACGTCGTCGTCCTCGACCCGCCCCGCACCGGCGCGCGCAAGGCCGTGCCGGGCGTCGCGGCGCTCGGTGCCCGCCGCGTCGTCTACGTGGCCTGCGACCCGGCGGCGCTCGCCCGCGACGTCGCCACGTTCGCCGAGCACGGGTACCGCCTCGGTCCGCTGCGGGCGTTCGCGCTGTTCCCGATGACGCACCACGTGGAGTGCGTGGCCGTCCTCGACCGCGTCGACTGACCTCAGCGGCCGCCGACGAGGTTGTCCGAGGACCACCTGGACGGGCAGGGTGTCGCCATGGCCTACGCCGACCCGACCGTGTGCCCCGACTGCCGGGCGCGACTCGCCGGTGCGCGGGTCTGTGCCCGCTGCGGTCTCGACCTGCGCACCGCCGAGGCGGGGCGGCTGTGGAACCAGCTCCTGCGGGTCGACCGCGACCTCGAGCGGGCC
>NZ_JAMXRU010000093.1 GCF_024124745.1 Aeromicrobium sp. CnD17-E
CGCCGCGGCGGCGACCGCCGGCGCGTGCATGCGTCCGGGCTGCCGGGTGAGGCGCTCGAGCGGACCCGACACCGACACTGCCGCCACGACCTTGCCGGAGGGGGAGCGCACCGGGGCCGAGACCGAGCCGACGCCGGGCTCGCGCTCGCCGACGCTCTGGGCCCAGCCACGTCGGCGCACGGCCGACAGCTCCGCGGCGGAGAACGTCGCCTTGAGCAGGCCCTTGTTCATCCGCTCGGGGTCCTCCCACGCGAGCAGGATCTGGGCGGCGGACCCGGCGGCCATGGTGAGCTGACCGCCGACCGGGATCGAGTCGCGCAGGCCGGTCGGTCGGTCGGCCGCGGCGACGCAGACGCGGAAGTCGCCTTGACGGCGGTACAGCTGGGCCGACTCACCGGTGATGTCGCGCAGGCGGGCGAGCACCGGGCCGGCGGCGGCCAGCAGGCGGTCCTCACCGGCTGCGGCGGCGAGCTCGCCGAGGCGCGGGCCGAGCACGAAGCGACCCTGCATGTCGCGGGAGACCAGGCGGTGGTGCTCCAGCGCCACGGCGAGCCGGTGCGCGGTCGGGCGGGCGAGCCCGGTCGCGGCGACGAGACCGGCCAGGGTGGCGGGACCCGGCTCGAGGGCGGAGAGCACGAGGGCTGCCTTGTCGAGCACTCCCACACCGCTGGCGTTGTCCATGCCTTGATACTGCCGTATCGCATGGTGAGACGCAAGTGTTATGCTCTTCACGCGCCGCAGGACATGCGCACCACGGACCTGGACGACACGTCAGAGGAGAGATGATCGCGATGGGCAGGACGCTCGCGGAGAAGATCTGGGACGACCACGTCGTCCGCACGGCAGACGGTGAGCCCGACCTCCTCTACATCGACCTCCACCTCATCCACGAGGTGACGAGCCCCCAGGCGTTCGACGGCCTGCGGCTCTCCGGTCGGCCCGTGCGTCGTCCCGACCTGACGCTCGCGACCGAGGACCACAACATCCCGACCACGGACCTCGACAAGCCGATCGCCGACCCGGTGTCGCGCACCCAGGTGGAGACGCTGCGTCGCAACGCCGAGGAGTTCGGCGTGCGGCTGCACCCGATGGGCGACATCGACCAGGGCATCGTCCACGTCGTCGGCCCGCAGCTGGGTCTCACCCAGCCGGGCATGACGATCGTCTGCGGCGACTCGCACACGTCGACGCACGGTGCGTTCGGCTCCATCGCCTTCGGCATCGGCACGAGCGAGGTCGAGCACGTGCTGGCCACGCAGTCGCTGTCGCAGGCCAAGCCGAAGATGATGGCCGTCGAGGTCGAGGGCACGCTGCCCGAGGGCTCGACCGCCAAGGACCTCATCCTGGCGCTCATCACGCAGGAGACCACCGGTGGTGGTCAGGGCTACATCGTCGAGTACCGCGGCGAGGCCATCCGCGCGCTCTCCATGGAGGAGCGCATGACGATCTGCAACATGAGCATCGAGTGGGGTGCCAAGGCCGGTCTGATCGCCCCCGACGAGACGACCTTCGAGTACATCCAGGGCCGTCCGCACGCCCCGCAGGGCGAGGCGTGGGACGAGGCCGTGGCCTACTGGCGCGACCTGGTCACCGACGACGACGCCCACTTCGACAAGGTGGTGCACCTCGACGCCTCGCAGGTCACCCCGTTCGTCACGTGGGGCACGAACCCCGGGCAGGGCGCCCCGCTGTCGGCGACGGTCCCCGACCCCGAGAGCTTCGAGGACCCGATCGAGCGTGAGGCCGCCGCCAACGCGCTCGCCTACATGGGTCTGGAGGCTGGCACGCCGCTGCGCGACATCGCCGTCGACACCGTGTTCGTCGGCTCGTGCACCAACGGTCGCATCTCCGACCTGCGCCGCGCGGCCGAGCTGATCAAGGGCCACAAGGTCGCCGACGGCACCCGCATGCTCGTCGTGCCCGGCTCGGTGCGGGTCCGGCTGCAGGCGCAGGAGGAGGGCCTCGACCGGGTGTTCACCGAGGCCGGCGCCGAGTGGCGGGGCGCGGGCTGCTCCATGTGCCTCGGCATGAACCCCGACCAGCTCACGCCGGGCGAGCGCAGCGCCTCGACGTCGAACCGCAACTTCGAGGGTCGCCAGGGCAAGGGTGGCCGCACGCACCTCGTCTCGCCCGACGTCGCGGTCGCCACGGCCGTCCTCGGCCACCTGGCCAGCCCCGCCGACCTCGAGCCCGTCCGCGCGACCGCAGGAGTCTGACCATGGAGAAGTTCACCTCGCACACCGGCGTCGGCGCGCCGCTGCGTCGCAGCAACGTCGACACCGACCAGATCATCCCCGCCGTCTACCTGAAGCGGGTCACCCGCACGGGCTTCGAGGACGGCCTGTTCGCGGCCTGGCGCAACGACCCCGACTTCGTGCTCAACCGCGAGCCGTACGAGCACGCGACGATCCTTGTCGCGGGTCCCGACTTCGGCACCGGCTCGTCGCGCGAGCACGCCGTGTGGGCACTGCAGAACTACGGCTTCAAGGCCGTCATCAGCTCGCGGTTCGGCGACATCTTCAGCGGCAACTCGGGCAAGGCCGGTCTGCTGGCCGCGCAGGTCGACGAGAAGGTCGTGCAGCGGCTCTGGGACCTCCTCGAGGAGGAGCCGGGCGCCCAGATCACGGTCGACCTCGAGTCGCGCACGGTGCGGGCCGGCGAGGGTCCTGACGCGATCGTCGACTCGTTCACGATCGACGACTACACCCGCTGGCGCCTGCTCGAGGGTCTCGACGACATCGCCATCACGCTGTCGCACGACGACGACATCGCGGCCTACGAGCAGCGTCGACCGGCCTTCAAGCCGGCCACGCTCTGACCCTCGCCCGGACGTCCGTCCAGCGAGGTGCCGAGAGGCGCCATGCGCTCTTGACCGCACCCGCGGTGCCGGTGCGAGAGTGAGGCCGGAGTGGGTCCGCAGGGCCCGGGAGTGACGGGAGCCAGCGATGGTCGTGGTCGTGGAGGTCGCGTCGACCGTGCCGCTGCCGCGTGAGGCGGTGTGGGAGCGGGTGGCGTCGGTGGCGGGCATCCAGCACGAGATGCTCCCGTGGCTGCTCATGTCGATGCCGCGCGGCACCGAGCACCTCGACGTCGACACCCTCCCCGTCGGGCAGCCGCTCGGCAAGGCCTGGCTCCGGCTCCTCGGCGTCCTGCCGGTGGAGTACGACGACCTCACCGTGGTCGAGCTCGAGCCCGGCCGGCGGTTCCGGGAGGTCTCGCGGATGCTGTCCGCGCGTCGGTGGGAGCACGAGCGCACGCTGTCGTCGGTCGACGACGGTGCCACGCAGGTGCACGACAGGCTCACGATCGAGCCCCGCCTGCGCCATGGCGCCGGTGCCACCCGCGCGGTCGTGACGGCGATCTTCCGGCACCGTCACCGCCGGCTGGCCCGGTGGTGCGCGGAGCACCCGACGAGCCCCTGAGGACCCGACACGTGCCGCCCGTCACGCCGCAGGGTGGCCGCACGTCATAGGGTCGGCCCCATGGATCGTCCCCGGGCAGAGCTGCCGCGAGCGACCCGGTGGATCGTGCGGATCCTGCGGCCGTTCCTCATGGTCGTGACCCGGCGCGACTGGCGGGGTGTGGACAAGCTGCCGCGTGACGGCGGCTACGTGATCGCGCCGAACCACATCTCGCACCTCGACCCCATCCTCATCAGCCACTTCATGGTCGACCAGGGCGTGGCGCCGCGCTTCCTCGCGAAGGACACGCTGTTCTCCGTCACGGGTCTCGGGCCGCTGCTCGCCGGCGCGGAGCAGATCCCCGTGCACCGCAGCACCGAGGGTGCCGCGGAGTCGCTGCGCTCGGCCGTCGCCGCGGTCGAGGAGGGCAAGGTCATCTCGATCTACCCCGAGGGCACCATCACCCGCGACCCCGACCTGTGGCCGATGAGCGGGCGCACCGGAGCGGTCCGGGTCGCGCTCGCCACCGGACGTCCGCTCGTGCCGCTCGCGCAGTGGGGCGCGCAGCGCATCCTCTGGCCGTACACGAAGCTCCCCCGGTTCCTGCCGCGCAAGACCATCCACGTCGTGGTCGGCGACCCGGTCGACCTGTCCGACCTCGTCGGCCTGCCGATCACCGAGGACGTCCTGCGCACGGCCACCGACCGCCTGATGGACACGCTGACCGCCATGGTCGGCGAGATCCGCGGCGAGCTCCCCAGCGGCCCCCGGATCGACGTGCACACGCTCGCCGCCCCCCGGACCGCGTACCGTGCACCGACCGACGCGACCGACCACGTCGCCCCTCCAGCCGACCCTGCCCCGTCGGGCGCGGACGACACCCCGAAGGAGCCGTGATGGCCAGGACCGCCGTGATGGGAGCAGGATCGTGGGGCACCGCGTTCGCGCTGGTGCTGGCCGACGCGGGCAACGACGTGCGTCTGTGGGGCCGCCGCGCCGAGCTCTGCGACGGGATCAACGCGACGCACGAGAACGCCGACTACCTGCCCGGCATCGCGCTCCCGGAGACCATCCGCGCCACCCACGACCCGCGCGAGGCGCTCGACGGCGCGGAGGTCGTGGTGCTCGCCGTGCCGTCCCAGCAGCTGCGCGCCAACCTCGGCGACTGGGGCGACGCGATCGACGACGCCGCGGTCATGGTCAGCCTCATGAAGGGCGTCGAGCTCGGCACGCACCTGCGGATGAGCGAGGTGGTGGCCGAGCTGACCGGTGCCGGTCCCGAGCGCATCGCCGTGGTCACCGGCCCGAACCTCGCGAAGGAGATCGCCCGGCGCGAGCCGGCGGCCAGCGTGGTGGCGTGCGCCGACCAGGCCGTCGCCGAGCGGCTGCAGAAGCTGTGCCACACCGCTGCCTTCCGCCCGTACACGAACACCGACGTCATCGGGTGCGAGCTCGGCGGCACCACCAAGAACGTGATCGGCCTGGCCGTCGGCGTGTGCATCGGTCTCGGCTTCGGCGACAACACGAAGGCGTCGGTGATCACGCGCGGTCTCGCCGAGACCGCACGGCTCGGCGTCGCGATCGGTGCCGACCCGCTGACCTTCTCGGGGCTCGCCGGCATGGGCGACCTGGTGGCCACCTGCTCGTCGCCTTTGTCGCGCAACCGCACCTTCGGCGAGAAGCTCGGTCAGGGCCTCAGCGTCGAGGAGGTGACGGCGCAGACCCGGCAGGTCGCCGAGGGCGTCAAGTCGTGTCGCTCCGTCGCGGAGCTCGCCGCTGCCCACGACGTGGACATGCCGATCGTCACCCATGTGGCCGCGCTCATCGCGGGGGAGATGGACCCCGAGGCGCTCGTGAAGGCGCTCATCTCGCGCGAGGCCAAGCCCGAGGTCCGCTGACCCTCGCGTCGCCCTGCGCGGGCGTCAGATCGCCGCGAGGGACCGCTCGACGTCGTACCAGATGTCCTCGACGTCCTCGATGCCCACCGAGAGACGCACGAGCGCCTCGGGCACCACGTCGGGCTCCGCCGCGTGCCGGCGACGTCGCTCCCAGGTGGACTCCACGCCGCCGAGGCTCGTGGCGTGGGTGATGACGTCGGACTGCTCGGTGACCTTCTGCGCCATCTCCGGCCCGCCCTGCACCTCGAAGGACAGGATCGTGCCCCAGCCCGGGTAACGGATGCCGGAGACCACCGACGACGACTGCAGACGTCGGGCGATCTCGCGCGCGTTGGCCTCGGCGCGGTCGAGGCGGACGTGCAGCGTGCGGATGCCGCGGGTGGCGAGCCAGCACTCCATCGCCCCCGGGATGGCGCCGAGGTTGGCGCGGCGGGCCTCGATCGCGCGGTGGGCCCGCGGGTTGCCGGTGACGACGGCGCCGAGGATGACGTCGCTGTGCCCGGAGATGAGCTTCGAGGCCGAGTGCACGACGAAGTCGGCGCCCAGCTCGAGCGGCTTCTGCCGCAGCGGCGTCGCGAACGTGTTGTCGACGGCGACGGCCGTGCCGGCGCGCGCCGCCTCGGCGGCGATGTGCTCGACGTCGGCCACCTCCAGCAGCGGGTTGGTGGGCGACTCGAGCCAGACGAGCGCGGCGTCGTCGGCGGCGTCGACCACGGCCTGGGTGTCGGTGACGTCGACGAGCCGCAGGTCGATGAGTCCGCGTCGGGCGCGCTCGCGCAGCTGCACCAGCGTGCCGGAGTAGGCACCGGCGGGCGCGACGACGGCCGCCCGGGCGGGGACGAGGTCGAACACGGCCGCGCAGGCCGCCTGGCCCGACGCGAACGCCAGGGCGCGACCGCCCTCCAGGGCTCCCAGCACCTCCTCGAACGCGGTCCACGCCGGGTTGCCGTGACGTCCGTACTCGGACTCGCCGCCGGGGACGAGGGCGCTGGCCAGCGTGATCGGCGCATTGAGCGGGGCCCCCGGGGTGCGAGCAGGACGCCCGGCTCCGACGGCGATGGTCGACGACGAGAGCTCGGGTCCGTGCATGACCTCCATTGTGCAGGCCGCCGCCGACACAGCCCAGGGGCCGAGGGCCTCTTCCGCCGTGACATGTTCCATAGGCTCCCGCGGCACGTCGTCGGCGCGGGCTAGGCTGACGGGCGATGAACGAGACCTCCAGCACCGTGCCCGCCCGTCCTCGGGTCGTCGTCCTCTTCGGCGGGCGTTCCAGCGAGCACGGAGTCTCCTGCCTCACCGCGCGCAACGTCGTGGCGGTCGTGGACCGCGAGCGCTATGACGTCCTCACCGTGGGCATCACGCCAGACGGCCGCTGGGTGCGCGACGACCTCTCCGCCCCGGTGCCTGCGAGCGGGCTGCCGGAGGTGGCTGTCGACGGGGAGCCGTTCGCGTGGGAGGAGCTGCGCGACGTCGACGTCGTGCTGCCGCTGCTGCACGGACCCTGGGGTGAGGACGGCACCGTGCAGGGTCTGCTCGAGGTCGCGGGCGTGCGCTACGTGGGGGCCGGGGTGCTGGCCAGTGCGGTCGGCATGGACAAGCCGTTCACCAAGACGGTGTTCGCGGCTGCCGGCCTGCCGCAGATCCCGTACGTGACGATCCTGCCGGCCCAGTGGGACACCGAGCGCGACAAGGTGCTCGCGCGGGTCGGTGCGCTCGGACTGCCCGTGTTCGTCAAGCCGGCCCGGGCCGGGTCGAGCTCGGGCGTCACCAAGGTCGACGACGTCGGGTTCCTCGTCGAGGCGGTCGAGGCTGCCCGCAAGCACGACCCCAAGGTGATCGTCGAGGCCGCCGCCGTGAACAAGCGCGAGCTCGAGGTCGGCGTCATCCAGCAGCCCGACGGCACCCCGCTCGCGAGCGTGGTCGGCGAGGTCCGCAACGACGACACCACGCACGACTTCTACGACTTCGAGGCCAAGTACCTCGACGGCACGAGCGCCAACCTGGTGCCCGCCGACATCTCCGACGTCTTCGCCGCGCGCATCCGCGACTACGCCGTGAAGGCCTTCACCGCCATCGGCGGCGAGGGTCTGGCCCGCGTCGACTTCTTCGCCACCGACTCCGCCCCCGACGGCCTCGTCATCAACGAGATCAACACGATGCCCGGCTTCACGTCGACGTCGATGTTCCCCGTCCTCTGGGAGGCCACCGGCATCGGCTACGCCGAGCTCGTCGACCGGCTCCTCCAGCTCGCCCTCCACCGCTCGCCCGGGCTGCGCTGACGGGGTTCGTCCTCGTCCTGCGGCTGCGCTGCCGCGGGGGGTCTGGGTCTGCTGGTGCGCTGCCGGCGGCGGTCGCGACCTTGCTGGTGCGCTGCCTCGGCTGGCGCTGGGTGTGGTCTCCGAAAGGGGCCTCGACCGGGCGGCTGGCGGCGGTGGCGGCTCGGGCACTCGGGCTGTGGCCCGCGTCGGACCCAAGAATCTGCGTTCGTGCGCTGAGATTCCAAAGATTCTGCGTTGGATACGGGATCCCGTCATCAACGCAGAAGCGTTCGACCTTCAGCGCACGAAGGAAGAATGCTGGGTGCCCTGGGGGGTGGGGTGGGCAGCGCTTCTCCCTTCTCGTGGCACGGTCCACGAGAAGGGAGAAGCGCTGCCACCTCTGACCCGCTCAGCGGTGGATCCACCACCTGTACAGCCGTCAGAAGGTGGCAGATCCACCGATGGGACGCGCATACGCGGAATCTTGCGCCCACCGCAGCACCGACCCGCAGCCCGAGACCCCAGACCACTGCCGTCGCCAGCCGCCCGGTCGAAGCCCTCTCGGAGCGCAGGACGAGTCCAAGGCGCGCCGACGCAGCCGCAGGTCGAACGAGAAGCCGCGCCGACGCAGCGGCAGGTCGAACGAGAAGCCGCACCGACGCAGCCGCAGGACGAGTCGAGGCCGAGCCACCGCGACGTCAGCCCTGGCAGCGCCGCTCGGCGGGGACGTGCTTCTCGATGCTGGCGGCGAGGTCGATGAGGACGTCGGAGGCGGGGTCGTGCACGGCGGGGACGTCGACCTCGACGTTGACGCGCCGGTAGACGGTCGTGAAGCGGAAGCCGTCGGCGGTCTGCTCGCCGAACCAGTCGACGTCGTCGAAGGTGGCGCACTGCGACGTCGGCTCGAACGCGTCGGGCGTGGGGACGCCGCAGCGCAGCACGACGGGCGGGTCGCCCCAGGCGGCGGCCGGCACGTCCTGCTCCAGGCCGCGCTTGTCGAGACCGCCGACGGAGGCGGGGAGGTCGGCGAGGAGCGCCTGGCAGTCGACGTCGGTGCCCGGCTCGGTCGGGTAGGCGTCGACGAGCACGCCGCTCCCGCAGGCGCTCAGCGGGACGACGACGAGGGCGGCGGCCAGCAGGCCGGCGCGACGAGTCAGATCTTGACGACGGGGCACGTCAGCGTGCGGGTGATGCCGGCGACCTTCTGCACGCTCTGCACGACGAGCGTGCCGAGCTGGTCCATCGACGGACCTTCGGCGCGGACGATCACGTCGTACGGGCCGGTGACGTCCTCGGACACGGTGACGCCGGGGATCGCGGAGATCTCCTGCGCGACCTGGGCGGCCTTGCCGACCTCGGTCTGGACGAGGATGTAGGCGTGGACCGTCATGAGGACCTCCTGCTCGGGAACCTCGACACCATAGCCGACCACGCCGGTGTCCCGGCGTCCGGCTGGTCCACAATGGACGAGTGCCAGCGCAGCAGCAGGGTCCGGGGCCCGGGACGGTGTCCGACGTCGGCGAGTTCGGCCTGATCGACCGGGTCACGGAGGCTGGTGGCACGTCCGAGCGGGTGCTCATCGGGCCCGGCGACGACGCCGCCCACGTCCGCACCGCCGACGGCACCTTCGTCGTCTCCACCGACCTGCTCGTGGAGGGTCGACACTTCCGACGTGACTGGTCGACGGCCCTGGAGATCGGGCGGAAGGCGGCCGCGGCGAACCTGTCCGACGTGAACGCGATGGGCGGGGTGGCGACCGCGCTCACCGTGGGGCTCGGCGTCCCCGCCGACACGCCGTCGGCGTGGGTCGTGGAGCTCGCGAAGGGCTTCGAGCAGGAGGCCGCGGTGGTCGGCGCGCACGTCGTCGGCGGCGACATGACGGCGAGCGACGTGGTCGTCGTGGCCGTGACCGTCATGGGCGACGCGCCGCGTCCGGTCCGGCGCTCGGGCGCGCTCCCGGGCGACGTGGTGGCGGTGGCCGGACGCCTCGGCTGGTCGGCGGCCGGTCTCGCGACGCTGGGTCGGGGTTTCCGCTCGCCGAAGGCGGTGGTCGACGCCCACCGCGTGCCGACGCCTCCGTACTGGGCCGGCCGTGCAGCAGCCGACGCGGGCGCGACGGCCATGATCGACGTGAGCGACGGCCTGCTGGCCGACCTCGGCCACGTGGCACGCGCCAGCGGCGTCGTCGTCGACCTCCGGACGTCGGAGCTGACGATCGACGCCCCTCTGCTGACGGTCGGCGAGGCGCTCGGCCTCGACCCGCTCTCGCTCGTGCTGACCGGTGGCGAGGACTACGCGCTCGCGGCGACGTTCAGCGCGCCCACGGTGCTGCCCGACGGCTGGACGGTCGTCGGCGAGGTGCGCCACGTGCCCGAGGGCGCTGCGCCGTCGGTGCTGGTCGACGGCGCGGCGTGGGAGGGCGAGCCCGGCTGGCGTCACTGGCGCTGACCAGGCCCCCTCAGGCCCCTCGTCGCGCGGCTACGTGAGCGGCGCGACGCCGTCCTGGATGCGCGGGAACGGTCGCGCAGCCTCGAGCTCGTAGGAGAGCTCCAGCAGCAGGCGCTCCTGACCGTGCAGGGCCTGCAGCTGCACGCCGATCGGCAGTCCGTCGCCGGTGCGGCCGAGCGGCAGCGACACGGCGGGCGTCCCGGTGGCGTTGTTCAACGGCGTGAACGCGGCGTAGCGGACGAGCCGCTCGAACATCTCCGGGAAGGGCTGGTTCGGCGACAGGTGACCGAGGCGCGGCGTGGTGTGCGCGACGGTGGGGGAGAGGGCCGCGTCGAGCCGGTGCTCGGCGAAGTGTGCGCGCACCACGTGCTCGGAGCGCCGCAGTGCGCGGACGGTGCGCGGCAGGCGCCAGAACGAGCGGGCGAACCGAGCGGCGAGGAACCGGGTGAGCGGGTCGGTCGCGGTCTTGTCGAACTGGGGGTGCATCACACGACGCCCGAAGTGCTGGGTCGAGAACGCGAGCATGGCCCAGTAGTGCGTGAACGCGTCGACGAACGTGTCGTCGGCGGGCAGCGGCACCTCGACCACGTCGTGGCCGAGCGACGTGAGCAGCTCGGCGGTGGCCAGCACCGCGGCGCGCGTCTCGGCGTCGGTGGGGGTGTCGGTGAGCGAGTCGAGGACCAGCCCGACGCGCAGCCGCCGCGTCGACGGTCCCTCCACGAGACCTACCGCGGGCAGGCCGGGGGCCGTGCGGTGCGCCTCGGCGGCGGCGAGGAAGTGGGCGGTGTCGCGGACGGTCCGGGTCAGGACGCCGTTGCAGACGACGTCGACCGGCAGCTGCGCCGCGTGCACGTCGGGCGCGAGCCGACCTCGCGTGGGCTTCAGCCCGACGAGTCCGCAGGCTGCGGCGGGGATGCGGATCGACCCGCCGCCGTCGTTGGCGTGCGCGATCGGCACGACGCCCGACGCGACGAGCGCGGCGGCGCCGCCCGACGACGCACCGCTGGAGAACGCGGTGTTCCAGGGGTTGCGCGTGGGGTCCCACTGGTCGAACTCGGTGCTGGCGCTCCAGCCGAACTCCGGCAACGAGGACTTGCCCAGCGGCACCAGCCCGGCCGCACGCAGCTGGGTCGTGAACGGGGCGTCGGCCGCGGCGGGGACGTCGGGCATGGCCCGGGAGCCCTGACGGGTCGCCAGACCGGCGACGTCGGTGTTGTCCTTGACGTACGTCGGCACGCCGGCGAGGCGGCCGGTGAGCGGACTCGCGGCCAGCCTCAGCCCTCGCTCGACGTCGTCGACGACGATCGCGTCGAGGTGCGGCTCCACGCACGCAGCGCGGTCGACAGCTGCCTGAGCAGCGTCGACCGCGCTGATGTCGCCGCGACGGATCGCGGCTGCCAGGGCGACGGCGTCGAGCTCACCGAGCGCGTCGTCGCCGAAGGCGTGGACCTGCCTCAGCGGCTGACCTTGCCGGCCTTGAGGCACGACGTGCAGACGTTGAGGCGCTTGGGCGTGCCGTCGACGACGGCGCGCACGCGCTGGATGTTGGGGTCGAAACGACGCTTCGTGCGTCGGTGCGAGTGGGACACGTTGTGGCCGAAGCCGGGTCCCTTGGTGCACACGTCACAGACCGCTGCCACAGCGACCACTCCTGCAAGCTCGAGAACGGGTTCGTCGGACGACGAACGTACGAAAGGTGTGCCCGGTGAACGGGCAACCACGTAAGGATAGCCGATGCCCCGGCGGCGGGGCCAATCGCCCTCGCGGTACCCGGCGGCACGTCGGTGCACCACGCTAACCTGCCCCCATGGTCCTGCGCCTGCGAGCCGACGCTTTCCGCGCGTGGACGCAGCTCTGCGTGCAGGCGCTGTCCACGGCGCGCGCCGAGATCGACGCTCTCAACGTCTTCCCCGTGCCCGACGGCGACACCGGCACGAACGCGTACCTGACCTTCGTGGCCGGTGCCGACGCCGTCGCGGCGCTGCCCGACGACGTCGCGCTGCCCGACCTGGTGCGGGCGCACACCGACGGCCTGCTCATGGGCGCCAAGGGCAACAGCGGCGTCATCCTGTCCCAGCTCGTCCGAGCGGTGTTCGGCGACCTCGACCTCGACGCGGAGGTGCGCGCCGACGACGTCGCGCACGCGTTCCGCGCCGCGTCCGATGCCGCGCACGCGGCGGTGGGCCGCCCCGTGGAGGGCACGATCCTCTCGGTCGCGCAGGCGGCTGCCGACGGAGCGCAGGACGCCGTCGAGTCCGGCGCCGAGGCGCGCGACGTGTTCGCCCTGGCGGCCGCGTCGGCGAGGGTGGCCCTGGAACGCACGCCGGAGCAGCTCGCGCGGCTCGCCGAGGCGGGTGTCGTCGACGCGGGCGGTCGCG
>NZ_JAMXRU010000094.1 GCF_024124745.1 Aeromicrobium sp. CnD17-E
GGGTCGAGCCCGAAGTGCGCGCGACCCTCGGCCCGCGCGGCGGAGCGGTCGAGCCCGGAGATCTGGCGACGGATCGGCAGGCCCACGAACTGCCCGTGCCGCAGCGGCGTGTCGGGGAAGCTGGTGGCGACGTGCTCGGTGAAGCGCGCGCCGAGGCGGTTCGCGATGCCCGGCTTGGCGTTGCCCTCGTGCACCACCAGCGGGACGCCGCGGCGTCGCGCCACGAGGTAGGCCGGGACGGAGACGTAGCCGCCGAAGCCGACGACCACGTCGGGCTGCACGCGCTCGAAGACGTCGTGCGTGGCGCGCACCGCCGCGCGGAGCCGTCCGGGAACGCGCAGCAGCGCCGCACCGGGGCGTCGGGGCAGCGGGACCGGCGGCACGAGCTCGAGCGGGAACCCGGCCTCGGGGATGAGGGTGGTCTCCAGGCCCCGCGGGGTGCCCAGGCAGGTCACGTCGACGCCCTCGTCGCGCAGCACGGCGGCCGTCGCGAGGAGCGGGGAGGTGTGGCCGGCGGTGCCACCGCCGGCGAGGAGAGCACGCACGGTCAACGCCTCCGGGCGGCGCTGCTGCGCGCGCGGCGCGCCTTGCCGGCGGCCAGCGCGCGGGCGGCGCCTGGTTCGGTGGTGGCGCAGCGCAGGAGGACGCCGCAGCCGACCAGGGTCACGAGGACGCTCGAGCCACCGTAGGACAGCAGCGGGAGCGGGATGCCGATGACGGGCAGGAGCCCGAGCACCATGGCGATGTTGATGGCCGCCTGCGCGGTGATCCAGATGGTGACGCCCGCGGCCGCGTAGCGGGCGAACGGGTCGCGGCTGCGGGTGGCGATGCGGACGCCGGCGACGGCCAGCAGCACGAACAGGACCAGCACGACGAGGCTGCCGAGCAGCCCCAGCTCCTCGCCGACGACGGCGAGGATGAAGTCGGTGTGCGCCTCGGGCAGCGAGCCCCACTTCTGGCGGCTGCCGCCGAGCCCGACGCCGCCGAAGCCGCCGCGCGCGAAGCCCATCATCGCGTGGACGGCCTGGTAGCCGTCCTTGTCGGGGTCGGCCATCGGGTTGAGGAAGCTCAGCATGCGCGCGACACGGTGCGGCGCCGTGGCCACGAAGAACACGAGCAGGACGCCCACGAACGCGACGATCGCGCCCAGGAAGCGTCCGGGCAGGCCGACGACCCACAGCATGCCGACGATGACCGCGAACAGCACGAGGGCCGTGCCGAGGTCGTTCTGGGCGACGACGAGCGCGGCGCAGAAGCCGGCGACGAGCGTCATCGGCAGCAGCACGAGCCGCGGGTTGTCGAGGTGCTTCTGGCGGCGCGCGTAGTGGTCGGCGATCCAGAGCACGAGGGTCAGCTTGAGGAACTCCGACGGCTGCAGGCGGAACCCGGCCGCGACGGGGATCCAGTTCGTGTTGCCGTTGACCTCGACGCCGACGCCCGGGATGAACGTGGCGAGCGTGAGGGCGATCGAGACCAGCAGACCGGGCAGGATCAGGCGGCGCAGCAGCGTCATGGGGATGCGCGTGACCGCGTAGGCGCCGGCCAGGCCGACGATGGCGAGCACGAGCTGGCGCTGCACGATGGCGAAGGAGTTGCCGTAGACCTGCAGCGAGAGCACCGAGCTGGCGCTGAGGACCATGATCAGGCCGAGGCCGAGGAGCAGCGCCGTGGTGCCGAGCACGAGCTGGTACGACGCGAGCGGACGGTCGAGCAGACGCTGGGCGCCCGCGACGGCGCTGCCGGAGGACCGCGGCGACTTGTCGGTGGTGCTCATCGCACGCTCACGCGGTGGGGAGCCGGCGCACCGACGCGGCGAAGGCGTCGCCCCGTGCGGCGTAGTCACGGAACTGGTCCATGGACGCGCAGCCGGGCGCCAGCAGCACCGTGTCACCCGTGCGCGCGAGGGCGGCCGCTGCCGCGACGACGTCGTCCATGAGGCCATCCTCCCCGCCGACGACCTCCGTGACGGGCACATCCGGCGCGTGTCGGGCCAGCGCCTCCGCGACCACGGCGCGGTCGGTGCCGATGAGCACCACACCGCGCAGCCGCTCGCGGGCGGCCTCGACGAGCTCGTCGAAGCGGGCACCCTTGGCGAGCCCGCCGGCGATCCACACGGCCGACTCGACGCCGCGCAGCGATGCCAGGGCGGCGTGGGGGTTGGTGGCCTTGGAGTCGTCGACGTAGCGGACGCCGTCGACCTCGGCGACGAGGTCGGCGCGGTGCGGTCCCCGGCGGAACCCGCGCAGCCCGTCGCGCACGGCCCTCGGCTCGACCCCGTGCGCGCGGGCGAGCGCCGCGGCGGCGAGGGCGTTGGCCACGGTGTGCGGCGCGTCGTCGGGCAGGTCGGCGACCGAGCCGAGCTCGGCGGCACTGGTCTGACGGTCCGGGGCGAAGGCACGGTCGGCGAGCAGGCCGTCGACGACGCCGAGCATGCCGGGTGCGGGGACGCCCAGGGTGAACCCGATCGCGCGGGCGCCCTCCTGCACGTCGGCGTCGCGCACGAGCTGCTCGGTGCGGGGGTCCTCGACGTTGTAGACGCACGCCCGCTCGACGTTCTCGTACACCCGGCCCTTGGCGTGGGCGTAGGCGTCGAGCGTGCCGTGCCAGTCGAGGTGGTCGTCGGCGATGTTCAGCACGGCCGACGCCTCCGCGGCGAGCGAGGAGCTCCAGTGCAGCTGGAAGCTGGAGAGCTCGACGGCGAGGACGTCGAGCGGCTCGGGGTCCATGACCGCCTCGAGGACGGGGCGTCCGACGTTGCCGACCGCGGCGCTGCGCAGCCCGCCGGCGCGCAGGATCGCGTCGAGCATCTGCACGGTGGTCGTCTTGCCGTTGGTGCCGGTGACGCACAGCCACGGCGGCGCGTCGGGACCGCGCAGGCGCCAGGCCAGCTCGACCTCGCCCCAGACGGGCACGCCGCGCTCGGCGGCTGCGCGCAGTGCCGGCGACTCCGGGCGCCAGCCCGGCGAGGTGACGACGAGGTCGACGTCGTCGGGCAGGGTGGCCGTGGCGCCGGGCTCGAGACGCAGCGTGACGCCGAGCGTCTCCAGCAGCGTGGCCTGCTCGGCGCGGGCCGAGCCGGCGTCGGGGACGCGCTCGTCGAGGACCGTGACGCTCGCCCCGAGGTGCTGCAGGGTGTCGGCCGCAGCGAACCCGCTGACCCCGAAGCCGGTGACGACCGCGCGCACGTCCGTCCAGTCGTCGCCGACGCCGAGGCTCTCGACGTCGCGACGCGGGTGCTCCGCGCTCATCGGAAGGCGAGCCATTCCCAGTAGAAGACGCCGAGACCGGCGGCCACGCACAGTCCGCTGATGATCCAGAACCGGACGACGATGGTGATCTCGGCCCAGCCGAGCAGCTCGAAGTGGTGCTGGAGCGGTGCCATGCGGAAGATCCGCTTGCCGCCGGTGGCCTTGAAGTACGCGACCTGGAGGATCACCGAGAACGTGATGGCGACGAACAGGCCGCCGATGATCACCAGGAGCAGCTCGGTGCGGGTCATGAGCGCGAACCCGGCCATGGCGCCGCCGAGGGACAGCGACCCGGTGTCGCCCATGAAGATCTTCGCGGGCGAGGCGTTCCACCACAGGAAGCCGAAGCAGGCCCCGGTGATGGCCGCGGCCACCACCGCCAGGTCGAGCGGGTCCCTCACCTCGTAGCAGCGGCTGACCTGCTCGGTCGCACAGCTCTGGTTGTACTGCCAGACGTTGATGACGACGAACGCGCCGAAGACCATCACCGACGCGCCGGTGGCCAGGCCGTCGAGGCCGTCGGCGAGGTTCACGCCGTTGCTGGCGCCGGCGATCATGAGCAGGACCCAGACGACGAGCAGCACGGTGGGCAGCTGCGTGCCGGGGATGTCGCGCACGAAGGAGATCGCGTGCGAGATCGGGGTGCGTCCGTTCTCGTCCTCCCACCCGATGGCCAGCACCGCGAAGACGAGCCCCACGAGCACCTGGCCGATCATCTTGGCCTTGCTGCGCAGCCCGAGGCTGCGCTGCTTGGAGATCTTGATGTAGTCGTCGAGGAAGCCGATGAGCCCGAGCCCCGCGAAGAGGAACAGCAGCAGCAGGGCCGAGGCGCTGGGCGGGTAGCCGGTGACCAGCTTCGCGATCGCGTAGGCGAGCAGCGACGCGAGGATGATGACCGTGCCGCCCATGGTCGGCGTGCCGCGCTTCACGTGGTGCGAGGTGGGGCCGTCGTCGCGGATCAGCTGCCCGTAGCCCTTCTTGACCAGCACGTTGATGGCCACGCGCGTGCCCAGCAGGGTGCCCACGAGGGCGAGGGCTGAGGCGATCAGGACGGCGAGCATGCGGGCGGTGGTCCTCTCGGGGGGCGGGGCTGGGCGCGAGCGGGCTGGTCGGGCGGGGCTGGTCGGGCTGGGCTGGTCGGGCTGGGGTGGTCCGGGTCGAGTATGCCGGTCAGGGCTCGAGCAGGCGCGTCGTGACCCGCTCGAGGCGCGCACCTCTCGATGCTTTCACGAGGACCGCGTCGCCCGGCGAGAGCCACGCCCGGAGCGTGTCGAGGGCCACGTCGACGTCGGGCACGGCGAGGCCGACGTCGCCGGCGCCCTCCGCGATGCCGCGCGCCCCGTCGCCGACCGCGACGACGAGCGACGTCCCGAGCTCGGCGGCGGCACGCCCGACCTCGACGTGCCGGGCGTGGGCGTCGGCGCCGAGCTCGAGCATCTCCCCCAGCACCGCCACGCGGCGCTGCGCACCGAGCCCCGCGAGCGCCTCCAGCGCCGCACGCACCGACTCGGGGTTGGCGTTGTAGGAGTCGTCGAGCACGACGACGCCGTCGGCCCGCTCGTGTCGCTCGAGGCGCTGCGCGGTGGCGGGTGCGTAGTCATCGAGCGAGATGCCGGCCACCGGCAGCCCGAGCCCGGCGAGCAGGGCGAGCGCGGCTGCGGCGTTGGACGCCTGGTGCACGCCGAGGAGCGGCACGTGCGTGGTCCAGCGCTCCGCCCCGTGCTCGAGCACGACGTCGGGCTCGCCGTGGGCGTCGAGCGTCACGTCGACGACGCGCACGTCGTCAGGACCCTGGGCGGCGCGGCCGAACCGGACGACCGCGCAGCCCGCCGGCACGCGAGGCTCCATGGCGTCGACGCGCGCGTCGTCGGCGTTCAGCACGGCGGTGCCACCCGGTCGCAGCCCCTCGACGATCTCGCCCTTGCCGATCGCGATGTTGTCGACCGACCCGAACTCGCCCACGTGCGCGCTGCCGACGTTGAGGACGGTCGACACGTGCGGCGGCGCGACGCGGCACAGGCGTGCGACGTGCCCGATCCCCCGGGCCCCCATCTCCACCACCAGGTAGCGGGTGGCGAGGTCGGCCCGCAGGACGGTCAGCGGGACGCCGAGCTCGTTGTTGTAGTTGCCCGCCGTGGCGACGGTGGGCCCGACCCGGCCGAGGAGGTGGGCCAGGAGGTCCTTGACGCTGGTCTTGCCCTGGGAGCCCGTGAGCGCGACGACCTGGACGTCGAGCAGGTCGAGGACGTGCCGGGCGAGCCGGCCGAGGGCGTCGGTGACGTCGTCGACGACGACGGCCGGTGCCTCGACGGGTCGCGAGGCGAGCACGGCGACCGCGCCGCCCTGCCGGGCGGCGCCGACGAAGTCGTGCCCGTCGACCCGCTCCCCCGCCAGGGCGACGAAGAGCCCGCCGGGCGTCACGGCGCGCGAGTCGAGGGTGGCGGGTCCGGTGACGACGACGTCGCCGTCGCCGTGCACGACGCCGCCGACGGCCTGGGCGATCGCGGCGAGGCTGAGGGGGATCATGCGTGCTCCTCGACGAGGCGGCGCAGCACCTCGCGGTCGTCGAACGGGTGGACGACGTCGCCGATCTCCTGACCCTGCTCGTGCCCCTTGCCGGCCACCACGACCGTGTCCCCGCGTCGTGCGACGGCGACAGCGTGGGCGATGGCGTCGCGTCGACCGGCGATCTCGACGACCTCGGCGGCCCCGCCCTCCGCACCGGCGAGGACGGCCCGCCGGATGGCCGCGGGGTCCTCGGTGCGCGGGTTGTCGTCGGTGACGACGACGAGGTCGGCGTACCGGGCGGCGACCTCGCCCATGAGGGGGCGCTTGCCGAGGTCGCGGTCGCCTCCGGCGCCGATGACGACGACGAGCCGGCCGGGGGTGACCGGACGCAGCGCGGTGAGGACGGCCTCGACGGCGTCGGGCTTGTGCGCGTAGTCGACGACGGCGGTCCACTCCTGCCCGGCGTCGACGCGCTCCATCCGGCCGGGGACGCCGGGGCTGGTCGCGATGCCGGCGGCGAGGTCGGCCGGGTCGTGGCCGACCGTGGCGAGGGAGGCGATGACGGCGAGCGCGTTGGCGACGTTGAACACGCCCGGCAGCGGCACGTGCAGGTCGAGCTCGAGCCCGTCGGGTCCGAGCACCTCCAGGTCGGTGCCGAGCCGGTGGGGTCGGACGTTGGCGGCCCGCCAGTCGGCGACGCGTCCGGCGGTGGAGAAGGTGGTGACGGGCAGCGGCGTGAGGTCGACGAGACGTCGGCCGTGCTCGTCGTCGATGTTGACGACGGCCCGCTCGGCGTGCTCGGGCGTGAAGAGGCTGGCCTTGGCCGCGAAGTAGTCGTCGAGGTCACGGTGGAAGTCGAGGTGGTCGCGCCCCAGGTTGAGGAAGGCGGCGACGTCGAAGGCGAACCCCTCGACACGGCCCTGCACCAGCGCGTGGCTCGAGACCTCCATGGCGCAGGCCTCGACCTGCTCCTCGCGCATGACGGCGAACAGCGCCTGCAGGTCCGGCGCCTCCGGGGTGGTGAGCGCGGAGGCGGCCGGGACGCCCTTGACGCGGGTGCCGATGGTGCCGACGACGGCGCTGCGGGCGCTGCCGACCGCGGACTCGGCGAGGTAGGTGGTGGTGGTCTTCCCCTGGGTGCCCGTGATGCCGAAGGTCGTGAGCGCCCGCGTGGGGTGGTCGTGGAACCAGGCGCTCAGCTCGGCGAGCCGGCTGCGGGGACGGTCGACGACGACGGTCGGCAGGCCTGCCGTGCGGGCGGCGCCGTCGGCGTCGGTGAGCACGGCGACGGCGCCGGCTGCCTTCGCGGCGTCGGCGAAGTCGGCGCCGTGGACCCGGCTGCCGGGCAGGGCGGCGTAGAGGTCGCCGGGCTGCAGGGTCCGGGTGCTGAGGCTGATGCCGGTGACGACGGGGTCCTCCCGCACCGGCTGCGGTGCGTCGAGGTGCTGGGCGACGTCGGCGAGCGTCCGCCGCGCCACCTCGCGTGGCCGGGTCCGCATGGTCGTCGGGAGGTCCTCGCTGTCGGTCACCGGTCCAACGTAGCGACTCAGCGCCATCCCCTCACCCCACCCCGGAACTCGTTCCATCCCCACCCCGTGCAAGCCACGCCAACCGAGCCCCGAACTCACTTCAGCGGCGAGCGAGCGCCAGCGAGCGAGCCGCGCGCGAGCGCGAGGTACGAGCGCGCCCCGGCTACCAGGTCTGCGCCACCTTCGGCGAGCGCGACCCGGTGGGCGCGACGCCGAAGCGCTCGAGGGCCATCGACATGATGTCGTGGAAGACGGGGGCGGCGGTCGAGCCACCGCCGGCGTTGGCGAACGGCTTGTCGAGCACCACGTAGGTGATGAAGCGGGGCTCGTCGGCGGGCGCGAAGCCGATGAACGAGACGGTGTTCTGCCCGCGGACGTAGCGTCCGGTGACGGGGTTGACCCGCCAGGCGGTGCCGGTCTTGCCGGCGACGCGGTAGCCGGGGATCTGCGCGGCGGGCGCGGTGCCGTCGTCGGCGGTGACGGCCTCCATCATGCGGGTGACCTCGGCGGCCGCCTTCTTGGAGACGACGCGTCGGGAGGGCACCTCCTTGGCGTCGGTGCGGTGGCCGTCGGCGTCGACGAACCCGCTGACGACGGACGGGTCGACCATGACGCCGCCGTTGGCGATGGCGCCGACGGCGCGCACCACCTGCAGCGCCGTGACGGAGATGCCCTGTCCGAAGGAGATGGTGGCGTGGTTGGCCTTGGTCCAGCTGGCGGCGGGGGCGAGGATGCCCCTGGACTCACCGGGCAGCTGGACGCCGGAGCCGACGCCGAAGCCGAACTTGCGCAGGTAGTCGTGCATCGTCTGGTTGCTCATCTGCTGCGCGGCGACGATGGTGCCGAGGTTCGACGACTTGGCGATGACGCCGGCGGCGGTGAGGTTGAGCGTGCCGTGCTGCCAGTAGTCGCCGATGGGGAACTTGTCGATGACCATCTTGCCGGGGACGCTGATCTGCGTGTCCGGCGCGATCTTGCCCTGGTCGGCGAGCGCCGCCATGGTGATGGTCTTGAGCACGGAGCCGGGCTCGTAGACGGTCTGCACGAACCGCGAGACGGTGTTGGAGTCCTGCATGGTCGCCTTCGAGCCGGGGTCGAAGGTGGGGGCCTGCGAGAGCTGGACGACCTGGCCGGTGCGCACGTCCATGGTGATGGCCAGTCCCCAGTCGGCGCCCGCGGAGCGCACGGCGTCGGCGAGGCGCTGGTCGGCGTACCACTGCAGGTCGCGGTCGATGGTGGTCTGGACGTCCTGGCCGGGCTTCATCGGCACGACGGTGCTGTCGGCCATGGGGATCCGCTGCCCGGTCGGCGACACCTCGTAGGTGGCGGATCCGTCCTTGCCGGTGAGCAGCGCGTCGTACTGGCGCTCGATGCCCTGCACGCCGACGGGGGTGTCGGAGTCCTTGGTCTGGCTCATGTAGCCGACGAGGTTGGCGGCGAGCCGGCCACCGGGGTAGGTGCGCATGGTCGTCTTCTGGCTGAAGACGCCCGCCGCGCCGGCCTTGCGCAGCGCCTGGAGCGCCTTCTGGCCCTGGGCCGCGGGCAGGTTCTTCTCGAGGACCACGAACCGGGTGTCGGGGGTGCGCAGCTTCTCGATGAGGTCGAAGTAGTCGACGCGGTCCTCGCCGAGGCTCGAGACGAGGATGCGCGCGATCTGCGGGGCCTTCTTCGTCGTCAGGGTGGGGTCGGCGGTGAGGGTGAGCGAGTCGACGCTGGTGGCGATGACCTCGCCGTTGCGGTCGAGGATGTCGCCGCGCGGCGCGGGCACGGTGACGGGCTGGGTGCTGGCGTTGCGCGCCATGGCGGCGTAGGCCTGGGCGTCGAGGCCCTGGATCCAGAAGAGCCGGACGCCGAAGAGCATGAACAGGCTGACGACGAGCAGGAGGCTGACCCGCAGCCGGGTGCGGGAGAGACGCTGACGCTTCATCGATCGACCCTCTCGACGTTGCTGCGGGGCTCGGCGGGCACGGGGTCGCCGACGACCTTGCCGTCGCTCGAGCGGAGGAAGACGGGGTTGGTGTTGGGCACCATGCCGAGGAGGACGGCGCGCTGCGCGAGGTCCGCGGGCGCCTGGAGCCGCTCGACCTCGCGGCGCAGGTCCTGCTCCTGCACGGTCAGCGCGTCGGCCCTGGACTGCAGGCGGGCGATCTCGAAGGCCTGGGCCTGCAGCACGGTGCTGAGGAGGATCAGCCCGACGAGGCCGATGCCGAGCACGGTGAGCACGACGACGACGAAGGGCGCCCGGCCGGCGCGGCTGCGCACGGGGGCGACGAGCCGCAGCGGGAGGGTGGTCGGGCGGGCCTGACGGGCCGTCCTCTGGCGCGGACGCGCGGCGTGCATGGTGCTCATGCGGCGACCCTCTCGACGGCGCGCAGCCGGACCGACCGGGCGCGGGGGTTGTCGGTGGCCTCGGCCTCGCTCGCCTGCTCGGCGCCGCGGGTGAGGAGCCTGAAGCGCGGCTCGAGGCCGGCAGGCACGACGGGCAGCCCGTGCGGCACGTCGAGCGTGGTCACGTCGGCGAGGGCGCGCTTGGTGATGCGGTCCTCGAGCGAGTGGTAGGACAGGACGACGACGCGACCGCCGACGGCGAGGGCGTCGAGCGCGGCGGGCAGGGCCCGGGCGTAGACGGCGAGCTCGTCGTTGACCTCGATGCGCAGCGCCTGGAAGGTCCGCTTGGCCGGGTGTCCCCCGGTGCGGCGGGCGGCGGCGGGGATGCTGTCGCGGACGAGCTCCACCAGGCGGGCGCTGCGGGTGAAGGGCTCGGTCTCCCGGGCGGCGACGACGGCGTCGGCGATCCGTCGGGCGAACTTCTCCTCGCCGTGCACGCGCAGGACGCGCGCGAGCCGGTCGGCCGGGTAGGTGTTGAGCACGTCGGCGGCCGTGGGCCCGACCCCGGGCGTCATGCGCATGTCGAGGGGCGCGTCCTGCGCGTAGGCGAACCCGCGGTCGGCGAGGTCGAGCTGCATCGAGGAGACGCCGAGGTCGAAGAGCACGCCGTCGACGCGGCGCAGCCCGGCGTCGGCGAGGACGTCGGGCAGCTCGTCGTACACGGCGTGGGCGTAGGTGACGCGGTCGCCGAAGGGCTCGAGGCGCGCCTGGGCACGGGCGAGGGCCTCGGTGTCGCGGTCGACGCCCACGACGTGCACGTCGGGGAAGCGCCGGAGCATCGCCTCGGTGTGGCCGCCGAGCCCGAGGGTCGCGTCGACGACGACGCGGCGGCGCTCGCCGGGCGCGGTCAGGGCGGGTTCGAGCAGCTCCAGGCACCGGTCGAGCAGGACCGGCACGTGCCGGGCGTCCGGGGTGCCCACCCCGTCGTCCTGCGTCACGCGGCACCGGCCACGAGGGTGACGGCCAGCCCGATGAGCAGCGCGAGGGCGACGGAGACGCCGGCGGAGAACGCCATCAGGACGGCGGCGTCGGCGAGCTCGTGCCGGACGCGTCGGGGCTGGTGCATCGCACCTCCTCGGGTGCTCGGGGCTCCGTGGAGCGGGCTGTGGGGGTGGACGGTGGTGCGGAGGGCGACCGTGCGGCCTGATCCCCGTCCGTACGGCTCTGGCACCGGGGAAGTGATGCCAGGACCGGACAGGCGGAGGTCGGACCTCGCGGGCTCAGAAGATGCCGGGCATCACCTCGTCGGACATGTCGGAGAACTGCTCCTCCTGGCCGGCGGAGTACTCGTCCCAGCGGCGGGCGTCCCAGATCTCGATGCGGTCCATCGCGCCGACGACGGCGACGTCGCGCTCGAGCCCGGCCCAGGTGCGCAGCACCGGCGGGATGGAGATGCGGCCCTGCTTGTCGGGGACCTCCGAGGAGGCGCCCGAGTAGAGCATGCGCACGAAGTTGCGGGCCTCACGGTTGGTGAACGGCGTCTCGCGGATGCGGTCGGTGAACGCGCCGAAGGCCTCGGTCGTCCAGCCGTAGATGCAGTTCTCCTGCCCGCGGGTCAGCACGATGCCGCCCTCGAGCCGCGGGCGGAACTTGGCGGGCAGGAAGAGACGCGACTTGTCGTCGAGGCGGGGCGTGTAGGTGCCGAAGAAGTTGTCCGCATCGATGCCCACCTCCCCTCACCTCGTCTCCCGCGTCGGGCCCTCCACCGTCGTGAAGAGATCCCCAAGTGCTCCATTTCGCACCACCCTACCCCACCTTCCCCCACCGTCAACGCGACACAGCGGAAATTCCGGCAGTTTCGTGACGTGCCGCAGCGCGCCGTGAGAGGCCTCCTGCGCCGTCGTTGCAGCGCGGGGCGCCTCCGCTCGCGTCGAGGTGGGGCGAAGTGGAGCGGATGCGCGTCCGCTCCCGTCCCCTCGCCCGCTCGGTGGGGGCTGCCGGCGCGGGGAGGGCCGGACATGACGACACCGGGTCCCGCTGGTGCGGAACCCGGTGTGGGGAGGTGTGGGGGCGGACCTCAGGGGGTCCGCGGGAGGATCAGCGGTCGTCGCCGTCCTGGCGACGCTGCCAGCGCTCCTCCATGCGGTCGACGAACGAGCCGGACTGCTTCGGGCCCTTGGGACCGGACGAGCGCGTGGGACCGGCGTCGGGCGCGGCCGTCAGGCCATGGCGCCACGCGGTGACGAGGAAGTAGCCGCCGGCGAGCATGACGACGAAGCCGAGCACGCCGAGCCAGGTGAGGGCGGAGACCGCACCGGCGAACAGGATGCCGAGGCCGACGACGAGACCCAGCCCGGACAGCACGGCGACCTTGCGGTTGCGCGCGGCCTGCTTGGAGCCCCGGAGGGTCGACGCGAAGTCGGGATCCTCGGCCGCGAGAGACTGCTCGAGCTGCTGGAGCAGGCGGGCTTCTTCGTCGGAGAGTGGCACCGGAGGCCTCCTGGTGGTGGGTCTAGACCAAGTCTAGGCGGGCGATGGTGTGCAGACCAGCCGAGATCCCTGAGAACTCGCTGGACGTCCGGACCAGACGTTCCAGAGCGTACAAGCGTTCGCGTGCTCCCGGTTCACGCCCTTGCGGTGCTCGGTCTGCTGGCGCAGGTGGTGCAGGACGGCCACGGACTCCTCGCGCGCCTCGTCGGCGAAGACGACGGTGTCGTCGCCGCGCCCGTTGGCGGGGAAGATGCCGACCACGC
>NZ_JAMXRU010000095.1 GCF_024124745.1 Aeromicrobium sp. CnD17-E
CGCGAGACGGGCACCGGTGCGCTCGGCCAGGCGGACCGCGGCGCTGAACGCACCGGGCGACGACGCGAGCCGCTCGCCCAGCAGCACGACGGAGCGGGGGTCGAGACCCAGGTCGGCCGAGCCGTCGCCGTCCTGGATCGCGTCGACGGTCGAGGCCTCCTCGCCAGGACGGGCGGCCAGCAGCTCGCCACCGCACTTGGCGAGGCCGCGCGTGGTGTGCGAGCCGACCGCCACGACGCGCACCCCGTGCCGCGAGCCCTTGCGCAGCCTCAGGAACAGCGTGCCGGCCTCGTCCTCGGGCTCCAGGCCGACGAGCAGCACGGTCGACGCCGACTCGAGGTCGCGCGTGGCGACGTCCTGGCGGGTGGCCACACGAGCGGCGAGGAACGCCGACTCCTCCGCCGAGTGCGGACGTGCGCGGAAGTCGATGTCGTTGGTGCGCAGCGCGACCCGGGCGAACACGCTGTAGGCGTAGGCGTCCTCGGCGGTGAGGCGTCCGCCGGGCAGCACGCCCACCGTGCCCGCGGCCTCGCGCAGCCCTGCCGCGGCTGCGGCGAGGGCGCCGGGCCACGACGTCGGCACGAGCCCACCGGTGTCGGGGTCACGCACCAGCGGCGTGCGCAGCCGGTCGTCCTGGCGGCTCCACGTGAACGCGAACCGGTCCTTGTCGGTGACCCACTCCTCGTTCACCTCGGGGTCGTCGCCGGCGAGGCGCCGCATGACGACACCCCGGCGGTGGTCGACGCGGATCGCGGCACCGCAGGCGTCGTGCTCGGCGACGCTCGGCGTCGAGACGAGGTCGAAGGGCCGCGAGCGGAACCGGTAGTCGGCGCTGGTGAGCGCACCCACGGGGCAGATCTGGATCGTGTTGCCCGAGAAGTAGGAGTGGAACGGCTGCGCGCCGCCCCCCTCACCGTCAGCACCGGCACGGTCGCCGAACGCCTCGGCGTCGACGGACGGCCCGATCCCGACCTGCTGGCGTGCGCCGCGCTCGACGAGCGCGATGAACGGGTCGCCGGCGACCTGCTCGGAGAACCGCGTGCAGCGTGCGCAGAGCACGCAGCGCTCGCGGTCGAGCAGCACCTGCTCGGAGACGGCCAGCGGCTTGGGGAACGTCCGCTTGGTCTCCGCGAAGCGGCTCTCCCCCCGCCCGTGGCTCATCGCCTGGTTCTGCAGCGGGCACTCCCCGCCCTTGTCGCACACGGGGCAGTCGAGCGGGTGGTTGACGAGCAGGAGCTCCATCGTGCCGTGCTGCGCCTTCTCGGCCACCGGCGACGTCACCTGCGTCCGGACGACCATGCCGGGCGCCACCTCGAGCGTGCAGGAGGCCTGCGGCTTCGGGAAGCCACGCCCGTTGCCCGCGTCGGGCACCTCGACGAGGCACTGCCGGCACGCGCCGACCGGCTCGAGCAGCGGGTGGTCGCAGAACCGTGGGATCTCGGTGCCCACCAGCTCGGCGGCGCGGATGACGAGCGTGCCCTTCGGGACGCTCACCTCGACGTCGTCGATGGTCAGGGTGACGAGATCGACCGGGGCCTGGGTCTCGCGGGACGCCTCGACGGTCATGCGCTCACCTCCGCGGCGAAGAGCGTGGACGCGGCGGGCGGGAACAGCTCCGCCGACGGGGTGTGCATCCCCGCCTCGAACTCGTCGCGGAAGTGCCGGACGGCCGATGTGATCGGGCTGGTCGCGCCGTCGCCGAGGGCGCAGAACGACCGGCCGAGGATGTTGTCGCAGAGGTCGAGCAGCAGCGCGACGTCGCCCTCACGACCCTGGCCCGCGTCGAGGCGCTGCAGCACCTGGACCAGCCACCAGGTGCCCTCGCGGCACGGCGTGCACTTGCCGCAGGACTCGTGCTTGTAGAACTCCGTCCAGCGCAGCACGCACCGCACGACCGACGTCGTCTGGTCGAAGACCTGCAGCGCCTTGGTGCCGAGCATCGAGCCGGCGGCGCCGACACCCTCGTAGTCGAGCGGGACGTCGAGGTGCTCGGCCGTCAGGATCGGCGTCGAGGAGCCGCCCGGCGTCCAGAACTTCAGCTCGGCCCCGTCGCGGAGCCCGCCCCCGAGGTCGAGCAGCTCGCGCAGGGTGATGCCGAGCGGGGCCTCGTACTGGCCGGGGCGTCGCACGTGGCCCGACAGCGAGTAGAGCGTGAAGCCCTTGGACTTCTCCGTGCCCATCGAGGCGAACCAGTCGACGCCGCCGCGGACGATGGCCGGCACCGACGCGATCGACTCGACGTTGTTGATCACCGTGGGGCTGGCGTAGAGACCCTCGACGGCGGGGAACGGCGGCCGCAGCCGCGGCTGCCCGCGCCGACCCTCGAGCGAGTCGAGCAGCGCCGTCTCCTCGCCGCAGATGTAGGCGCCGGCGCCGGCGTGGATGACGAGGTCGACGCGCCGGCCGGAGCCCATCACGTCGGCCCCCAGGTAGCCGGCCTCGTACGCCTCGCGGCACGCGGCCCGCAGACGTCGCACGACGTGCAGCACCTCGCCGCGCACGTAGACGAACGCCTGCTCCGAGCCGATGGCGAGGCTCGCGATGACGACGCCCTCGATCAGCTCGTGCGGGTTGGCCATCATGAGCGGGATGTCCTTGCAGGTGCCCGGCTCGGACTCGTCGGCGTTGACCACCAAGTACTTGGGGTGGGGGTTGTCCTGCGGGATGAAGCTCCACTTCATGCCGGTGGGGAACCCGGCGCCGCCGCGACCACGCAGCCCGGCGTCCTTGACGAGCGTGACGATCTCGTCGGGCGCCATGTCGAGGGCCGTGCGCAGCGCGCTGTAGCCGTCGCGCGCCTCGTAGGCCTCGCGCGTCCACGAGCGCTCGTCGGCCCAGCCCCGGCTCAGCACCGGCGTCAGCGTGTCAGTCATCGGACTCCCCGCCCTCCTTCGAACCTCCGCCGCGGACGTCGGCAGGCGACTCCTCGGCGACGGTCTCGTCCTCGGCCCGACGCGTGTCGGCCTCCGCCTCCGCCGTGTCCTTCGACCGCGCGACCTCGTCGGGCTCCTTCTCCGCCCACGGCCCGGAACCCCCGCCGGGGCCGTGGTCCCGCGTCCCGGCGTCGGCCACCGTGGGGACCGGGGGTGCCGACCAGCCGCGCTCCTGGGCGATCCGCAGGCCCGCGAGCGAGGCGTCGCCCGCCGACGGGCCCTCGTCGGCACGGCCGTC
The DNA here is from genome assembly GCF_024124745.1 of Aeromicrobium sp. CnD17-E. GTDB lineage: Bacteria > Actinomycetota > Actinomycetes > Propionibacteriales > Nocardioidaceae > Aeromicrobium. The sequence goes on from NZ_JAMXRU010000095.1 coordinate 3,172, forward strand.
CTCGAAGCCGGCCAGCACGCGCTCGGCGTCGCGCCAGCTGGTGATGGTGGCCCCACGGGAGGCCTGCACCGGCTCACCCGCACGCAGCCGGTCGACGAGGTCGACGGCCGACTCCGGCGTCTGGTGGTCCATGAACTCCCAGTTGACCGTCAGCACCGGCGCGTAGTCGCAGGCGGCGTTGCACTCGATGCGCTCGAGGGTGACCTGGCCGTCGGCGGTCGTCTCGTCGTTGCCGACGTCGAGGTGGTTGCTCAGCCGCTCGAAGATCGCGTCGCCGCCCATCACCGCGCACAGGGTGTTGGTGCAGACGCCGACGTGGTGCGTGCCCATCGTGCGCCGCTTGTACATCGTGTAGAAGGTGGCCACGCCGGACACCTCCGCCGTGGTCAGACCGAGGAGCTGCGCGCAGGTCTCGACGCCCTCGCTCGTGACGCTGCCCTGCACCGACTGGACGAGGTGCAGCATCGGCAGCAGCGCCGACCGCGCCTGCGGGTAGCGGCCCATCAGCTCGCGCAGCTCCGCGATCGTCGCCTCGTCGAGCGGCGGCGTGACGCCCTGGCTCATCGGTCCACCCCGCCCATGACGGGGTCGATGCTGGCGATGGCGACGATGACGTCGGACAACATGCCGCCCTCGCTCATGATCGACGTGCCCTGCAGGTTGACGAAGCTCGGGTCGCGGAAGTGCACCCGGTAGGGGCGGGTGCCGCCGTCGGAGACGGCGTGGCAGCCGATCTCGCCGCGCGGGGCCTCGATCGCGGCGTAGGCCTGGCCCGGTGGGACCCGGAAGCCCTCCGTGACGAGCTTGAAGTGGTGGATGAGCGCCTCCATCGACTCGCCCATGATGTGGCGGATGTGCTCGGCGGAGTTGCCCTGCCCGTCGCTGCCGACGCTGAGCCGGGCCGGCCACGCGATCTTCGGGTCGTCGACCATGACGGGCGCGCCGGCGGTGTCCTCGAGCCGGTCGATCGCCTGCTCGACGATGCGCAGCGACTGCCACATCTCCTCCAGCCGCACGCGGAACCGGCCGTAGGCGTCGGGCTCGTCCCAGGTGACGACGTCGAAGTCGTAGGTGTCGTAGCCCCAGTACGGCTGCGTGCGTCGCAGGTCCCAGTCGTAGCCGGTGGCCCGCAGCACGGGTCCGGTGAGGCCGAGGGCGAGGCAGCCGTCGAGCTCGAGGTGCCCGACGCCCTTGAGCCGGCCCTTGAAGATCGGGTTCGCGTTGCAGAGCGCGGCGTACTCCGGGAGCCGCTTGCGCAGCAGGGCGACGGTGTCGCGCAGCTGCTCGACGACGCCGTCGGGCAGGTCCTGCGCGACGCCGCCGGGTCGCAGGTAGGCGTGGTTCATGCGCAGCCCCGAGATCGCCTCGAAGAGGTCGAGGATGAGCTCGCGGTCGCGGAAGCCGCAGGTCATGACCGTGAGGGCACCGAGCTCCATGCCGCCGGTCGCGATGCAGACGAGGTGCGAGCTGATCCGGTTGAGCTCGAGCATCAGCACCCGGATGGTCCGGGCCCGCTCGGGCACGTCGTCCTCGACGCCCAGCAGCCGCTCCACGGCGGCGACGTAGGCGGCCTCGTTGCTGAACGGCGCCACGTAGTCCATGCGGGTGCAGAACGTCACGCCCTGCGTCCAGGTGCGGTACTCCATGTTCTTCTCGATGCCGGTGTGCAGGTAGCCGATCCCGGGTCGGGCGTCCTTCACCGTCTCGCCGTCGATCTCGAGGATGAGTCGCAGCACGCCGTGCGTCGACGGGTGCTGGGGCCCCATGTTGACGACGATCCGGTCGCCGTCGACGGCGGACGCGTCGACGGTGTCCCAGTCCTGACCGGTGACGGTGAAGACCGGTCCCGCGGTGGTCTCGCTCGTGCCGGCGTAGGCGTCGTGGGTGGTGTCGGTCATCGCGTCCTCCCGAGCGCTGAGCCGTTGCCGAGTGGTCTCGATACTCGTGCCTCGCCACGGGGACTACTCGACCAGCGAAGGATCCCGCTGGTCGAGTAGTCCGAGCGGCGACGAAGGAGCGCGGTCGGACGTATCGAGACCACTCCGCACCGACGCTGGAAGCCACTCACGAGTAGCTCCTGCGCTGGTCGGGGCTCGGGACCGTGCCGCCCTTGTACTCGACCGGGATGCCGCCGAGGCCCCCGCGAGCGGAGCGAGCGGCATGACAGAGCGTCCGGACTGTCCCCTCGGCGGCCCTCACGAGTAGCTCCTGCGCTGGTCGGGGCTCGGGACCGTGCCGCCCTTGTACTCCACGGGGATGCCGCCGAGGCCCCCGCGAGCGGAGCGAGCGGCATGACAGAGCGTCCGGACTGTCCCCTCGGCGGCCCTCACGAGTAGCTCCTGCGCTGGTCGGGGCTCGGGACCGTGCCGCCCTTGTACTCCACGGGGATGCCGCCGAGGGGATAGTCCTTGCGCTGGGGGTGGCCCTGCCAGTCGTCGGGCATGAGGATGCGGGTGAGGGCGGGGTGGCCGTCGAAGACGATGCCGAACATGTCGTAGGCCTCCCGCTCCTGCCAGTCGGCGGTGGGGTAGACGGCGACGACGCTCGGCACGTGCGGGTCGGCGTCGGGGCACGTGGTCTCGACGCGGATGCGGCGCCGGTGCGTCATGGAGAGCAGGTGGAGCACCACGTGCAGCTCGCGGCCGGTCTCGTGCGGGAAGTGCACGGCGGAGAGGCTGCTGCACAGCTCGTAGCGCAGCGCCGCGTCGTCGCGCAGGTGCCGGACGACGTCGAGCAGCGTCTCGCGGCGGACGACGAAGGTGATCTCGCCGCGGTCGACCACGACGCGCTCGACGGCGTCGGTGCCGTCGGAGAGCGCGACGAGTCGGTCGTGCACGTCGTCGAACCAGCCGGGTCCGTCGCCGGGGCCGAAGGGCGGCTGGGAGGCGGGTGGCATCGCGACGGGGCGGGTGATGCCGCCGTAGCCGCTCGTGTCGCCGGTGCCGTGGACGCCGAACATGCCCTGGCGCACGTCGACGACCTCGAAGGTGTCGGTGCCGGCGGGGACGACGGGTGCGTTGCCGTCGGGGACGGGGTCGTGCGAGCGGTCCTGCGTGGTGGTGTGGTCGTCGACGGTGCGGGTCTTGTCGTCGGCCATCAGCGCATCAGGCCCTTCATGGCCGACGTCGGCGCGGCGTCGAGGGCGGCGGCCTCGTCGGCACGGATCTCCTCGAGACGGTGCGCGCCGAGCTTGGTGTGCTGGATCTTGTCGTGCAGCTTGAGGATGGCGTCGATGAGCATCTCGGGGCGGGGCGGGCAGCCGGGGAGGTACATGTCGACGGGGACGACGTGGTCGACGCCCTGCACGATCGCGTAGTTGTTGAACATGCCGCCGGAGCTGGCGCAGACGCCCATGGCGAGCACGTACTTGGGCTCGGCCATCTGGTCGTAGATCTGGCGCAGGACGGGCGCCATCTTGTTGCTCACGCGGCCGGCGACGATCATCAGGTCGGCCTGGCGGGGGCTGGGACGGAAGACCTCCATGCCGAACCGGGAGGAGTCGAACCGGGGGGCGCCGAACGTCATCATCTCGATGGCGCAGCAGGCGAGCCCGAACGTGGCGGGCCAGAACGACGCCTTGCGCATGTAGCCGGCGAGGCCCTCGACCGTCGAGAGCAGGACGCCGCTGGGCAGCTTCTCCTCGAGACCCATCAGGTCCACTCCATTCCACCGCGACGCCACTCGTAGGCGTAGGCGATCGTGACGTTGACGAGGAAGAGCAGGATCGCGAAGACGGCGAACCAGCTCATCTGGTCGAAGGCGACGGCGAAGGGGTAGAGGAAGACGATCTCGATGTCGAAGACGATGAACATCATCGCGGTGAAGAAGTACTTGACGCTGACCTTGCCGCCGCCGTCGGGGAGCGGGCTGGGCTCGATGCCGGACTCGTAGCGGTCGAGCTTGGCGCGGTTGTACCGCTTCGGTCCGGTGAGCGGCGCGATCGCGATGCTGAACACGGCGAAGCCGGCCGCGAGGGCACCCAGGACGAGGACGGGTGTGTACTCGTTCACCGTCACCTCCAGCATGTGTGGACGTTGGGTCTTCCCGAGGTCGTGACCTTGTGAACTACTTCACAACGTGACCTGCGCCTCACTCTACGCCCGCCGAGGGGCGTGTGTAACTGAGGTCACACTAAGTCGGGGTGCCGCGTCCGGTGGGATGGTGTCGACGCAGGTCAGACGTGGTGCGGCTCGCCCGTGACGACGTGGTCGGCGTGTCCGAGAGCCTCGAGGAGGAGGCGACGCAGGTGCCCGCCGACGAGGGTGTACCGCACCCGGCGGCCCTCGCGGTGCGCCTCGACGAGCCCGGCGAGACGCAGCTTCGCGAGGTGCTGGCTGACCGACGTCCGGCTCGCGCCGACCGTGTCGGCGAGGGTGGTGACGTCGGCGTCCTGGCGGGCCAGCACCCACAGGAGGTGGAGTCGGGTGCGGTCGGACAGCAGGCCGAACACCTCCGACGCCTCGGCCAGCCGCTCGGCCGTGGGCTCGACGTCGTGACGCAGGCTGGGCGCAGGCTCGATCGCCCGTCCGCCCCTGCCGCCGTCGCTCACGTCGTCATTGTGGCGCAGCCGGGGTCGCGCAGGGGTCGGCGCGCCGGTCGCGCCCCTCGTCAGGGCCGCCACCCGTGCGCGTTTGCGTGGGGCCCCACGCAAACGCGCACTCAGGCCGCATGCTTGCGGTGGGCGGAGCCTGTCTGCGTGGGGCCCCACGCAAACAGGCGGGAGTGGGCGTGATGGGGGCGCAGCGCGCCGACGAGGGCGACGGCGGCCAGGCCGCCCAGGGCGGCGAGGGCCAGCCGGGGCGACGCCTGCACGGCCACGATCCCGGCGAGCGGGTACGTGAGCAGGTAGCAGGCGTGCGACCAGGCGAAGTGCCCGGCGAACAGGAGCGTGAGCCGTCGACCCTCTCCCTGCGCCCGCAGCACCTGGCCCGACGGCGTGAGGACGAGCGACGACCCCAGGCCGAGGACGGCCCACGTGGCGACGAGCCCCGCACCCCCGCCACCGACCGTCGCGGCGACGAGCAGCGCCAGGGTCACCACGCCCGCGCCCCAGCACATCGGCGCCCACGGCTCCCCCGTCCAGCGCGAGACGAGCACCGCACCGACCACCGAGCCGGCTCCGAACACGGCGAGCACGACGCCGACCTCGGGCTCGCCCCAGCCGACGTCGGCCACCAGGGTCGCCGTGAGGACGAGCGCCGACGCGTAGGCGCAGGCCGCGACGAGGTCGAGCAGGAGCAGCCGGCGCAGGTCGGGCACCCGCACGAACGCCACGAACCCGCCGCTGCGCTCCTCCCGCTCCCCCGCGGGGGCGGCCGCGGCGGGCGGTCGTGCGGCCAGCACCCAGGCGAGCGAGCCGACGAACCCGACGGCGGACAGCAGGAACAGCGAGCGGGCGTCGACCAGCACGAGCGCCAGCGCCGCGACCGCGGGACTCACCACCGCCTCGGCGTCGTACGCGACCCGCGACAGCGACAGCGCCTGCCGGTAGTCACCCTCCTCGGGCAGCACCCGGGGGAGGAGGGCCTGGTAGGCGGGCGTGAACCCGGCGGACGCCGCCTGCAGCACCAGGACGAGCACGTAGACCTGCCAGGTGGCGTCCACGAGCGGCAGCGACGCGGCGACCGCGACGCGCACGACGTCGGCGCCGACGAGCACGCGCACCGGCGCCCAGCCGGCGGTCAGCCGCGCGATCCAGGGCGACAGCACGACGTAGGCGACGATCTTGACCGTCATCGCCGTCGCCAGCACCCCGGCCGCCCGCGGTCCCGCCAGGTCGGCGGCGAGCAGGGCCAGCGCGACGGTCAGCACACCCGTGCCGAGCAGCCCGCTCAGCTGGGCGGCGAAGAGTCGGGCGTAGCGCGGGTGGTGGCGCAGCGTCGTCAGCACAGTTCATTGTGTGCACATCCGCGCACATGTGCAAGTGACGTGGTGCGGGTGTGCGGGTCGGTCCCGATCGTGCTGCTGTGCTGGCCGCGGGCCGTCTCGACCCCCGGTGCGCTACCTGTGGTGGTCGTGATCTTGCTGGCGCGCTGCCGCAGGTGATCTGAGCGTGCTACGTCACTGCCGCGGCTGTCGGCCGGTCATGGCCTCCGAAAGGGCCTCGACCGGGCGGCTGGGAACGGCGTCGCTCGGGTTCTCGGGGTGCGCCTTAGGTGGGCGGTAGGTAGCGCGCGTATCCCCACGCGCAGAGGTAGGTGACGTGCGGATAGCGGCCCCGTATCCGCGCGTCACCTACCGCCCATCCCGCAGGAAGCGCGCGCCACCTACCTCCCACACACCAGGCCCCGCCACAGCCCGAAACCTCAGCCGGGCATCGCGCCATCCGCCCGGTCGAGGCCTCTCGGAGGTCACCCGGCGCGAGCCGAGGCAGCGCACCGGCGACCGAAGACTCCCTGCGGCAGCGCACCAGCCGGTCGTGACCACCCGCAGGCAGCGCACGGGAGAGGCGAGACTCAGGGGCGGAAGGAGTGGTGCAGCGCGACGATGCCGCCGGAGAGGTTGTGCCACTCCACACGGCCCCACCCCGCCTCGACCATGCGCAGGGCGAGGCCCTTCTGGTCGGGCCAGGCGCGGATCGACTCCGCGAGGTAGACGTACGACTCGGGGTTCGACGACGTGCGGCGCGCGATCGACGGCAGCGCACGCATCAGGTAGTTCGAGTAGACCGCCGCGAACGGCTCCCAGGTGGGCGTCGAGAACTCGCACACGACGATCCGACCGCCCGGTCGGGTCACGCGTCGCAGCTCGCGCAGACCCTGCAGCGGGTCGTGGATGTTGCGCAGGCCGAAGGAGATCGTCACCGCGTCGAAGGACGCGTCGGCGAACGGCAGGCGCATGCCGTCGCCGGCGACGAACGGCAGGTGCGCGAACCGGCGGCGACCCTCCTGCAGCATGCCGAGGGAGAAGTCGCAGGGCACGACCGTGGCGCCCGCCTCGCGGAACGGCTCGCTGGACGTCCCGGTGCCGGCGGCGAGGTCGAGGATGCGCTCGCCCGGCTTCGGGGCGACGAGGTCGACGACCTTGCGACGCCACCGTCGGTCCTGGCCGAGGGACAGCACGTCGTTCGTCACGTCGTAGCGCTGGGCGACGGTGTCGAACATGCGCGCGACGTCGCGGGGCTCCTTGTCCAGTCCGGCTCGGCTCACCCCGCAAGCGTCCCACGAGTAGGCTCGATCGGGTGACGAGCCCTCCCCCCGTGGCCGCTGCGGCGAGCCCCCTGCCGTCGCCGCTCGTCGCCCGCACCGTCGAGGTCGACGACCCCGGGCCGCTGCTCGCGCTGCTGCGCCGCGACTCCGACGCGGTCGCCTGGGTGCACCACGGCGACGGGCTCGTGGGCTGGGGCCGCGCGGCGTCGCTGTCCGTCGACGGACCCGACCGGTTCGACCGCGCGCACCGCTGGTGGCGCGAGGTCACGCGGCACAGCGTCACGCGCGACGAGGTGCACGTGCCTGGCAGCGGGCTCGTGGCGTTCGGCAGCTTCGCGTTCGCCGACGACGGCCGCGGCAGCAGCCTCGTCGTGCCCGAGGTGGTCGTCGGTCGCCGCGACGGGCGCAGCTGGGTCACGGTCGTGGGCACGTCGATCTCCTCCCCGCCGTCCCTCACGCCCGCCGACCCGCCGCAGCACCCGTGCGGCGTGGAGCTCGTCGACGGATCGGTCGACAGCGACGCCTGGCAGGACGTGGTGGCCGAGGCCGTGCGCCGCATCTCCGCCGGGCAGCTCGACAAGGTCGTGCTCGCCCGCGACCTCGTCGCCGAGCTCGACGCGCCGCTCGACGTCCGCTCCCCGCTGCGCCGGCTGGCCCGCGACTACCCCGGCTGCTGGACGTTCCACGTCGACGGCTTCTTCGGCTCCACGCCGGAGATGCTGGTACGTCTCGAGCGCGGGCTGGTGACGTCGCGCGTCCTGGCCGGCACGATCCGCCGCACGGGCGACGACACGCGCGACCTCGCACTCGCCGCGTCGCTGGCCCGCTCGAGCAAGGACCTCGAGGAGCACGAGTACGCCGTCCGGTCGGTCGCCGAGGCGCTGGCCCCGCACTGCTCGAGCACCAACGTGCCCGACGCGCCGTTCGTGCTGCACCTGCCGAACGTGATGCACCTGGCCACCGACGTGACGGCCGTGCTGCGCGGCGACGCGAGCGCGCTGAACCTCGTGGCCGCACTGCACCCGTCGGCCGCGGTCGGCGGCACCCCGACCGACGCCGCCGTCGCGCTCATCGCCGAGATCGAGGGTCTCGACCGCGGACGCTACGCGGGACCGGTCGGCTGGATCGGGGCCGAGGGCGACGGCGAGTGGGGCATCGGCCTGCGGTCGGCGCAGCTGGAGGACGACGGTCGCCGCGTGCGTCTGTTCGCGGGCTGCGGCATCGTCGCCGACTCGGTGCCGGCCGACGAGCTGGCCGAGAGCCAGGCCAAGCTCGTCCCCGTCCGCGACGCCCTGGCCTGAGGCTCAGAGCAGCCCGTCGCGACGCGCCACCGCCGCCGCCTCCGTGCGCGACGACGCGCCGAGCTTGGCGAGGATGTGGGAGACGTGGACCGAGGCGGTCTTGGTGCTGATGAACAGGCGTGCCGCGACCTCGCCGTTGGTCCGCCCCTCGGCCACGAGTGACAGCACCTCGCGCTCGCGCGGCGTGAGCGCGACGGCCTGCGCCTCGGCACGGACGTCGGGCCGCAACGGCACCAGCGCCGCCGCCTCGTCGAGCAGGGGCTGCGCCCCGAGCCGGCGCGCCGTGGCGGTCGCATCCTCCACGAGCGACACCGCGTCCTGGCGCCTCCCCGACGTCAGCAGCACCTGCGCGAGCCGGACCTGGGAGCGAGCCCGCTCGTAGACCTCGCCGTACGCGCCGAAGCCCTCGACCGCGCGCCGCCAGAGGTCCTCGAGCGACTCGCGGTCGGCGTCGACACCGGCCAGCCACCGCAGGCGCAGCCGCTCGGCCTGCAGACGCACCAGCCACGTCCTGCCCTCCGGGCCCAGCTGCGGCGCCAGGGCGGCCGCCTCCTGGGCCGCGGCCAGGGCGGCGTC
>NZ_JAMXRU010000096.1 GCF_024124745.1 Aeromicrobium sp. CnD17-E
ACCTGGGCGGCGGTGGTGGGGCAGCTGGGTCGCCCGCTCGTCGCCGCTCCCCCGCCGTCGCCGGGGCCGGTCCTGCTGCACCGCGTCGCCGCCGCGGTCGCCGAGCAGACGGCGGCCTGCGCCGGACCGGACCGTCCCGAGACGGTGGGCGGCGTGCTCCACCTCCGCGGACGCGAGGTCGTGCGGGAAGTCGTCCCGGTCCACGAGGGCTGCACGAGCCTGCTCCACCGGGACGCCTGAGCCGATGGCACCTATCCTGGGAGACGTGGAGCCACAGGAGCCGGACGACGCCGCCGACGACCGCGGCACTGGCCGGCGCAGTCGGTCGTCGCTCCCGGTCGGGGCGTTCACGCGTGGCGCGAAGCTTGCGGCCCTGCCCGTCGGGTTCGCTGGCCGGACCGCCCTCGGCATGGGCCGGCGGATCGGCGGCGCGCCCGCCGACGCCGTGCTGACCGAGGTGCAGCGGCGCACCGCCGAGCAGGTGTTCAGCGTGCTGGGCCAGCTCAAGGGCGGCGCCATGAAGATGGGCCAGGCCATGAGCATCTTCGAGGCGGCGCTGCCCGAGGAGATTGCGGCGCCCTACCGCGAGACCCTCACGCGTCTGCAGGACGCCGCCCCGCCCATGCCCGTCGACGTCGTGCACCGCCAGCTGGCCGCCGAGCTGGGCGCCGACTGGCGCGACCGGCTCGTCGAGGTCGGCGACCAACCCGCCGCGGCGGCCTCCATCGGGCAGGTGCACCGCGGCCGCTGGCACGACGGGCGCGAGGTGGCCGTCAAGATCCAGTACCCCGGTGCGGCAAAGGCGCTGCGCTCGGACCTGCGCCAGCTGTCGCGCATCTCCCGGCTCCTCGGGGTCCTCGCGCCGGGCATCGACGTCAAGGCGTTGCTGCAGGAGCTCGAGGACCGTGTGGTCGAGGAGCTCGACTACACGCTCGAGGCGGCCGCGCAGCAGCGCTTCCACGAGGAGTACGCCGACGACGCGGAGATCTTCGTGCCGAGCGTCGTGCACGGGACCGAGCGCGTGCTCGTGAGCAGCTGGATGGAGTCCACCGGCTCCCTGGCCGACCTCATCCGCGACGGCAGCCAGGACGACCGCGACCGCTACGGCGAGCGGTACGTGCGGTTCCTGCTCACCAGCCCCGACCGCGTCGGGCTGCTGCACGCCGACCCGCACCCCGGCAACTTCCGTGTGCTGCCCGACGGACGTCTCGGCGTCGTCGACTTCGGTGCGGTGGCGCACCTGCCCGACGGGCTGCCTCCCGCGCTCGGCCCGCTCCTCACCGCGGCACTGGCGGGCGACGCGCAGGCGGTGACCGACCACCTGCGCAGCGAGGGGTTCCTGCGTCCCGGCACGAAGATCGACCCCGAGGTGATGGCCGGGTACATCGCGCCGTTCGTCGAGCCGGCGGGCGCCGCGACGTTCACGTTCTCGCGGGCCTGGCTGCGCGAGCAGGCAGGCCGGGTCGGCCTGGGCGGCGAGGGCATGTCGACGTCGATGAAGATCAACCTGCCGCCGGAGTACCTGCTCATCCACCGCGTCTGGCTGGGTGGCGTCGGCGTGCTGTGCCAGCTCAACGCGACGGCACCGTTCCGCTCGATCCTGGAGGAGTCGATCCCCGGGTTCGCGCCGCCGGACTGACGCTCAGCGGAGCACGAGGCCGGCGGCCAGCACCAGCATGACGCAGCCGATCGCACCGTCGAGCAGACGCCACGCGCGCGGCTCCCGCAGCCAGCGGCCCAGGTGACGCGCGCCGAACCCGAGCGCCGCGAACCAGACGACGCTGCCCGTCATGGCGCCGACCGCGAACCACCCGCGGGCGTCACCGTGCGAGGCCGCGACCGACCCCAGCAGCACGACCGTGTCGAGGTAGACGTGCGGGTTGAGCCACGTCAGGGCGAGCGCGGTCAGCCCGACCCGCCTCGCTGACGGCCTCACCCGCACGGCCAGCCCGCCGGCCTGGACGTGGGCGTCGCCCTCGACCTCGAGCGACTCCCCCGACCCTGTCGCCGCCCGGCGCAGTGCGAGGACCGCGTAGCCGGCGAGGAACGCCGCCCCACCCCAGCGGGCCGCGTCGACGAACCAGGGCACCGACTCGACGAGCCGCCCCAGGCCGACGACCCCGACGGCGACGAGCACGACGTCGGAGAGGGCGCACACCGCGACGACCAGCCCGACGTGCTCGCGGCGCAGCCCCTGCCGCAGGACGAAGGCGTTCTGCGCGCCGATCGCGACGATGAGGGCGAGGCCGGCGCCGAGGCCGGAGAGCAGGCTGGTCACGCCGTCACGCTAGGGCGCAGCGATCTTCAGGACCAGCGAAGAATTCTTCAGGAGCATTAGTATGGCTTCATGTGGTCCGATCCCGTCGCCGTGCGCACCGTAGCCGCGGTAGTCGAGGCCGGTACCTTCGACGGCGCCGCCCGCGCCTTGCACGTGACGCCGTCCGCGGTGAGCCAGCGTGTGAAGGCCCTCGAGGAGTCGGTCGGCCAGCGCCTGCTCGTGCGCACGACTCCTGTGCGGCCGACGGCCGCCGGGGAGGTCGTGCTGCGCTACGCCCGACGTCTGGCCCTGCTCGACGAGGACGCCGCGACCGAGCTGGGCCTGGCCGAGGCACGCCTCCCCCGCCTCGCCGTCGCCGTGAACGCCGACTCCCTCGCCACCTGGTTCCTCGAGGCGGTGTCCCGGTTCACCCGCACGAGCGACGTGCAGGTGGAGCTGTACCGCGAGGACCAGACGCGCACGGCGCGCATGCTCGAGGACGGCACGGTGATGGCAGCCGTCACGGCCCGCGCCGAGCCGGTGCCCGGGTGCCGGGCCGTCCCGCTCGGCGCGCTGACCTACCGGGCGATGGCGTCGCGCACCTGGATGGACCGCTGGGCCCCCGACGGTGTCGGCGAGGCCGAGCTGCGGACCGCACCCCGCGTCGACTACGACCCGACCGATTCGCTCCAGGCCGACTGGCTCGCCGCGCACGACGTCGACGCGTCCCTGACCCCACGCCACCTCGTGCCGTCGCCGCACGACTTCGCGCGGGCCGTGTCCCTCGGTCTCGGCTGGGGCCTGCTGCCCGCCGAGCACGCCGCCACCCACGGGCCCGACCTCGTCGACCTCGGAGGTCCGACGATCCGCTCCCCGCTGTCGTGGCAGCGCTGGCGGACGCCGTCGGCCCTGCTCGACCGGCTGACCGACGTCGTAGTGACGACGGCCGCCGAGCGCCTCAACCCTGCTGGGCGATGACCTCGAGCACCGCCTCGCCGTACCGCTCGCGCTTCGTCTGGCCGATCCCCGGGATGCCGACGAGCCCGTGGGCGTCGGCGGGGCGCAGCTCGGCCAGGGCGAGCAGGGTGGCGTCGGTGAACACGACGTAGGCCGGCACCTTCGCCTCCGCGGCGGTGGTGCTGCGCCACTCCCGCAGACGCTCGAACACCGCTCGCGCGTCGGCGTCGAGCGACTCGAGCTCGACGTTGCTGCGCTTCTTGGGGCGCGGCACGACCGAGCCGCCGCGCGCCGGGTGGTCCGGCGGCAGCAGCGGGTCGAGGAACCGGGTGGGCTTGCGCCCCTGTCGCCCGCCGGGCTTGCGTGCCCGCGCCCAGGAGATGGTCAGGTGGCGCCGAGCCCGGGTGACGCCGACGTAGAACAGCCGGCGCTCCTCGGCCACGGCCTGCGGGGTGTCGGCGTGGGTGATGGGCATCATCCCCTCGTGCGTCCCGACGCAGAACACGGCGTCCCACTCCAGGCCCTTGGCCGCGTGCAGGGTCGCGAGGGTCACGCCCTCGGCCGTGGGCGCGTGGGCGGACTGCGCGCGACGGTCGAGGTCGGCGAGCAGCTCGGTGAGGCCGGCCTCCGGCTGGGACTCGGCGAGGTCGTCGGCCATCGTCACGAGCGCGTGCAGCGACTCCCACCGGTCGCGCGTGGCACCTGGACCCGACGGCGCGGTCTCGGTGTGTCCCATGCTCGCCAGGACCGCGCGGACCTCGTGCCCGAGTCGACCGTGGTCGGGGGCGTCGGCGTCGACCGTCGCGTCGGCCCCGTCCTCGCCGGCGCGCGCCGCACCGCGCAGGAGGGTGACGGCCTGACGCACCTCGGCGCGCTGGAAGTAGCCCTCGACCCCGCGGAGGGTGACGGGGACGTCGCGCTCGCCCAGAGCCTCCTCGAAGGCCTCCGACTGCGCGTTGATCCGGAACAGGACGGCCATCTCGCGGTAGGGCACCCCGGAGCGGTGCAGCCGGACGATCTCGTCGGCCACCGCGGACGCCTCGCTCGGCTCGTCGCTGTAGCCCAGGTATCGCACGGGCTCGGCCGGCGCGGCCTGCGCCTGCAACGGTCGGCCGTGGGCCTCGCCCCGGACGCCGTCGAACACCGCGTTGGCGACGGCCACGACCTGCGGGGTGGAGCGGTAGTTGCGCACCAGCGAGACCCGCTCGGCGTCGGGGTAGCGCTGGGCGAAGTCGGCGAGGATCTGCGGCGACGCCCCGGCGAACGTGTAGATGGTCTGGCGCGGGTCGCCGACGACGCAGACGTCGTCGCGGCCGCCGAGCCACAGGTCGAGCAGCGTCGACTGGAGCGGGTTGACGTCCTGGTACTCGTCGACGACGAACCACCGGTACTGGCGTCGGACCTGCGCGGCGATGCGCTCGTCGTCGGCGAGGATCGCGGCGGTGATGAGCAGGATGTCCTCGAAGTCGATGCGTCCACGCTCGCGCTTGACGTCCTCGTAGGCGGCCATGACCGCGGCGACCCGGCCCGCGTCGAGGTCGGCGACCTCGCGTCCGCGACGACGCGCCACGTCGGGGTAGTCGGCTCCCCGGACGTTGCTGACCTTGGCCCACTCCACCTCGGCGGCGAGGTCGCGGATGACGGCGTTGTCGGGTCGGCGGATGCCCTCACGGCTCGCGGCCTCCGCGACGAGGCCGAACTTGGAGCCCACGACCTCCGGCAGCTCGGTGCCGTAGACCTGCGGCCAGAAGTACCGCGCCTGGCGCAGCGCGGCGGAGTGGAACGTCCGGGCCTGCACGTGCGGCGCGCCGAGCTGGGCGAGCCGTCCGCGCATCTCGCCCGCGGCACGCGTGGTGAAGGTGAGCGCCAGCACCTCGGTGGGCACGTACAGCCCGGTCGCGACGCCGTAGGCGATGCGGTGGGTGATGGTGCGGGTCTTGCCCGTCCCGGCGCCCGCGACGATGCAGACCGGGCCGCGCAGGGCCTCGGCGGCGGCCCGCTGCTCGGGGTCGAGGTTCTCGAGGAGGTCCTCGGGGCTGGGCACGCGGGCACTTCTCCTCGGTCGGGGACGGGTCGGGGGCCGGGCAACCCGGCGGAGCGGGCGGAACAAGCCCGGCCGTGGTGTCGTTGACACCCGTGGCACCGGCGTCGTCGACACCGGTGCGACCAGCCTAGACCGCACAGGAGACAACGATGACCGGCGACTTCACCCTCTACTCGACCCCGTGGTGCGGCTACTGCCACCGGCTGAAGTCGCAGCTCCAGCGCGAGGGCATCAGCTTCGAGGAGGTCGACATCGAGCAGGTCCCCGAGGCTGCCGCGATCGTCGAGAAGGCCAACAACGGCAACCAGACGGTCCCCACCCTGGTGTTCGCCGACGGCACCGCCCTGACGAACCCCTCCGTCGCGCAGGTGAAGGCCCAGCTGGGCGTCTGACCCCCGCGACCGGGGTCAGGAGCCCTCCGGCAACCCCGGTGCGAGCGCGCGCTCGGGCTGAAACCGTCGTCTCACGCGGACACGGTTCATGAAATCTTGATGTCGCTGGAGCGTGCTCGAAACACCGGGCCAGGAACGTAGGGGCTTCACGATCCGGGCCCGTGGGGGACGCAGCGGTGGTTGCCCCTCCGTCGAGCGGGCCGTCGTCCCGCACCACGTCGGAGGCCCCATGACCCTGCTCAAGCACCCCGCTACGCAGATCGGCGCAGCCGCCCTGCTCGGCATCGTCTTCGGTCTGGCCGTCGGCGACTGGGCGGCGAACCTCAAGTTCGTCGGCGACCTGTTCATCCGGTTGATCCAGATGTCGATCGTGCCGCTGGTGATGGCGTCGGTGATCGTCGCGACGGCCGGGATGAGCGGGAGCGGCACCGGGCGGCTCGCGGCGCGGACCTTCGGGTGGATGATCGGCTTCTCCTGCGTCGCGGCCGTCCTCGGGTGGGCCCTCAGCAGCCTGATCGAGCCGGGTTCGGGGATGACCTTCGACGGCCGGCTCGACCCGGCGCTCGAGGGCTCCGCCCAGGCCGCTGCCGACACGGGATGGCAGCAGACCCTCCTCGGCTTCGTCTCCACCAACGTCTTCGAGGCGATGTCGACGGCGACCATGGTCCCGATCATCGTGTTCTCGCTGCTCTTCGGCCTGGCGCTGCGGACGACCATCACCCAGACGGGCAGCACGCTCGTCCTGGACGTGCTGTCGAGCGTCCAGCAGGTCGTGCTGACGATGATCCAGATCGTGATGCGGGTCGCACCGATCGGCGTCTTCTGCCTGCTCGCCGCCCTGGCCGGCGACGTCGGCTTCGCCGTCGTCACGACGTCCTTCGCCTACCTCGGCACGACGGCGCTCGGCGTGGTGCTGCTCCTGGTCCTGTTCGTGACGGTCGTGGTGGCGCGCACCGGCATCAACCCGACGCGTCTGCCGCGCAAGGTAGCCGACCAGACCGCCATCGCCGTCACCACCACCAGCTCCGCGGTCACCTTCCCGACCGTCCTGACGACCGCGATTGACAAGATCGGCGTGGGCCCGCGGGTCGCCAACTTCACCCTCTCGGTCGGCCTCACCATGGGCTCCTACGGCGCCGTCCTCAACTACGTCGTCGTGGTGATGTTCCTGGCGCAGGCGGGAGACGTCCAGCTCGGGTGGGGCGACATCGTGCTCGGCATGGCCCTGGCGGTCCTGCTGAACATGGGCACCATCACGGTGCCGGGCGGCTTCCCCGTGGTCGCCACAGTCCTGGCGACGTCACTCGGGCTCCCCCTGCAGGCCGTCGGCCTCCTCATCGCCGTCGACTGGTTCACCGGCATCCTGCGGACCTTCCTGAACGTCAACGGCGACACCCTCGTCGCGATCCTCGTGGCGAACGCGGAGGGCGAGCTGGACCGTGACGTCTACGACGACCGCGCCCTCGTCGACGCCCGCGACGCGGACGCGGACGTCGTGCAGGGTGCCGAGGTGACGTCGCGGGACCGGTGAGGGTCGACCGCTGGCCGCAGGGCCGGCGTCGAGGTCAGTACCAGCCGGCAGGGATGCGCTCGCCCAACCAGCTCTCGATGAGCCAGCTGGAGATCGAGACGCCGCTCGGCGGGAGCAGCAGCGTGCCCGCCTCGCCCTGCGCGAGCAGCTGCTCGCGCGTGACCCACTGCGCCGCCGCCATCTCGACACCGTCGACCTCGATGTCGGTGGCCGTCGCCCGACCGAAGAAGCCGACCATGAGGCTCGCCGGGAAGGGCCACGGCTGGCTGCCCGCGTAGGCCACCTCACCCACGACGACACCGGACTCCTCGGCCACCTCGCGTCGGACGGCGTCCTCGAGCGTCTCCCCGGGCTCGACGAACCCCGCGAGCGTCGACCAACGGCCCTCCGGCCAGCTGGCCTGGTGCCCGAGGAGCGCGCGGTCCTGGTCGTCGGTGACGAGCATGATGACGGCGGGGTCGGTGCGCGGGAAGTGGTCGGTGCCGCAGACGGTGCACCGACGCAGGTGACCGGCCGACCGGATCTCGGTGGACCCGCCGCAGCGCGGGCAGAACGGGGTGGCGGCGAGCCAGCGCGCCATCCCGACGGCGTGGACCGCCAGGGAGAGGTCGTCGGCACCCAGCAGGGGCGCCAGGACGCGGATGCTCACCGGCGTCAGGTCCTGTGGCACGCGCTCGACGACGACGGCGGCGTGCGGCACCCCGTCGAGCTCGCCGAGGAAGATCCAGATGCCCTCCGGCGCCTCCTCGCGCGGCACCCAGCGCAGCGCGGGCCCGTCGACCGTGGCGACGTGCTCACCACCCAGCACCAGCACGCGCACCCCGGGACCTTCCCAGGCGTCGTCGGCCCGCAGCAGGCCCGCGCGGTCGTGGCGGGCCCGGTCGAAGGCGAACGGCGGGGTCGCGGACGAGGTCGAGGCGCTCACCCTGCCAGGTTAGGCCCGGGGCCGTCGCCCGGCGCGAGCAGCGCCTCGAGCGCCTCGCGGTCGAGGAGGTCCTCGGGCGCGTACCGCACCACCGTGCCGAGCCGCACGTAGTAGAACGCACCCGACACGAGCGCCGGGTCGACGCCGTGCAGCTCGGCCCAGGCCACCCGGTACAGGCTGAGCTGCAGCGGGTCGGCGTCGGCCCGACGACTCGTCTTCCAGTCGACCACCTCGAAGCCCCGGCCGGCCGCCGTGGTCGTGGCGAACACGGCGTCGATGCGGCCGACCACCTGCTGGCCCGCCAGCAGCATCGAGAACGGCGCCTCGATCGTGTGCGGTGTGCGATGCCCGTAGGGGCCCGACTCGAACCGCTCGATGACGTCGGCCAGCTCGGCGTCGTCGGCGAGCTCGACGTCGCCCTGACCCGGCAGCTCCGTGGGCTCCAGCAACGGTCGCTGGCCGTAGTGCGACTCGACCCAGGCGTGGAACCGGGTGCCGAACCGCGCCGCACCCGAGGGCTGGCGAGGCATCGGCCGCGCCAGCGTGCGCGCGAACGACGACTCGTCCTGTGCCAGGGCCAGCACGGCCGTCGCCGACAGCGTGGACGGCAGCTCGACAGGACGCGCCTCGGCCTGCGCCGCCTCGGCCTCGGCGAGGAGGAGGTCGATCTCGAGCGAGAGCTCGGCCACCCGGTCGCCGGGGACCGGCAGCTCGGGCACCGGGGTCCCGCCCCCGTCGAGGGCGGCCAGGACCTCCGCGGCGAGCGCTCGCCGTCCGTCGAGAGCCGGCGGCTCCACCGGCCACGCGATCCCGTCGGCGAGCACGAGGTGCGGGTTGGTCTCGTCGTCGGCGGGCGGGTCCGCCCAGTGCAGCGGCGCGATCCCCTGCTCGGCCAGCCAGTCGCGCGTGGTGAGCAGGAAGTCCGACGGTCCGAGCGGCTTCAGCTGGGTGCGTCCCCACCAGTGACCGCTCACGACCACGCGCTCCTTGGCGCGGGTGTAGGCGACGTACCCGAGGCGCAGCTCCTCGAGCAGGTCGGCCTCGCGGCTCGCCGCGCGCAGCTCCTTGCCCGCGGTCGGCGTCCACTCCGCGAGGTCGGGCAGGCTCGCCGCGTCGCCACGCAGCGACGTCGGCAGCGCGCTGCCGTTCGTCAGCCAGCTCGGCCGGCCACGACCGGACGGGAACACGCTGCTCGACACGAGGGGCACGAACACCGCGCCCCACTCCAGGCCCTTCGAGCGGTGGATGGTCAGCAGCTTGACCGAGTCGGCCTCCGAGGGCGTCGTGACCTCCATGCCCTCGTTGAACTCCGACTCCGCCCGCAGGTAGGTCACCAGGCCCGTGAGCGAGGCGTAGCGGTCGGTGGCGCCGTAGTCGGCCACGGCGTCGAGGAACGTCGCGAGGTTGTCGGACGCGCCCTCGACGTCGCCGGCCTCGAGCTCGACGTCGAGGTCGAGCGCGCGGACGGCGCGACGCGCGAGGTCGAGCAGCGGCTCGCCCACGTGCGCACGGACGCGGTGCACCACCCGCGAGAGGTCGGCGAAGCGCTCGAGCGCGCGCGGGTCGTAGGGCAGGTCGCCGGGGTCGTCGAGCGCCTCGGCGAGCGAGACGACCTCGGTGGGGTCGGTGCCCTCGACCGCCCGCGCCAGCTCCTCGGCGAGCGTCGCGTCGTCCTGGGCGCCGTGCCCGCGTCCGCTCAGGGTCGCGGCACGTCGACCGAGGAGGGCGAGGTCACGGGGCCCGACGTTCCAGCGCGGCCCGGCCAGCAGCCGCAGCACCGCGGGGTTGGCCGTGACGTCCTCGACGACCTCGAGCAGCGAGACGACGTCGAGCACCTCCGGCTGCACGAGCAGCCCCGCCAGGCCGACGATCTCGAACGGCACGTGCGCGTCGCGCAGCGCCTTGACGATCTCGCCGTTCTCGCGGGCCACCCGCACCAGGACGGCGATGTCGGCCCAGGGTCGGCCCGCGTCGTGCTCGGCGACGACGCCGGCGACGAGCGCGGCGATCTCCTCGTCGACGGTGCGGTGGAGCGCGACGTCGACGCGTCCGGTCAGGTCGGCGGCCGAGACGAGCGGCGAGACCACGGACGACGACGCGTAGAACGGCTGCGCGAGGTGGTTGGCGGCGGCGATGACCTCCGGCGCGCAGCGTCGGGTCTCCACGAGGGCGAACTGACGACCGCGGCTGCCGTCGGCGGCCGGGAAGTCGTCGAGGAACTCCTCGAGGTTGCCGGTGGCGGCCCCCCGCCAGCCGTAGATGCCCTGCGCGGGGTCGCCGACGGCCGTGACGGGGAGTTCGGAGAACAGCGCCTGCAGCAGGTCGCGCTGGGCGACGGAGGTGTCCTGGTACTCATCGAGCAGGACGACGTCGTAGCGCTCGAGCATGGCGGCCCGGACCTCCGGAAGCTGCGCGAGCTGGGCGCCCCACGCCATCTGGTCGGAGAAGTCCATGACGCCGTCGGCCGCCTTGGCGACCCGGTAGGCCTCCACGAGGAGGCTGAGCTCGCTGCGCTTCAGCGCGGTCAGCGCGGCGTCGCGCAGCAGGGCCGGCTTGCCGACGGCCTCGAACTCCGCGACGACGGCGGCGTCGTGCCGGCGCAGCTCCTCGGGGCTGACGAGGTGCTCGGACAGCTGGGAGTCCAGTGCCATCACCTGGCCGACCAGCGTGGGCACGTGGGTGCCGATGAAGCGCAGCTCGCGGTCGTAGGCGGAGATGACGCGAGCCATCCGCTGGAACCGCGAGGCGTCGGTGACGACCTGCAGGTCCGGCTCGATACCGAGCCGCAGCCCGTGCTCGGTGATGAGCGACCCGGCGAACGCGTGGTACGTCGAGGCCGTCACGTCGCCCCACGGGTCGCCGGGGTCGGCGGGCAGGTGCTCCAGGCTCGCCCGGATCCGCTGCCCCAGCTCGGCAGCCGCCTTGTTGGTGAAGGTCAGCCCGAGGATCCGCTCCGGCGCCACGCCGAGGTGCCCGACGAGCCACAGCACCCGCGCCGCCATGACCGTCGTCTTGCCCGAGCCGGCGCCGGCGATGATGGCGCCGGGACGGTCGAGCCCGGCGGTGATGGCGGCGACCTGCGGCTCGGAGAACGGGATGCCGACGAGGTCGCGCAGGTGCTGCGGGTCACGGACGAGGCTCATGCCTGCTCCTCCCCCGCGACCGGCCCGCGCTGGCGCACCAGGATGCTGGCGCCGTCGTCGTGGGCCGGGCAGACCCGACGGAACTGGCACCAGCCGCAGGCGTTCGGCGACGCGGTGGCGACCAGCTGCTCCTCGGCGACGGTACGCACGCTGCGGCGCAGCTGCTCCACCGCGAAGAACGGCTGGTCGTCGCGGGGACCGTCCTGCGGCTGGACCTTGGGGGCGCCGCCGGCGTCGACGCGCAGCTGCACGAGCTCCGCACCGGCCGCGCGGCCGTCGGGGACGACGTCGGCGGTGGCGCCGTGCTCGACCGCGAGCTGGTAGACGCCGAGCTGGGGGTGCTCGGCGATGTCGCGCGAGGACGGCGGGTTCTTGGACGTCTTGAGGTCCACGACGTGCACACCACCCTCGTCGTCGACCTCGACCCGGTCCATCGACCCGCCCAGGCGGACGGCGCGGCCCTCGACCTCGACCTCGACGTCGAACGGGTGCTCCGCCGCGACGACGGTGCGCGGGTTCTCGGTGTGCCAGGTGGCGAACCGTCCGAGCGCCTCGACGGCGGCCGTCTTCTCGCGGGCGCCGACCCAGGGCGGGAGGTCGAGCTCGTGCCAGACGTCGTCGAGGTGCGCCGACATGGCGCTGACGTCGGGCGTGACCCCGGTGCGGACGACATCGGCGGCGATGGCGTGCACGATCGAGCCGAAGCCCTGGGCCGACGTGGTGGCGTGCGCGCCACGGGCCTCGTGGTCGAGGAACCACTGCAGGGGGCACTGCTCGAGCGCGGACACCTGGCTGCCCGAGAGCCGGATGGGTTGGTCGGCGGGCCGCAGCGGGGCGTCGGAGGTCGTGCGGGGCGCCAGCCCCCACCAGCGGTCGGGGTGGG
>NZ_JAMXRU010000097.1 GCF_024124745.1 Aeromicrobium sp. CnD17-E
CTGCGTCGGCCACGGGCAGACGATAGCGTCCGCGCTCAGCGCGCGCGGCCGGTCAGCACCCAGTAGTCCTCGGAGCGTCCCTGGAGGGCGACGGGGACGGCGACCGCCCCGACGGCGTCGAGCAGGCCCACCGGCGTCGCGCCCATGGCCGCGAGGTCGTTGAGGTTGACCAGCGCCGCGCACCAGCCGGCCCACTCGGGGTCGCGCTCGACCATCGTCGGCAGGATCGCGTCGCAGGCGGCGACGAGGTCCGAGCCGGGCACCGGGACGCCGTCGTCCCCCCAGAAGCCGGGTGCGGGGGCACCGCCCTGAGGAGCACCGAGGCCGGCGAGGAGCCCGCCGAGCGGCGACTTGGTGGCCTCGGCGAGGCGCTGGACCCGCGCGATCGGCCAGGAGAGCGCCACGTGGGGACGCCCCTGCAGCTCGACGTCACCCGTGGTGGTCCAGCCGAGCCGCGTGAACAGGGGGTGGTGCTGGGTCTGCACGACCGCGTCAAAGCGCAGCGCCCCGAGCGACTCGGCCCAGGCGCAGGCGGCACGGACCAGCGCCGCGCCGACACCGGTCGC
This sequence comes from Aeromicrobium sp. CnD17-E, assembly GCF_024124745.1. Classification (GTDB taxonomy): domain Bacteria; phylum Actinomycetota; class Actinomycetes; order Propionibacteriales; family Nocardioidaceae; genus Aeromicrobium. Next base: position 567 of record NZ_JAMXRU010000097.1, read on the forward strand.
GCCGCGCACGTCGGGCCGGACGGCCAGCCGGCTGCCCCGCCACCAGCCCAGGTCGCGGTCCTCGGTCGAGGGGTGCGGGGCGGGGTGCAGCCGCACCCCGCCGAGCACCTCGCCGGCGATCGAGCGGGCCACCAGCACCACCGTCCGCGGGTCGTCGTCGGCGCGGTCGTGGTCGGTCGTCGTGAACAGACCCTGCTCGCGCACGAACACGTCGCGCCGGAGACGGCGGTAGGCGTCGCGCTGGGACGCGTCGGCCTGCACGACGATGTAGTCCGCCGGCGCGGTCGGGTCCGGACGCCTGCCGGTGAGGATGCCGTGGTCGATCTCGAAGGTCATGTCAGGCTCCTTCGCAGCTGAGCGCCGAGCAGGCACCGCAGGCGGCGCAGCCCGCCGCCTGGTCGGAGCCGGCCATGCCGGCGACGCGCAGCGCCGTCGCGACCTGACGGGTCACGCGCCCGACGTCGACGGTGGCCGGCGCGGCGACGTGGTCGACGTCGGTCGCGAGCGTCCCCTCCAGCGGACGGAACGGGACGACGAACGGGTAGACGCCCATGTCGATCAGCTCGCGCGCGCCGGCGACGAGCTCGTCGGGGTCCTCGCCGAGCCCGACGAGCAGGTAGGTCGAGACCTGGTTGTGGCCGAAGACGCGGACCGCCTCGCGCCAGGCGGCGCGGTACTCGTCGAGGGACACGGTGGACTTGCCGGGCATCCAGCGCCGACGGACGTCGTCGTCGAGCGACTCCACGTGGATGCCGATGGACCGCGCCCCCGCCTCGTGCAGCTCGGCGATCGAGGCGAGGTCGCCGGGCGGCTCGATCTGCACCTGGATCGGGAGGTCGGGCAGCACCTCGTGCACGGCGCGGACGCACCGGGCGAGGTGGGTGGCGCCGCGATCGCGTCCCCGGGAGGTGCCCGTGGTCATGACCATCTGCGTCACGCCGTCGAGCTCCACCGCCGCCAGGGCGACCTCGGCCACCTGCTGCGGCGTCTTGACCGCGATGGTCGAGCCCTGCTCCAGCGACTGCTCGATGGCGCAGAACCGGCACCGCTCCGACTCGTCGTAGCGGGCGCAGGTCTGCACGACCGTCGTGGCCAGCACGTTCGCGGCGTGCAGGCGGGCGATCTTCTCGTAGCTCACCCCGTCGGCGGTCTGGAGGTCGTAGAACCGGGGTCGGCCGACCGCCTCCACGCCGAGGCCGGTGTCGGCCCCGTCGAGCAGGAGGCGGCCGCCGGACACCGAGTACGGGCTCCGCGGGTTGAGGGGGATGGCCGCACCGACCCCGTCGAGCAGCACGTGGCCGTCGGCGCTCGGTCCCGCGCCGTTCGGCCGCGTGAGCGGCGCGTCGAGCAGCCGGATGCCCTGGATGGCGACGTCGACGCGGGTCGGCGTGCGCGAGCCCTGTGCTGAGGACGGGACAGTCATGGCCGTGCCCTCAGAGGTTGTAGGTCGAGTTGATGATGGCGCCCTTGCGCGCGTAGTGGATCAGCGCGTCCTGGACGTCGAGCGGGTGCGCCGGGATGACGCCCTCGATGAGGTCCTCCTCGCGCAGACCGTGCAGGGCGAGGCCGAAGCGACAGCAGAAGACGGTGCCGCCCTCGGCGATGAACGTCTCGAGCGAGGCGTTCATGTTCAGCTCGCCCGGGAACCCCGCGTCGCCCGTCGTCGGGAAGCCGCGGGTGGCCATGCAGGCGAGGGTGCCGGGACCGTAGAAGTACATCGCGGAGTCGAAGCCCTTCCGCAGGGCGCGCGTGGCCTGCAGGATCGCGACGAAGCTGACGCTGGACTCGTGCGGGATGCCGTGGACCAGCGTGAAGTAGCTCTCGCCGTCCTCCGCCTGGTAGTCGGGGAAGATCTTCGTCGAGCCGTAGAGGTTGGTGCCCTTCGCCTGCGACGGGTGCGGGATCTCCGCGAGCGAGGCGGCGATGTTCTGGGCGATCTGGTCGTCGATGTCGGTCATGGCCTTCTCCTGGTGCGGTGTGGGATGGGGTGCTGCGGGTGGTGTGCTGCGGTGTAGGTCGTGCGGGTGGTGCACTGGCCGCCGAGCCGGGGCCAGGGATCAGGGGGTCAGGTGCCGTAGAGCGCCTCGAAGTTGCGCCGGAAGAACAGGTCGGCGAGCTCGCCGTCTCCGGCCGCGGCGGCGAGGCGGGCGTGCTCGCCCGCGAAGTCGCCCCACGGCGCGTCGGTGGCGAACAGGATCCGGTCGTGCCCGACGCCGCGTCGCTCGATCTCCTGCACGAGCCAGGCGGGGGCGAAGCCGATGGTCCAGCTGGTGTCGGTGTAGACCTTCTTGCCGGCCTCGATCCAGTCGAAGAGCCGGCCGCCGATGAGCTTCATGTGCCCGCTCATCCCGCCGCCGAGGTGGACGAGGTGGATCTTGGTGTCGTCGCCGTAGCGCTCGACGAGCGTGCCCACCTGGTCGACGTCGGAGGCCGCCCCGGGCGAGGTGTGCACGTGGACGACGAGGTCGTGCTCGGCGGCCGTCGTGAAGATGCGGTCGATCTCCTCGGCGCAGTCGGGGTCGGTGGGGCTGCCGCCGAGCAGGAAGCTGGTCTTGAGCGCCTTGACGCCCTGCTCGCCGACGAGGGCCAGCGCGGCGGTGTTGCGCTCGGCGTCGGACGCCTTCGGCGAGACCCACAGTCCGCAGCTCACCCGGTCGTCGCGCTGGGCGGCCTCGAGCGCGAGCGGGTTCAGGTCGAAGGCGGCGTCCGGCACCGGCACGCCGTAGTTCGGCAGCACGAGCGTGCGCTCGGTCCCCTCGTCGTCGAGGGTCTGCAAGAAGTCGCGCACCGTCGCCTTGGCCGTGACGTCGGCCCGGATCGGCGGGCCGCCGTAGAACGGGAACGCGGGCAGCTCGCCGATGTGGCGGTGCGCGTCGAGCGGTGCGGGAGGCATGTCTCCATTCAGCGCTCGGGATGTTTCGGACTGGTCACCGTCGGACTACGTCGCCGGAAGGTCTGCGCAACCTGGCTGTTTCCGCGCCGGGATCGCGAAACATGGCCGACTTGCGCGAGGCCGGCACGCCACCTCGGCGGGCTTCCCTGGAGCGTCCGACCGTTGGCGCGGTCGCACCCGGGGCGATCACGAGCAAGGAGACGGCGAGCACCTCACGGTCGAGCGGATCCGTCCCCCGCGACCGAGGCAACGATGAGGCAGGTCACCGCTGTCGTGAGGATCAGCAACCAGGCGGCTGCGAAGAGAGCCATCCCGCCGCCGATGTTCGGGTCACCGCCCAGCTCCAGGAAGGCGATGGCTGCCAGGCACAGCAGGCCCACCACGACTTGGACGGCCGCCACGTAGCGCTTGGCGCGATGCTGCAGAGCCGAGAGCCGAGTTGCTGCGACCAGAAGGCCTGGGACGACGATGGCCGTTGCCACTGGAATCGCTCGGAATACCTGGTACGGCGTGGTGAGCGGCAACGCAAGAGTCGCGCAGACGGCACCGGCGAGCAGGGCAGCGGCGAGCGCCGCCACGGCGCCTGCGCGGACGCGGGTCGTCATCGGCCGTTCCAGCTCTTCGTGGTGCGTGACACCGCTCAAGAGTAGGAGCCTGCCTTGAGGGCCAGGATCGCGTTCCGGGTGATGATCCGCTCGATCGCCAGGTCGTGACGGACGCGCGGTCACGAGGGACTCACGCTCCTGCAGGCGCCTCGTCCTGGCCGACCTCGGGTCGCTGCCGGTCGAACGCACCGCGGATCGGGGCGGTGTCGTAGACGATCGTGAGCCGCACGATCCGTCCCTCCCCATCCAGCTCCGCGACGTCGACCACGGAGAACGGGGCGGGCTCGCCCGAGGCGAGCGTCCAGTCGAAGTCGAACCAGAAGCTCACCAGGTCGCGGCCGTCGCGCGTCCCGCGCATCGTCGCCTTCAGGGTCAGGCGCGACTCCGCCGTGTCGGCGAACAGGACCGGGTAGAACGCGCGGGCCGGCACCGTGCCGTACAGCGGCGACACGACCGTCGCGTCCGGCGCGAACAGAGCGAGCACGGCGTCGAGGTCGGCGGCCTCCAGGGCCGCGAGGTAGCGCTCGACGAGGAGGTCTGGGTCGGCCACGCGCCCATCGAACCACGCCCCGCCCTCAGGGCTGCAGCGAGAGCACCGCCACCGCGGTCGCGAGCAGCAGCCGGTCCCACGCCGAGCCGAGGTCGCGGCCCGTGGTCTCGCGCACCCGCCGCAGCCGGTAGCGCATCGACTGCGGGTGCAGACCGAGCGCCTCCGCCGCCGCCACGGCCGACCCGCGCTCGAGGAACGCCCGCAGCCCGGCCAGCAGGTGCGCCTGGTCGGGCTCCAGCAGCGGGCGCAGGGCCGCCTCGGCCAGGGTCCGAGGGTCCACCGGCGGCTGCCCGTGCAACAGCGCCACCAGCAGGGCGTCGGCCTCGACCATGACAGGTGTGCTGTCCAGGTCGGGCGGGGCGTGACGCACCGCCACCTCGGCGAGCCGGAACGTGGCGGGAAGATCGGGCAAGGCGACGTCGTCGAACCGGCAGGTGCGTCGGCCGCGGGACCGCACGTCGACGCCGACGTCGAGCGGTCGCTCGTGCAGCACGACGCCGACCCCCTGGCGCGTCGTCGAGAGCACCAGCCCGTCGGTGTCCGCCGACGCCAGCAGCTGGGCCACGTCCCCAGCGGTCACGTCGCTGCCCGGGGCACCGACCACGGTCATCGTCAGCCGCGCCGGGAGCGTGAGGTCGAGCAGACGGGTGCGGTCCGCGAGCGCCGCCGCCGACGTCTGGCGACCGGCGAGCAGGTCCTGCGTCAGCGCCCGCACCACCTCGTCGCGGTCGGTCGCGAGACGCTCGGTGGCCGCCGCGTACCCCGCCGACAGCGCCTCCGACAGGGCGTCGAGCGACTCCAGCAGCACGACGTTCATCGCCAGCACGTCCTCGACGTCGAGCTCCGCCACGCCGCTGTCGCGCACGAGCCCGCTCGCCTCGACCGCGGCGACCCGGTAGGCGCGCAGCACTGCCGAGAGCGGTCGACCGTCGGTCCCGCGGGCCACGCCGATGCCGTGGAACTGGCGCAGGTCGGCGTCGCCGAGCCGACCGTCCTCGACCCAGAGCTCGAGCAGACGCTGCACGCCCCAGAGGCTGATCGCCTCGGTCTCGCGCCGCTGGCCCTCGCCGAGCGACGCGTACGCGGGGATCTCGCGCCGCAGGGCGTCGGCGATGCGCCGGGCGATGCGTCCGCCGTCGGCGAGCACCCGCGCCTGCACGGCCCGTCGCTGCACCGACCCCATGGGACCTCCTGTCACTGGCACGCGACGCGGTTGCTCATCAAGTGATGAAGACCATCGCTCCTTGCGGCCTGCGAATGCATCCTAGGTGACAGCGAGCCCGCACCCGGCCGGCCCACGAAGGAGCACCCATGGACGCCGACGTCATCGTCATCGGAGCCGGCCTGGCCGGTCTCGTCGCCGCGGCGGAGGCCGCCGACCGTGGTCGCAGCGTGCTGCTGCTCGACCAGGAGGGCGAGCAGAACCTCGGCGGGCAGGCGTTCTGGAGCCTCGGTGGGTTGTTCCTCGTCGACTCCCCGGAGCAGCGGCGCATGGGCGTCAAGGACTCCCGCGAGCTCGCCGAGCAGGACTGGATGGGCAGCGCGCAGTTCGACCGCGCGGAGGACGCCTGGCCGCGGCGCTGGGCCGAGGCCTACCTCGACTTCGCCGCCGGCGAGAAGCGGTCGTGGCTGCACGGCATGGGCCTGCGCCTCTTCCCCGTCGTCGGCTGGGCGGAGCGCGGCGACGGTCGCGCCGAGGGCCACGGCAACTCGGTCCCCCGCTTCCACCTGACCTGGGGCACCGGCCCCGGCGTCGTCGCCCCGTTCGAGCGGCGCGTCCGCGAGCACGTCGCGACCGGACGCATCCGGTTCGCCTTCCGCCACCAGGTCGACGGCCTCGTCCTGGAGGACGGCGTCGTGGTCGGCGCCCACGGCTCGCTGCTCGAGCCCACCGGCGTCGACCGCGGCGTCGCGTCGAGCCGCACCGTGGTCGGCGACTTCGAGCTGCGCGCGCAGGCCGTGGTCGTGACGTCGGGCGGGATCGGCGGCAACCACGACCTCGTCCGCAAGGTCTGGCCCGAGCGGCTCGGCACTCCCCCGGCCACGATGGTCGCCGGGGTGCCGGCGCACGTGGACGGCCGCATGCTCACCATCACCCAGGACGCGGGCGCGTCGGTCATCAACCCCGACCGGCTCTGGGCCTACGTGGAAGGGCTGCGCAACTGGGACCCGATCTGGGAGAACCACGGCATCCGCATCCTCCCCGGGCCGTCGTCGCTCTGGCTCGACGCGACCGGCGCCCGGCTGCCCGCGCCGTACTTCCCGGGCTTCGACACCCTCGGCACCCTCAAGCACCTGCGCGGCACCGGTCACGACTACTCCTGGTTCGTGCTCACCCAGAAGGTCATCGAGAAGGAGTTCGCGCTCTCGGGCTCGGAGCAGAACCCCGACCTCACCGGCAAGGACGTCAAGCTCCTGCTCTCGCGCATCCGGCCCGGAGCACCCGAGCCGATCGAGAAGTTCAAGACCCACGGCGAGGACTTCGTCGTCGCCGGCACCCTCGAGGAGCTCGTCGCCGGCATGAACCGCGTCGGCGACGACGACACCACCATCGACCTCGAGTCTCTCCGCGGTCTCCTCGCGGCCCGCGACCGCGAGATCGACAACGACTTCACCAAGGACGCCCAGATCACCGCCATGCGCGGCGCGCGACGCTACCGCGGCGACAAGCTGGTCCGCGTCGCCACCCCGCACCGCTTCCTCGACCCGAAGAACGGACCCCTCATCGCCGTCCGCCTCAACATCCTCACCCGCAAGACCCTCGGCGGCCTCGAGACCGACCTGTCCGGCCGCTGCCTCACCAGCGACGGCACACCCCTGCCCGGCCTCTACGCAGCCGGTGAGGTCAGCGGCTTCGGCGGCGGCGGGATGATGGGCTACAACGCCCTCGAGGGCACCTTCCTCGGCGGCTGCCTCTTCTCCGGCCGCGTCGCCGGCCGCGCCGCCGCGGAGCAGGTGGGCTGACGGTCGGTCGGGGCTCGGGCGCCGACGCGGGACCCTAGAACTGCACGTAGCCGTCGAACCAGGGCCCCACACCCAGGGCGTTGGCGAAGGTGCGTCCGAAGGCAGGGAAGAGGATCAGGGCACGGTCGAGGCTGTCGGCGTTACGGCGCAGCATGCCGGTCACGCGGTCCAGGCTCGCCAGGGCCGGACGCAGGTCGGCCCGCGTGTCCTCGGCGAGGACACGGATCTCGTCGGAGAGCCGCCGCGTGGAGACCAGCACGCGCTGGACCGCGACCCGGCGCGCGACGACGGCTCGGAACAGGACGTCACCGTCGTCGACGAGACGCTCCAGCTGCGCGTCCCGCGCGTTGACGGTCCCCGTCACGCGGCGCAGGTTCGCCAGGAGGGTGTTGAGCTGGTCATCACGCGCCGCGAGACTGCTCGAGAGTCGCGAGACGCCCGCGATCGCGGCCCTGAACTCCGCTGGCGTGCGGGCCGCGACGTCGGAGACCGACTCCAGCGCCTGCGACAGCTGGTCCACGTCGATCTGACCCGTGGTCCGCCCGAGGTCGGTGAACGCCTGCACCACGTCGTAGGGCGCCTGGGTCCGTGACAGCGGGATCACCCCGCCGCGCTGGAGCCTCCCCGCACCGTCGGGCAGCAGCGCGAGGTACTGCGCCCCCATCAGGGTCCGGATCCGGATGGCGGCGCCGGTCCGGCGCCCCAGGTCCACCGCCTGGGTGACCTTGAAGGTCACCACGGCCTTGGGCCCGTCCAGGGCGATGTCGGTGACCCGTCCGACCGTCACGCCCGCGACCCGGACCTCGGCACCCTTCGTCAACGTGCCAACCTCCGCGAACTCCGCGGTGTACCGGTCCCCGGCGCCGACGATCGGCAGCCGGTCCGCCCGGAACGCGGCCACCAGCAGCAACGCGATCACGCAGAAGCCGGCCAGACCGACCAGCACCGGATCCCGCTCACGGAAGGGCTTCACCGACTCGACCTCCTGCGACCGTCAGCGGGGTGTGACGCAGCTCATGATGCCCGCGCGCCGAGCCGCCCATCAGGGGCGTCGAGCACCTCGTTGCTCTCGGCGTGGGGCTTCGTGCACCAGGCGTCCTGCGCTGCTCGTCACGAGGACCCGGGAACGGCCGCGCGTCGCTCCAGGTGGCCCACCAGACGCAGCGCGACACCGACCTGCACGGCGTTGTCCTCGAGCGGGCGAGGCAGGTCACGCCTCGCGAGCGCGAGCCGCCGCAGGACCGTGTTGCGGTGGCAGAACGCGCGCGCCGCCGTCTCGCGCACGCTGCACCCGGACTCCACGAAGATCGCGACCGTCTGGATCACGGAGGCGTCCGCGCCGGCGAACGGGCCCAGGACGCGCTCGACGAAGTCCCTCGCCTCCTCCTGGTCCGACAACATGATGGACAGCAGGTGCACGTCGTCGAAGACCGTCACAGCACGTTCGCCGCTCGCGGGGCCGGACGCGAAGCGCTGCGCCCTGAGCGCCTCTCGGTGGCTGCGCCGGAAGCCGGCGATGCCACTGTGCGGACCACCCAGCGCGAAGCGCACCGGTGCGTGCTGCCTGGCCGTGGCCTGCACCCGCTCGACGACGGCCTGCAGCTCGGTGCCAGGAGTCCAGAGCCAGCGGGTACTGCTGGACGGCGCGACGGCGAGGGCGCGCCGTCCGCCGTGGACGATGGTGCGGGTGGCGGTCTCCAGCTCGCTGACTCCCGCCTCCCCCTGCTCGGTCCACGCGATGATCGCGACGTGGCTGGAGTCGAGCCGGTACCCCAGCCGGCTCTCGGCCCGGCCGGGGGTGATCTCCGCGCCGGACAGGACGAGCTCGACCGCCTGACGGACCTCTGCCCGACCCGCCCGGGCGACGTCCTCACGCTCGGTGGCCATGAGGTCGTCCACGGCTGCCACCGTGCGTTCGACGAAGCTGCTCATCGACCACGTCGCGGTCTCCAGCAGGATCTGCAGCTCGGCCGGGTCGTCGGTGACCGAGAAGGCCGCGTCGATGAGCAGCGCGAACGCGCGTGCCTGGCCGGCGCTGTACGCCGAGATGGCGACGTCCTCCAGACCGAGGAGGACGAGCTCTCGCGAGATCTGGCGGACGGCGTCGTTGAGCCGGACGGGGACCGGCTCTCCGGGGTGGACCATGGTGTGGCCGAACCAGTCGAGGAAGGTCGCGTGGAACGCCCTCTCGGCGGCCGCCCTGAGCGCCGGGTCGTTCGCGGCCGCCTCGAGGCCCACGGCCGTCAGCGCGTCCGCGGTGAGCGGGGGAAGCCACTCGTCCTGCGTCGCCACGAGCCGGCCGCACGCCTGGGTCATGAGAGCCGCGACAGCATCCGTGAGCGGCGAGGGTCTCGACAGCACGTCCGCCACCCTAGGACAGGCCCGCGTCGGCGATGAGGGGCAGAACGCACCATCGGGTGGCCGAGGTGGTGCACATCGGTGCTTCCGCGCGGCACGCCTCCCGTCCAGCATGGCGCCGTGGACACTTCACCGCGTGCTGGCTGCCCCTTCGCCGACCACCGGGCCGCGACGACCCCGCCTCCGCGCGCCGGTCGGATCGACCGCCGCGTCCCCGTGTACGACGGCGACCTCTATCGCCGCTCGTCACTCGTCGATCCGCACCGAGAGCTGCGCGTCGTGCGCGACCTCGGCTCCGTCGTCTGGCTGTCCAAGCAGCGGGCGTACGCCCTCACGCGCTACGCCGAGGTCAAGGCGGCACTCGCGGACCCGGACGCCTTCCGTTCCGCCGACGGTGTCGGGCTCAACGCCGTGTCGCGACGCATCGGACGGCACAGCCTGCTGATGACGGACGGCGAGGAGCACGGCGCACGGCGCAGGGAGCTCGCCCACCGGCTCACGCCGCGCGCCCTGCGGCCCCTGCAGGAGCAGATCGAGGACCTGGCCGACAGGACGGTGCGCGACGCTCTGGCGCGGGGGACGGTCGACGGCGTCGCCGACATCGCCCTGCGCCTGCCGCTGACGGTCGTGCCGGACCTGGTCGGATGGCCGAAGGACGGCCGCGAGCACCTCGTCGAGTGGGCCGGCGCCACCTTCGACATCCTCGGTCCGCTGAACGGTCGGTCCCTTCGCGCCATGCCCCACGGCCTCAGGATGCTGATGTTCGCCCGGCGACGTGCGCGCCGCTCCGACGTCCTGCCGGGGAGCATGGCCGACGAGGTGTTCCGGACGACAGGGACCGACCGGGCCGGACGACTGCGTCGTCGATCGGTCCTCGTCGACTACCTCGCCCCGTCCATCGACACGACGGCCAGCGCCATCGCGGCTGCGCTGTGGCTGCTCGCGACGCATCCCGAGGAGTGGGCCAGGCTCAAGGCCGATCCCTCCCTGGTGCCGAGCGCGTTCAACGAGGTCGTCCGGTGGGAGTCTCCCGTCCGCGCGTTCGGCCGACGGGTGCACCACGACGTCGAGGTCGACGGCACCCTCATCCCCGCAGGGTCGCAGGTCATCCTGGCCTTCGCCTCGGCCAACCGCGACGAGCGGCAGTGGGACGAGCCCGACTCCTTCCGCCTCGACCGCGACGCACGTCTGCACGTCGGCTTCGGACACGGCACCCACGGGTGCGCCGGCCAAGGGTTGGCTCGACTCGAGACGCACGCGTTGCTGCACGCGCTCGTCCGTCACGTCGCCGACCTCCACGTCGTCGACACCCCGACCCGGGCGGTCAACAACGTGATCCAGCGACTCGAGACCCTGCCGCTCCGACTGGTGCCCGAAGCCTCCTGCACCTGACATCCCCTCGATGCCCGGAGCCGGCAGCGGGCGGAGGGGTCCCGCGGACGTGGAGTCCACGGGGGGCTCGTCATCGCTCGGCCGACCGGAGCTCGCTCAGCGTCCGCCGCAGCCGCGGGACGGGACGCCGGAGCCCGACCGCGGCCACGGCGTCGGAGCCGAACGCGAGCAGCTGGCCGCCGTCGGTGGACTCCTCGAGCACGCGGGGCGTGCCGGTGCACGGCAGGCGCCCGACGACCTTCACCGACGTCCCGGCGACCTCGGTCCAGGCGTAGTCGTCGAGGACCGGGTCGTCGACCTCCTGGCCGAGCATCGACGCCGCCGCCACACGCCCCTGGGTGACCGCGTTGGCCCAGAGCGGTCGGCGCACGACCGCGCCGTCGACCACGGGTGCAGCGACGTCGCCGGCCGCCCACACACCGTCCCGAGGGCTGCGGCACGACGCGTCGACCGGCACGCCCTGCGGTCCGGCGACACCGCTGCCCTCCAGCCACGCGGTCTCGGGCACGTCGCCGGCGCACGTCACGACGACGTCCGCCTCGAGCACGCTGCCGTCGTCCAGCTCCACCCCCCGCACAGGGCTGCCGTGCAGACGCACCGCGGAGCGCCGGACGGTGATGCCGTGGCCGGTCGCGCGGCCCACCAGCACGGTCGCGAGGTGGTCGCCCACCAGGCGCACGAGGGGCGGCTCGGGGTCGACGACGGTGACCGTCGCCGCGGTCCGCCGTGCGGCCGTCGCCACCTCCAGCCCGAGGAACCC
>NZ_JAMXRU010000098.1 GCF_024124745.1 Aeromicrobium sp. CnD17-E
CGGCCCCGAGGGCGAGGTCGGCCGCGGCGAGCCAGGAGTCCATGCAGCCAGCCTCGACCGCTCGGGGCACGGGTCCCCTCCCTCGTCGCGGTCCTGTGGACGGCGCCGCCCCGGAGCCGGCGACGTTCAGGCGCCTGGGGACAGCGACGCGACGCGGGTGATGCCGAGCCGGGTCCAGGTCGAGTCGGGGCCGAGGTACCAGAGCCGGTCACGCCGGTCGACGGCCCAGCGTCGCTCCCCCTCCACGACGAGCGTCCGCGGTGCGACGTCGGGCAGGATCGGCGCCCCGCCCGCGGCGCCCCCCTCGAGGGACGTGCCGTCGACGAGGCCCTCGAAGACCTGCCGGCCGAGCTCGGTGTCGCCGAAGAACGCGAGCCGCACGCCGTCGACGAACCCGACTGACGACGGCCGCCCGACCTGCCAGGGCAGGGCGCGGCTGGGTCCGAGCCCGACCAGGGCGTCGTCGCCCGAGCGCCGGACCGCGCCCACCCGCACGCGACCGTCGACGCCGGCCGTGGTCACCGCGTACCGCGCGCCGTCGGGAGAGATCGCGAAGGAGGTGACGTCGAGGCCCGCGAGACCGCCGAGAGGGAGCACGCGCGTGGCCTGCGGCTCGACGACCCGGACACGCGGGCCGGCGCCGGGACGGTCGACGACGACGAGCGTGTCGTCGGTGGTCCACCAGGCGGAGACCAGCCGGTCGACGGCCACCTCGACGCGGTCCGTCCCCGACGTGCGACGCACGAGCAGCCGCTCGCGGTCGCGCGAGAGGGTCGCGAGCCGCTCCGGGCCGACCACCAGGTCGGCGGTCTCGTCGGGGTCGACGTCCCAGGCGGCAGGCAGGTCGCGCAGACGGCGACCGTCGAGCTCGGCCGCCTCGCGACGCCGGCCGTCGACCACGACGTACGGCTCGGTCTGCTCACGGGGGCCGTAGCGGGACCAGGAGCCCATCGACTGCACGGCGCCTCCCGTCGGCGTCAGGGTGGTCGACCCCGCGCCGACCCGCACGCCCTTGACGTCGGACACCTGGCGCAACGTCCAGACCAGCTGGGCCGACAGACGGCCCTGGTCGACCGGCGAGAGGTCGGCGGCGGACGTGCCGAGGTCGACCTCGGCCACCCCGTCGCGGTCGACGGGCACCGCCGGTCGCAGGTCGCCCAGCCCGGGCAGGTACGTGCGCTGCTGCGCCCCGGGGTCGGAGGGGCCGCGCGCGAGGGAGGCGACGAGAGCGGTGGCCAGCTGCTCCCCCGCCGGCAGGTGGACGGCCGAGGCCACGAGGCGCGACCCCGTCGGGTCGAAGAAGTAGACCTGGAAGGCCCGGTAGTAGTCGGTGTAGAACTTGTCGGACACGAGCAGCCCGGGCGGCGGCTCGGAGATCCGCCACTCGCCGTCGACCCGCTGCAGGGCGAGGTCCCAGCTCGCCGCGCCGGCTCCCTCGGCGACCCGCCCCGACGGGCCCAGTCGCAGCACGCGCTGCGTCGAGAGGCGGACCCGTGCCGACGTGGTCCCCGTCCGCAGCTCCGCGACCGAGGGGTCCCGGTACACCTGCGTGCCGGCAGCGGGGTTCCAGCGTCGCGCCGCGTCCTCCGTCAGGTAGCGCTCGGCGACACCGGTCGAGGGCGGGAACGCCAGCATCGCGTCGAGGTAGCCCGCGACGACCTGCTGCGGCGTGGCCCCTCGGCTCGGCGGCGCCGGCGCGTAGAGGGCGGTGCTCTGCTCGAAGCCCTCGTTCTCCCGCACCTGCCGCACCGGGCCGCCGGTGGGGATCGCCGAGCACGCGGACACGACGGCGAGGAGCACCACGACGGCGGTCGCGCGGACGGCGCGCGTCACGCGAACACCCGCTGGACGACCGGGGCGGGCGCCGTGCTGCGTCGGGCGGGGTCGACGACGCGCGGGAGCGTCAGCACGAACTCGCTGCCCTCGCCGGGACGCCCCCACGCCTGCAGCGTCCCGCCGTGCAGCACGGCGTCCTCGCGCGCGATCGCCAGCCCCAGCCCCGTACCACCCTGGGTGCGGGCCGGGTCGGCCCGCCAGAAGCGGTCGAAGACCCGCAGGTTCTCGTCGCCGCGCAGGCCGACGCCGAAGTCGCGCACCGCGATCGACACGGCGAAGCCGTCCTGGGCCACCTCGATCTCCACCACGTCGGAGCCGCTGTACTTCACCGCGTTCGCGAGCAGGTTGCGCACCACCCGGTCGATGCGGCGGATGTCGGCCTGCACGACCGCCGGCCGGTCGGCCCCCACCGTGCGGCCGACGATCCCGGCGCGCTCCAGCAGCGGGTCGCTCGCGGCCGCACGCGCCACCCGCGCCAGGTCGACGTCGGCGAGGTCGAGCCGCGCGGCTCCCGCGTCGAAGCGGCTCAGGTCGAGCAGCTGGGTGAGCAGCTCCTCGAAGCGGTCGAGCTCACGCTTGAGCAGCTCGGCCGAGCGCGCGCTCTGCGGGTCGAACCGGTCGCGGGCGTCGAAGAGCAGCTCGCTGGCCATCTGCACCGTCGTGAGCGGTGTCCGGAGCTCGTGGGAGACGTCGGAGACGAACCGCTGCTGCAGCCGCGAGAGGTCCTCCAGGCGTCGGATCTGGCTCTGCAGGCTGGCCGCCATCTGGTTGAACGACGTGGAGAGCCGCGCGATGTCGTCCTCGCCGCTCACGTGCATGCGCTGCTCGAGGCTGCCGGCGGCGTACCGCTCGGCGATGCGTCGGGCCAGTCGCACGGGCGTGAGCACCTGCCGCGACACGATGAACGCCACGCCGCCCACCATGACCACCATCGCCAGACCGCCGACCAGGAGCGCGTTGCGCACCAGGCTGAGCGTCTGCTGCTGCTCGGTGAGCGGGAAGAGGTAGAAGAGCGCGTAGGTGTCGCCGGTGCCGGGTGCCCGCAACCGGCTGCCGACGACGACGGCCGGACGCGAGCCCGACCCGATGAGCGACAGCTCGGAGTAGCGCCAGAAGACCCCCGGTCGCTCGATCACCTGGCTGCGCAGGTCGGGCGGCAGCGAGCCTGGCGCGAGCCGTCCGGACGCGCGGACCGGCGGTGCCCCGCTGCCCGAGCGGAGCGGTCCCTCCAGCACCAGCTCGTAGGACCGACTGCCACTGTCGGTCTCGGTGACCGCGTCGACGAGCTGGGTCAGGGTGGCGGCCTGGGCCTGCGGCTGGGTCTCGACCGCGACGTCGAGCTCGGCCTGCGCCTTCTCGAACCCGCTGCGCGCCTCCGCGACCGCGCTCGCCGTGCGACTGCTCGTGAGCCCGTCGGCGATCTGCTGCAGCAGCGCCCACCCGACGATCGCGACGACGGTGGCCACCAGCAGCACGGTGCTCGTGACCACCCGGGCCTGCAGCGATCGTCGCCACAGCCCGGTAGCCCGCCGGATCACGCCGGCCGGCCCGTCATGGGGCCGGTTCGTCGACGAGCGGCGTGGGCGCGATGGCCTGGTAGCCGACGCCGCGCACCGTCCGGATCACCTGCGGCGACTCGGCGTCGTCCTCGATCTTGGAGCGCAGACGGGTCATGTGCACGTTCACGAGCTTGGTGTCGCCCGGGTGGTGGTAGCCCCAGACCCGCTGCAGCAGCACCTCGCGCGTGAACACCTGGTCGGGGTTGGACAGCAGGCAGGCGAGCAGGTCGAACTCCAGCGGCGTCAGGTCGAGCGCGCGACCCGCCCGGCTGACGGTGTGCGCACCGGGGTCGAGCTCGATGTCGCCGAACACGAGCGGCTCCCCGACGGCGTCGTTGCGGCGCAGCCGGGCGCGCACGCGCGCCACGAGCTCGGTGTTCTTGAAGGGCTTGGTGATGTAGTCGTCGGCCCCGGCCTCGAGGCCCCGCACCACGTCGAGGGTGTCCGACTTCGCGGTGAGCATGATGATCGGCACCCCCGACGTCGCGCGGATGCGACGGCAGACCTTCATGCCGTCCTGCCCGGGCAGCATGAGGTCCAGCAGGACGACGTCGGGCTTGAAGGACGTGAACACGTCCATGACCTCGTCGCCCGTGCGACAGACCGAGGTGGTGAGCCCCTCGGCCTGGAGCACGATGGTCAGCATCTCGGCGAGCGAGGCGTCGTCGTCGACGACGAGGACGCGGTCGCGCTTGCTGCGTCGGTAGCTCATCGCGACCCGCCCCTCACCTGGTGCCGGACCATCGTGCTCCGCTCGGTCGTGCTCAGTAGCGGTAGTGGTCCGACTTGTACGGACCGGCGACGTCGACGCCGAGGTAGGCGGCCTGCTCCTTGCTGAGCTCGGTCAGCTCGACGCCGAGGGCGTCGAGGTGCAGGCGGGCGACCTCCTCGTCGAGGTGCTTCGGCAGCACGTGGACGCCGAGCTCGTACTGGTCGGCCTTCGTGAACAGCTCGACCTGCGCCAGCACCTGGTTGGTGAAGGAGTTGCTCATGACGAACGACGGGTGACCGGTGGCGTTGCCGAGGTTCATGAGGCGACCCTCGGAGAGCACGATGATCTTCTTGCCCGGCTGGCCGTCCTCGCCCGGGAAGATCCACTGGTGGACCTGGGGCTTGATCTCGTCCTTGACGATGCCGGGGATCTTGGCCAGGCCGGCCATGTTGATCTCGTTGTCGAAGTGGCCGATGTTGGCGACGATCGCCTGGTTCTTCATCGCCTCGAAGTGCTCGACCCGGATGATGTCGAAGTTGCCGGTCGTGGTGATGAAGATGTCGGCGTAGTCGACGACCGTCTCGAGGCGCTTGACCTCGTAGCCGTCCATGGCGGCCTGCAGGGCGCAGATCGGGTCGATCTCGGTGATGATGACGCGGGCACCCTGGCCGCGCAGCGACTCCGCCGAGCCCTTGCCGACGTCGCCGTAGCCGCAGACGACGGCGACCTTGCCGCCGATCATGACGTCGGTGGCGCGGTTCAGGCCGTCGACGAGGGAGTGGCGGCAGCCGTACTTGTTGTCGAACTTGCTCTTGGTGACGGAGTCGTTGACGTTGATCGCGGGGAACAGCAGCGTGTTCTCCTTGAAGCGCTCGTACAGACGCAGCACGCCGGTGGTGGTCTCCTCCGAGACGCCCTTGATCATCGGGGCGCGGTTCGTCCAGCGCTGCGGGTCGGCCTCGAGCGAGCGGGCCAGCACGCGCAGGACCTCCTTGAACTCCTCGTTGTCGGTGGAGTCCAGCGGCGGCACGGCGCCGACCTTCTCGTACTCGACGCCGAGGTGCAGCAGCATCGTGATGTCGCCACCGTCGTCGAGGAGCATGTTCGGGCCGCCCTCGGCAAAGTCGAAGACCTTCTCGGCCTCGTCCCAGTACTCGGCGAGCGTCTCGCCCTTCCACGCGAACACCGGGACGCCCTGCGGGTCCTCGGGGGTGCCGTGCGGGCCGACGACGACGGCCGCGGCGGCGTGGTCCTGGGTGGAGAAGATGTTGCAGGTCGCCCAGCGGATGTCGGCGCCGAGCGCCGCGAGCGTCTCGATCAGCACGGCCGTCTGCACCGTCATGTGCAGCGAACCGGCGATGCGGGCGCCCTTCAGGGGCTGGTCGGCGCCGAAACGCTCGCGCATGGCCATGAGGCCGGGCATCTCGTGCTCGGCGAGCTCGATCTCCTTGCGCCCGAACTCGGCGAGCGACAGGTCAGCGACGTTGAAATCCATGGCCCCCATGCTACCCGGCCCGACGAGGCCCCGGGGACCGAGTCACGCCAACGCGCGCGCCTCCTCGACGAGCATCACCGGGATGTCGTCGCGCACCGGGTAGGCGAGCCGGCACGCCTGGCACACGAGCTCGGACGCGTCCTGGTCGACGAACAGCGACGACCGGCACTGCGGGCAGACGAGGATCTCCAGGAGCGCGGGGTCGAGGAACATGCTGCGCAGTCTACGGCCGGTCAGGCTCGCACGACCGCGAGCACCTCGTCGCGCACGCGCTCCATGGTGGCGTCGTCGGCCCCCTCGACGTTCAGCCGCAGAAGGGGCTCGGTGTTGGAGGCCCGCACGTTGAACCACCAGTCGTCGGTGGTGACGGTCAGGCCGTCGAGCCGGTCCTGGTGGTGGTCGACGTACTGGCGCGAGAGCCGCTCGAGGACGGCGTCGGTGTCGTCGACGCGGCTGTTGATCTCGCCGGAGGCGCTGTAGCGCGAGTACTCCTCCATGAGGGCGCTGACGGTGGTGTCGGTCTCCGCGAGCGCGGCGAGCACGTGCAGCGCGGCGAGCATGCCGGAGTCGGCGAGGTAGAACTCGCGGAAGTAGAAGTGTCCGGAGTGCTCGCCGCCGAAGACCGCGCCGGTCCGGGCCATCTCGGCCTTGATGAGCGAGTGCCCGACGGGGGTCCGCACCGGCACGCCGCCGTGCTCGCTGACGATCTCGGGGACGGCGCGCGAGCAGATGACGTTGTGCAGGATCGTCGCGCCGGGCTCCTGGAGCAGGTGCCGGGCGGCCACGAGCGCCGTGATCGTCGACGGTGCCACCACGTCGCCGTGCTCGTCGACGACGAAGCAGCGGTCGGCGTCGCCGTCGAAGGCGAGCCCGAGGTCGGCACCGTGCTCGCGCACGGCGGCCTGCAGGTCCACGAGCGTGCTGTGGTCGAGCGGGTTCGCCTCGTGGTTCGGGAAGGTGCCGTCGAGCTCGAGGTAGAGCCCGATCACCTCGAGGTCGAGCCGGCCGAGCACGGCGGGCACGGTGTGACCGGCCATGCCGTTGCCGGCGTCGACGACGACCTTCAGGCGACGTCCCTCGACGGGCGCGAGGCCGAGCAGCGTGTCGGCGTAGGTCTGCAGGAACTCCAGCGACTCCAAGGTGCCGGTGGGCTCCGGCACGTCGGCGGGGTCGCGGTCGAGCAGCGGGCTGGCCGCCTCGGCCATGGCGGCCAGCCCGGACGACAGGCCGATCGGACGGGCGCCGGCCCGGCAGAGCTTGAGCCCGTTGTCGGCGGCCGGGTTGTGGCTGGCCGTGACCATCACGCCCGGCACGTCGAGCACGCCGGACGCGCAGTAGAGCATGTCGGTCGAGGCGAGGCCGATCTCGACGACGTCGCCGCCGCGCGCGCGGATGCCGTCGGCGACGGCTCCCGCGACCTCCGGCGACGACGCGCGCATGTCACGGCCGACGACGGCCCGCCCGCGGCCGTCGGAGATGCCGACCTCGTCGGCGAACGCCTCCCCGAGCGCCCGCGCGATCGCCGGGTCGAGCTGGTCGGGCACCCGACCGCGGACGTCGTAGGCCTTGACGACAGGGCGCAGCCGTGCGTGCATTCAGTCTTCCTTCGGTGGGGGGACGAGCGTGAGTCCGGGAGGTCCTGCTGCGGGGCGAGGACGACGACGTCCGACCTCGCGCACCGCGTCGGCGAGCGCGAGGAGGTCGTCGTGGCTCGGGCGCACCGTCGACGGGTCGGGCGCGAGCCGCAGCACGCTCCACCCGTTCGGCGCGGACAGCCGGCGGCTGTGCTCCTCGCAGAGGTCGTAGGTGTGCGGCTCGGCCGCCGTGGCCAGCGGGCCGAGCACGGCCGTCTGGTCGGCGTAGACGTACGTCAGCGTCGCCACGGCCGGCTGGGAGCACGCGGACCGCGTGCAGCGTCGAACAGCACCCACGGGCCGAGCGTAGCCCGCCGAGGGGTGCGGTGCGGTTAGGCTCACCGCGTGACCCGACGTCTGCAGCACCTGGACGGGACCGTGAGCGGGCCCCGGCCCGGACGGATGCGGACCCGCCGGCGCGACGCACGAGGTCCGCTCGCCCTCCCGGGGCCCTTGTCGCCGCGCAGCGTGCCGGCGCACCGGACGCCGCGCGAGGAGTTCGACCACCTCGTCGCCGGTGTGCTCGCGCCGCTGGCGAAGCACTTCGACGCCGAGCCCGACCAGGTCGAGGTCGTCGTCGAGGACGTGCCGCTGCTGCCGCCGGAGTGGTCCGAGGACGTGCCGCTCAGCAGCGTCGCGCGTCGCGGCGACGTCACGCTCGTGGTGCTCTACCGGCGGCCGCTGACCGAGCGGTCCGGCGGGCGGGTCGACCTGGAGGAGCAGGTGTGGGACGTCGTCCTCCATCGTCTCGCCGAGGTCTGGCAGGTCTCCCCCGACGACCTCGACCCCCGCTAGTCGCCCCTCCCGTCAGGGGGCGGGCCGGACGCGGGGCGTGAGCACGTCGACCGGCGCTGGCTGCAGCGCGAGGCTCGCCTGGCGTCCGCCGGCCGTGTAGTGCGCCGTGCCGACGACGCCGCCGTCGGAGCGGACCAGCACCGAGGACACGCCGTCGAGGTCGAGCACGCGGCCGAGGTCGACCCGCACGGTCGAGCCCGCCGGCACGGACACCTCGGCGCGGTCGCGGCGCGCGAGGTCAGGGCCACGGCCCTCCACCACGACGGTGCGGCCGGCGTCGCCCGGCGCCGTGAGCAGGAGGTCAGGCTCGCCGACCGCGCCGCCGACCGGGACGAGCGCCCCGCCCGTCCAGGCGCCGACGTCCTCGAGCACCGAGAGGTCGCCGTCGGACGCGACCGACGCCGACGCCACGACCGGCTCGTCGGAGACGACGCGCAGCGCCGCCGGGCCGTCGCCGACGCTGGCGGGCAGGCTGACCCGCGTGACGCTGCCGGGCCGCACCCGGACCTCGTCGAGCCCCTCCGGTGCGAACGTCCCGTCTGGGCCCAGCACCTCCACGCGTGCCCGCGCCGTGGTCTCGCCCGGGTTGAGCACGCTGAGCGTCCGGGTGCCGCGGCCCACGAGGCCGGCGAGCACCACGCGACGCGAGGGCGAGGCCATGGGACTCACCAGCTCCGAGCCCTGCGCACTGCCTGTCGAGGTGTCGAGGGCGGCGACCGCGACGGCGCCGCGACGCCGGGCCACGTGCACGCCGAGGACGTCCTCGCCGGCGGCGAGGTCGGAGAGCCTGACGGTGCGGGTCGACCCCGCCTCGACGACGAGACCCTCGCCGCCGACGGCGTCGACCGGGCCCTCGGGCGACCAGAGCGTGACGTCGAGGACCGCGGGCGTCTGCGACAGGTTGGTCAGGGCGAGGATGCCGAGACGACGCTGCGCGGACCCGAGTCCGGCGTACCAGGCGTCGTCGACGACGCCCGGGCAGCGACCGACGACGAGACCGTCACCACGGGCCGCGCCGAGGACGCCGGTGACGAACCCCACCCCGCCGGAGCCCTCGCCGCGCTGGGTCACCAGGAGCGACCGGTCGCCCCGACCGAGGGCACGGGCGAGGTCGGAGCGGACCCAGCGCGCCGGGTCGACGACGTCGAGCTCGACGAGGTAGCCGGGGTGGCGGGCCAGGTGCTCGATGGTGAACAGGCCCGGCACGCCCTCGCCGAGGATGGCGTCGCGCTCGGCGAGGTCCTCGGTGCGCAGGCCGACGATCTCGCCCTGGGGCACGCGCGCGTCGCCGAAGCGTCGCAGGTCGGCCTGCGTGAAGGGCCGCACCCAGCAGAACACCGCCTTCCCCACGAACCAGGCCCGGTTGCGGAAGGTGGTGCCCTCGCTCACCGACGGCAGCGCCGTGCACAGGCGTTCGACGTCGGCGAGGGTGGGCACGGGCCCAGCGTCGTGCGACGACGTCGGCCCGTCAACCCGGTCGACCACGCCCGCGGTCGACCACCCCGGGACGCGACGAGGCCCGCCGTCCCAGGAGGGACGACGGGCCTCGTTCGTGGTGCGGCTGACTCAGTGGTTGTGCCCGGCGTGGGCGTCACCCTCGTCGTCGGCCGGCTTGTCGGCCACGAGCGTCTCGGTCGTGAGCAGCATGGCGGTGATCGACGCGGCGTTGGCCAGCGCGGAGCGCGTGACCTTGACCGGGTCAAGGATGCCCTGCGCGAGCAGGTCGCCGTACTCGCCGGTGGCGGCGTTGTAGCCCTCGCCGCTCTCGCGGACCTTGGACACGACGACCTCGCCGGAGACGCCGCCGTTGCGGGCGATCCACTCCAGGGGGGCGTCGGCGCCGATGCGGACGATGCGCACGCCGACACCCTCGTCGCCGGTGAGGCCGAGGTCGTCGTCGAGCACGGAGACGGCGTGGACGAGGGCGGAGCCGCCGCCGGCGACGATGCCCTCCTCGATGGCCGCGCGGGTCGCCGAGACGGCGTCCTCAATGCGGTGCTTCTTCTCCTTCAGCTCGACCTCGGTGGCCGCGCCGACCTGGATGACGCAGACGCCGCCGGCCAGCTTCGCGAGCCGCTCCTGGAGCTTCTCGCGGTCCCAGTCGGAGTCGGTGAGCTCGATCTCGGCCTTGATCTGGTTGACCCGGCCCTCGACCTCGGCCGCGTCGCCGCCGCCGTCGATGACCGTGGTGTCGTCCTTGGTGACGACGACACGACGGGCGGTGCCGAGCACCTCGAGGCCGACCTGGTCGAGCTTGAGGCCGACGTCGGGGGTGACGACGGTCGCGCCGGTGAGGGTCGCGATGTCCTGCAGCATGGCCTTGCGGCGGTCACCGAACGCGGGCGCCTTGACGGCGACCGAGGTGAACGTGCCGCGGATCTTGTTCACGACGAGCGTGCTGAGGGCCTCGCCCTCGACGTCCTCGGCGATGATGAACAGGCTCTTGTTGGCCGCGATGACCTTCTCCAGCAGCGGGAGCAGCTCGGCCACCGAGCTGATCTTGCCCTGGTTGACGAGCACGTAGGGGTCGTCGAGGACGGACTCCATGCGCTCGGTGTCGGTGACCATGTACGGCGACAGGTAGCCCTTGTCGAACTGCATGCCCTCCGTGAAGTCGAGCTGCGTGCCGAGGGAGTTGGACTCCTCGACGGTGATGACGCCGTCCTTGCCGACCTTGTCGAACGCCTCGGCGATGAGCTCGCCGATGTGCGCGTCGCGCGAGGAGACGGTGGCGACGTCGGTCATGTCCTTGATGTCGTCGACGTCGCGGGCGACCTCGTGCAGGCGCTCGGAGACGGCCTTGACGGCGGCCTCGATGCCCTTCTTGAGGCCGACCGGGTTGGCGCCGGCGGCGACGGCGCGCAGGCCCTCGTGGACCATCGCCTGGGCGAGCACGGTGGCCGTGGTGGTGCCGTCACCGGCGACGTCGTTCGTCTTGGTGGCGACCTCCTTGGCGAGCTGGGCGCCGAGGTTCTCGAACGGGTCGTCGAGCTCGACCTCACGTGCGACGGTGACGCCGTCGTTCGTGATGGTGGGGGCGCCCCACTTCTTGTCGAGCACGACGTAGCGGCCCTTGGGGCCGAGGGTGACCTTGACGGTGTTCGCGAGGGCGTCGACGCCGCGCTCGAGCGCGCGGCGTGCGTCCTCGTCGAACTCGAGGATCTTGGGCATGGTGATGCCTTCCTACGAGTGGACTGGGTGGGTGTCAGGCAGGCCTGACGGGTGACGTCGGGCGAGGTCCGACACACGGGGTCGGACAGGTCTGACGTGCGTGGCGCCCGGCTGGCCAGGCGCCGTCGCGACGGCGACCTGGGAGCGGAGCGGTCGCCGAGCGACGAGCAACGCCGCCAGCCGGGATGCCACGCGCGTCAGAGTGCGTCAGGAGACGACGGCGAGGACATCGCGGGCAGAGAGGATGAGGAACTCCTCGCCCGAGTACTTGACCTCGGTTCCGCCGTACTTGCTGAAGATGACCTTGTCGCCGACGTTGACGTCGAGCGGGACGCGGTTGCCGGAGTCGTCGATGCGGCCGGGGCCGACGGCGACGACCTCACCCTCCTGGGGCTTCTCCTTGGCGGTGTCCGGGATGACGAGCCCGGAGGCGGTGGTCTGCTCGGCCTCGACGGCCTTGATGACGAGACGATCCTCGAGCGGCTTGATGGTGACCGACACTGGTCGACCTCCCCTTCAACGATGTGGTGAGTGACGGATGTACGTGATGGGTGTGCACGCCGTCGCGGGGGCCGTGCACGGGTTGGCAGTCTCGGGGTTCGAGTGCCAGTTCAGAATCTAGCACTCACCCCTCCCGAGTGCTAAGGGGTGTTCGCGGGCGGCGGACACGCGGCGGGGGTGCGGGCCGTGGGCGGCGGGGGTGCCGAGCCGAGGCCGGCGGGGGTGCCGAGCCGAGGCCGGCGG
>NZ_JAMXRU010000099.1 GCF_024124745.1 Aeromicrobium sp. CnD17-E
CGCGACCGCCCCGAGAGCCACCGCCACGGTGGCGCCCGATCCGGCGGTCACGCCCCAGGCGGCGACGGCCCACGCCCCGAGCGCCGCCGGCACCAGCCGGACGTCGACGCCGGGGACCGACAGGACCCGACGCCTCACACGCTCACGCGGTCGCGGAGGTCCTCGAGGGTCTTCTCGCCGATGCCGGCGACGTCGAGCAGGTCGTCGACCGACGTGAAGCGTCCGTTCTCGGTGCGCCAGTCGAGGATCGCCTGCGCGGTGACCGGACCGACCCCGGGCAGCGCGTCGAGCTCCTCGAGCGTGGCCGTGTTGAGGTTGACGGCGACACCCGGCCCGCCCGCGCCGGCTGCACCGGACCCGGCCACGGCGGCTGCGGGAGGGTCGACGCCGACGAGGATCTGCTCGCCGTCCACCAGGACGCGCGCGAGGTTGAGCGTCGGCTGGTCGAGCGCGCCCTTGATCCCGCCGGCCCGCTCGATGGCCTCGTGGACGCGCGACCCTGCGGGCAGGGTGACGATGCCGGGCCGCCGGACCTGCCCGGCCACGTCGACGACGACGTGCCCGTCGTCCCCCGCGCCGCCCTCGGGCTCCGGGGCACCCGTCGGGTCGGCCCGGGCCGAGACCTCGAGCGGGCGCTCGACGTCGGACGTGCGCGGGCGCTCCGCCAGGAGCCACCAGGTGAGCAGCACGCCCGCCGCGACCGCAGCCGTGACCACGACCCGCAGGTGCACGCCGGACAGACCCCCACGGGGCCTGGCGTCCGCACGACGTCGCCCAGGCGCGGGCGACCCGCGCTCGGCGACGTCGGGGGTCGGGCCCGCCGGGTGCTGCACGGGACCCACCAGCCGGTCGAACGGGTCCTCGTCGTGGGTGGCCTCGAACGACGCGGCGAGCTGCGCGAGCCGGCGCCGCGCGACCTCGGCGCGGGTCTCCTGGGGTGGTGCCGGTCGAGGTCCGTGCCGTGGGGTGCTCACCCCTCGACGCTAGGCACCTCGCGACGTCCTGGAGCGGGTCGCCGTGGCGCCTGTGGACGACGGCCACCGTCGCCGTCGCCCCCTGTGGACAGCACATCGTGACGCCACGATGCGGGAGTTCCTCGACCGGCGCCACGAGCTCCTGACCGGCGACCTCGAGGTCACCTTCTGGACGCCGCTGGCGCCTGCGCCTACCCCAGACGGGGCGTGACCGTCACCGCGAGCATGCCGGGGCCCACGTGCGCGCCGATGACCGCGCCGACCTCGTTGACCGGCACACGGTCACGGCCCAGCGCACCAGCCAGCCGCTCCGCGACCTGGTCGGCGAGGTCGGGGTTCGCGAGGTGCTGCACCCCGATGTCGTAGCCCTCGGTCGCGGCCTCGGCCGCCTCCGCGACCAGGGCCTCGAGCCGCGCCACCGCCTTGGCCGACGTGCGGACGCGCTCCAGCGGCACCACCACGCCGTCGCGCAGCGTGAGCAACGGCTTCACGGCGAGGGCCGAGCCGATCAGGGCCGTGGCAGCGCCGACGCGTCCACCGCGGCGCAGGTACTCGAGGGTGTCCACGTACATGAGCACGCTCGACGACTCGCCCGCGGCCAGGGCCGCCCCGACGGCGGCGGCCTCGTCGCCACCCGACCGCGCGACCGCGGCCGCCCGCCCTGCGGCGAACCCGGTCGCGATCCCGACCTGTCGGGTGTCGACGCACATGACGGGCACCGGGGCCTCCCGCGCAGCCACCTGCGCCGACTCGAAGGTGCCGGAGATCTCGGCGCTCAGGTGCACGGAGACGATCGCGTCGTGGCCCTCCTGCGCGAGGCGGGCGTAGACCGCGGCGAACTCCTCGGGCGTCGGCCGCGACGTGCTCACCGGCACGAAGTCCTTGAGCGCCTGTGCCACGTCGTCCGGCGTCGCGTCGACGCCCTCCGTGAAGGTCGCCGCCCCGATGACGAGCTTGAGGGGCACGACGGTGATGCCCTCGCGCTCGGCGTCGGCCGGGTCGAGGGAGGCGGTGGAGTCGGTCACCACCGCGATGCGTCGCGCCGCCATGTCGGTCCCGTCCCCTCAGACCACGACGTTGACGAGCTTGGGGGCGCGCACGATCGTCTTGCGGACCTCGCGGCCGTCGATGGCTCGCTGCACGTTCTCCTCGGCCAGCGCGAGGGAGGTCAGCTCCGCCTCGGACACGTCGGGCGCGACGTCGAGCTTCGCGCGGACCTTGCCCTGGACCTGCACGACGCAGGTGACGGTGTCGGCCACCAGCAGGCTCGGGTCGGCCTCCGGGAACGGCGCGTGGGCGAGCGAGGCGTCGTGCCCGAGCCGCGACCACAGCTCCTCCGCCACGTGCGGGGCGAACGGTGCCAGCATCAGCACGAGCGGCTCGAGCACCTCGCGGCTGGTCACCGAGGCCTTCGTGCAGTGGTTCGTCAGCTCGATCAGCTTCGCGATCGCGGTGTTGAACCGCAGGCCGTCGAGGTCGGCCGCGACGCCGTCGATCGTGCGGTGCAGGACCTGCAGCGTCGGGCGGTCGGGCGCGACGTCGGCGGCACGGCTCTCGCCGGCCTCCTCGTCGACGACGAGACGCCACACACGCTGCAGGAAGCGCTGCGCGCCGACGACGGCGCGCGTCTCCCACGGTCGCGACTGGTCGAGCGGGCCCATGCTCATCTCGTACACGCGGAACGTGTCGGCGCCGTACTCGTCGTACATCTCGTCGGGCGTCACGACGTTCTTCAGGCTCTTGCCCATCTTCCCGTACTCGCGGGTGACCGGGGCGCCCTCGTACGTCCAGGTGGTGCTGCCGTCGTCGGCGACGTGCTCCTCCACCTCGTCGGCCGGCACGTAGGTGCCGCGCGCGTCGGTGAAGGCGTACGCCTGGATGTAGCCCTGGTTGACCAGCCGGTGGAACGGCTCGGCGCTGCTCACGTGGCCCAGGTCGAACAGCACCTTGTGCCAGAAGCGCGCGTACAGCAGGTGCAGCACCGCGTGCTCGACACCGCCGACGTACAGGTCGACGCCGCCGGTCGTCTTGGCGTCCGTCGGACCCATCCAGTACGCCTCGTTGGCCGGGTCGACGAGCGCGTCGGCGTTGTGCGGGTCGAGGTAGCGCAGCTGGTACCAGCTGGAGCCGGCCCAGTTCGGCATCGTGTTGGTGTCGCGACGGTAGCGACGTGGGCCGTCGCCGAGGTCGAGCTCGACCTCCAGCCAGTCGTGCGCGCGACCGAGCGGCGGCTCCGGCTCGCTCGTGACGTCGTCGGGCTCGAACGTGCGGGGCGAGTAGTCCGGCACGTCGGGCAGCTCGACCGGGAGCAGGTGGTCGGGCACCGCGTGCGGGTGTCCCTCGTCGTCGAAGACGATGGGGAACGGCTCGCCCCAGTACCGCTGGCGGGAGAACAGCCAGTCGCGCAGGCGGTAGGTGGTGGTGCCCGTGCCGAGGCCCTTGTCCTCCAGCCACGCGATGATGCGGGCCTTCGCCTCCGCGACGGACAGGCCGTCGAGGCTGAGCTCGTCGTTCGACGACGCGGTGGCCACGCCCTCCCCCGTCCACGGCAGCTCGTCCCCGCCCGTGACGACGCGCGGCGTCGGCAGGCCGAAGGCCGTGGCGAACGCGAAGTCGCGCTCGTCGTGCGCGGGCACGGCCATGATCGCGCCGGTGCCGTAGCCGACGAGCACGTAGTCGGCGACGAACACCGGCACCTGCTCGCCGTTGACCGGGTTCACCGCGTAGGCGCCCGTGAAGACGCCGGTCTTCTCCTTGCTCTCCTGGCGCTCGACGTCGGTCTTGCGCGACGCCGCGTGCCGGTAGGCCGCGACCGCCTCGGTGGGCAAGGCGGCTCCGCCGGTCCAGCGCTCGTCGGTGCCCTCGGGCCAGGTGTCGGTGACGATCGCGTCGACCAGCTCGTGCTCGGGGGCCAGGACCATGTACGTGGCGCCGAACAGCGTGTCGGGACGCGTCGTGAAGACCCGGATCGCGGCGTTCTCGACCGCCGGCACGTCGAACTCGACCTCGGCGCCGTGGGAGCGGCCGATCCAGTTGCGCTGCATCAGCTTGACCGGCTCGGGCCAGTCGACGGTCTCGAGGTCGTCGAGCAGGCGGTCGGCGTACGCGGTGATGCGCATCTGCCACTGGCGCAGGTTGCGCTGGAACACCGGGAAGTTGCCGCGCTCGCTGCGGCCCTCCGCGGTGACCTCCTCGTTGGAGAGCACCGTGCCCAGCGCCGGGCACCAGTTCACCGGCGACTCGCTGACGTACGCCAGGCGGTGCGGGTCGATGACCGCCGGGTCGTCGGTGCCCAGCTTCTCGCGCAGCTCGGCGATGGGTCGCGCGCGACCGGTCTCCTCGTCGTACCAGGCGTCGAAGATCTGCAGGAAGATCCACTGCGTCCAGCGCACGAAGTCGGGGTCGATCGTGGCGAACGAGCGGCGCTGGTCGTGGCCGAGGCCGAGGCGGCGCAGCTGTCGGCGCATGTTCGCGATGTTCGCGAGGGTGTTGGCGCGCGGGTGCTCGCCGGTCTGGATGGCGTGCAGCTCCGCCGGCAGGCCGAACGCGTCGTACCCCAGCGTGTGCAGCACGTTCTTGCCGAGCATCCGCTGGTGCCGACCGACGACGTCGGTGCCGATGTAGCCGAGCGGGTGGCCGACGTGCAGGCCGGCGCCCGACGGGTACGGGAACATGTCCATCAGGTAGTACGTCGACGCCGGCAGCTCGCCGTCGCCCGCGAGCTCGCCGGTCGGGTTCGGGGCCTCGAAGGTGCCCTCGCGCTCCCAGCGCTCCTGCCAGCGCGCCTCGATCTCGGCGGCGAGGGCGGCGGTGTAGCGGTGGGACGTGTCGGGACGGTCGTCGGCGTCGGTGCGGTCGGCAGTGCTCACCGGACGATGCTACCGACGAGGCACGGACGGTCCGACGAGCGGAGCACCCGACGCGGCTACGCTCGCCGCATGCGCCAACGTCTCGCTCGGTTCGTCATCCGCCGCATGGGCTACACGATGGTCGGGGAGACGCCGTCGCGCGGGATCCTCGTCGGGGCGCCCCACACCTCGAACTGGGACTTCGTGACGATGCTGCTCGTCATGTGGCACGACGGGGCGCACCCGCGCGTGCTGGTGAAGAAGGAGCTGTTCAAGGGACCGCTCGGGTGGGTCTTGCGTGCGCTCGGCGGTGTGCCGCTGGACCGTCGCGACGCGGGTGGCGTGGTCGGCGAGCTGGCCGCGGAGGCCCGGGACGGCGAGGACTTCCGGCTCGTCATCGCCGCCGAGGGAACGCGCTCGCGGGGCGAGTACTGGAAGTCCGGCTTCCACCGGCTGTCCCGCGAGACCGGCCTGCCGATCACGCTGGCGTTCTTCGACCCGCCGACGCGCACGATGGGCTACGGCCCGACGTTCGTCGCCTCCGACGACGTCGGCGCCGACATGGACGTCGTCCGCGCCTTCTACGCCGACAAGCTCGGCATCAAGCCCGCCAACGCGACCGTCCCGCGCCTGCGCGAGGAGTAGGCCCGCCCGGCGAGGGTGCCGGGCCGTGGGCGGCGAAAGGTACAGCGACGCCCGGCTCAGCTGCCGTCGGACGTGCCGTCGGCGGGTGACGACGTCGGCTCGGCGGGGACGACGAGCGGACGCACGCGCACCCAGGTCAGGAACGCGGCGGCCACCACGAGCATGCCGATGCCGGCCCAGAGGTTGATGTTGAGCCCGTCGCCGCGGGCCAGCTCGGCCTCGGTGGCGCGGAACAGGCCGAGGCCGGTGAGGATCAGGCCGTAGACGCCGAGCAGGCCGCCGATGAGGGTGCGGACGTCGAACGCGCCCGCGGTGTGCTTCTCGCTCATGCTGTGCTCCTACCGGAAGATCACGTTGAGGACGACGACGAGGACCAGGCCGATGCCGGCGAGCTTGACCGGCGACTGGTACCAGGGCAGCGCACCTTCGTCGGGGTCGACGAGGTCCTCCTTGGGCGTCAGGGAGTAGACCAGCCCGACGAGCTCCTTCTCGGGCTTCGGTGCGGTCACGAGGGTGACGGCGACGCTCACGAGGATGTCGACGGCGAAGGCGGCCCCGGCGGCGACGAACGACGCGCCCTGCCCGGAGAGACCGATCACGCCGATGCTGGCGGGTCCGAGCGCGTCCTCGCTGAGGACGGCCACGAGCACGGCGGCGCCGGTGCCGGCGACGAGGCCGGACCAGCCGGCGGTCGCGGTCATGCGCTTCCAGAACATGCCGAGGATGAAGGTGGCGAACAGCGGCGCGTTGAAGAACCCGAAGAGCGTCTGCAGGTAGTCCATGAGGTTGTCGTAGTTCGACGCGATGAGCGCGGTGCCGATGGCGACGACGGTGGCGCCGACGGTCGCGACGCGTCCGACCTTCAGGTAGTAGCCGTCCTCCTTGTCCTTCACGACGTACTGCTGCCAGAGGTCGTAGCTGAAGACGGTGTTGAACGCGGAGATGTTGGCGGCCATCCCGGCCATGAACGACGCGAGGAGCCCGGCGAGCGCGACGCCGAGCATGCCGTTGGGCAGCAGGTCGCGCATGAGCAGCAGGATGGCGTCGTTGTAGGTGACGCCCTGGGCGTCGCCGCCGGACTTGAGCGCCGCGAGCTCGGGGACGACGATCGCGGCGATGATGCCCGGGATGATGACGACGAACGGGATGAACATCTTCGGGAACGCGCCGATGATCGGGGCGCGCCGGGCGGCCGACATCGACGACGACGCCATGGCGCGCTGCACCTCGACGAAGTTGGTGGTCCAGTACCCGAACGACAGGACGAAGCCGAGCCCGAGGACCAGCCCGACCACGGACCAGAACGGGTTGTCGATGCCGGTGAGGTCGGTGCCCGGCCACGACGACAGCTGCTCGGGCCCGGGCTGGACCTTGTCGACGACGCCCTGCCAGCCGCCCACCTTGTGCAGCGCGATGATCGTCAGCGGCACGAGCGCGGCGACGATGACGAAGAACTGCAGGACCTCGTTGTAGATCGCCGCCGACAGCCCGCCGAGCGCCGTGTAGCTGAGCACGACGGCGGCGGCCACGACCAGCGACACCCACAGCGGCCAGCCCAGCAGCCGGTTGACGATCGTCGCGAGCAGGAACAGGTTGATGCCGGCGATGAGCAGCTGCGCGACGGAGAAGCTGAGCGCGTTGACCAGGTGTGCGCCGGTGCCGAAGCGTCGACGCATGAACTCGGGGACGCTTCGCACGCCGGAGCCGTAGTAGAACGGCATCATCACGACGCCGAGGAAGAGCATCGCGGGGACGGCGCCGATCCAGAAGTAGTGCACGGTCGCCATGCCGTACTGCGCGCCGTTCGCGCTCATGCCCATGATCTCGACCGCGCCGAGGTTCGCGGCGATGAACGCCAGGCCCGTCACCCACGCCGGCAGCGACCGCCCCGACAGGAAGAAGTCGATGCTCGTCGACACCTGGCGTCGGGCCAGGAAGCCGATGCCCAGCACGACGGCGAAGTAGATCGCGACGATCGTGTAGTCGAAGACGTCCGCGTCGAGCCGGAACGACCCGTCGGCGGACGCGAGCGTCGTGGTGATGGCCTGCATCCTCTTCCCCTCAAGTGGTTCCCGTGCACAACCGGATGGTCCTCCCGCACCGTACGCCTCCTCCGCCCTCCCCGCGCGCCGGGTCGGGGCTTGCTGGTGCGCTGGCGGGGGGGTCTCGTCGTGCTGGTGCGCTGGCGCAGGGGTCAGGGCTTGCTGGTGCGCTGCCGCAGGGGGTCTCGTCCTGCTGGTGCGCTGCCTCGGCTGGTGCTGGGGGTGGTCTCCGCAAGGGCCTCGACCGGGCGGCTGGCGACCGCGCTGGTCTGGGGTCTCGGGCTGCAGCTTCGGCACGGGGTGGACGCAGGAATCTGCTTTGGTGCAATGGAGTTCCAAGCCTTCTGCGTTTCCTACGGGATCCCGTGACCAACGCAGAAGCGTTGGGCCGGAGCGCACGAAGGAAGAAGCTTGGGTGCGCTTGGGGGTGGGGCGGGCAGCGCTTCTCCCTTCTCGTGGCACGGTCCACGAGAAGGGAGAAGCACCGCCACCTCTGACCCGCTCGGCGGTGGATCTACCACCTGTACAGCGCCCAGAAGGTTGCAGATCCACCGATGGCACGCGCAGACGCAGATTCTTGCGTCCCACGCGACCCACAGGCCGAGAACCCGAGGCGCCGCCGCACCCAGCCGCCCGGTCGAGGCCCTTTCGGGGCGCAGGTCCACGAGAAGCCGCGCCGGCGCAGCCCCACCCCAGGGAGACGCCGCGCCAGCGCAGGCCCACCCGAGCGAAGAGCCCTGCCAGCGCAGCCGCAGGACGACGCAGCCACGGACCCCTCACCCCAGCGCGCAGTACTCCTCGACCTTGGAGGTGGGGCCGGAGACGATCAGCTCGTCGCCGGTGGTGACGAAGGTGTCGGCCTGGGCGTAGGTGAAGTCCTGGCCGCGGGTCTTCACGCCGACGATGGTGACGCCGTACTTGCGGCGCACGTCGGAGTCGGTGAGGGTGCGGTCGACGGTGCACTCGGGGGCGCGGGTGCGGGCGATGGCGAAGCCGTCGTCGAACTCGATGAAGTCGGTCATGGTGCCGGTGACGAGGTGGGCGACGCGCTTGCCCATCTGCGACTCGGGTCGGATCACGTGGGTGGCGCCGACGCGCTCGAGGATGGCGGCGTGCTTGCCGCTGATGGCCTTGGCCCACACCTCCTTCACGCCGAGGTCGAGCAGGCCGAGCACGGTCAGCACGCTCGCCTCGATGTCGGTGCCGATCCCGACGACGGCCACCTCGAACTGCTCGGCGCCGATCTGGCGCAGCGCCTCCGTGTCGGTGGTGTCGGCAGCGACGACGTGCGTGAAGTCGCTGGCGTAGCGCTGCACGATCTCCGGGCGCTCGTCGACGGCCAGGACGTCGTGCCCCAGGTGCACGAGGGAGCGCGCCACGGCGGTGCCGAAGCGGCCCAGCCCGAGGACGATGACGGGCGCGTTGGGTGCGGTGTCCTTCTTCTTAGCCAATGATCGGTTGCTCCTCGGGAAGGTGGTAGCGCGGTGCACGCCGTCTCAGGACGAACGCCGACGCCGCCGCAATCGTGCCCACTCGGCCGATGAACATCAAGACGGCGAGCACCAGCTTCGCGCTGTCGGGCAGCTGCGGGGTCAGGCCGGTGCTCAGCCCGACGGTCGCGAACGCCGACGTCGTCTCGAACAAGACCTCGTCGAACGGGAAGTCGGTCAGGATCATGATGAGCAGCGTCATCGACGTCACGAGCATCACCGACAGCAGCGCGATGCTGAGCGCCGTCCGCACGACCGCGGGGCCGACCGACCGGTTGCCGACCGTCACCTCGGGGTCGCCGCGCAGCTCGGCCAGGATCACGAACGCGAGCAGCAGGAAGGTCGTCACCTTGATGCCGCCCGCGGTGCTGGCGCTGCCGCCACCGATGAACATCAGGATGGTGCCGATGGCGAGGGTCTCCCCCGACACAGCACCCCAGTCGAAGCTGTTGAGCCCGCCGGAGCGCGGCATGATGCCGCCCTCGATCCCGGTGACCAGCTTGTCGTGCACCGACATCGGCGCGAGGGTGTCGGGGTTCGCCCACTCGAGCGCGAGGAACGTGAGCGCACCGAAGACCAGCAGGCCCAGGGAGCCCCACACCGTCAGGCGGGTGTGGATCGTCCAGCGGTCGGGCGTGCGCCACTCCTTGAACAGCTCGGCCAGCACCGGGAAGCCCATCGCGCCGATGAACACCGCCACGCAGATGGGGATGATGATGAGCCCGTCGCCGGCGTAGCCGACCAGGCTGTCGCTGTTGAGCGAGAAGCCGGCGTTGTTGAACGCCATCACCGAGTCGAACACGCCGTGCCAGAGGGCCGTCGGCAGGTCGTCGAAGTAGGCGAGCCGGTAACGCGTGGTGAGGATCGCCGCGATGACGGCCTGGAACCCGAACATGGTCACGGCCACGCGGCGGAACAGGGGCCGCACCTCGCCGATGTTGACGACGTGCATGTCGGCCTGGGCGACGAGGCGCGTGCGCAGGCCGAGACGCCCGCCGATGAACAGGCCGAGCACGGTCGCGAGGGCGACGATGCCGAGCCCGCCGATCTCGACGAGGACGAGGATGATCGCCTGCCCGGTGGGGCTCCAGTAGGTCGAGGTGTCGACGCTGGCCAGACCGGTCACCGTCACGGCCGACGCCGACGTGAAGAACGCGTCGACGAGGTCGGCCCGACCCTCGGCGCTGCGCGCGACGGGCAGGAGCAGCAGGAGGGTGCCGAGCACGATGAGGGCGAAGAAGGTGAGGGGCAGCAGACGCACGGGGTGCGCGATGGCAGCCGGGATCCTCGGTCGGGGCACGGGACGACGGTACCCGCCCCACCCGGCCACCTGGCCTGGATCGGCCGATAGTCTGACGCGGATGTCCGACGTCCCCGCCTCGCCTGCCGCCCGGCTGGCCATCGTCATCGTCACCTACAACAGGTCGACGTACCTGGCCGACCTGCTGCGCAGCGCCACCGCGCTCACCGTGCCGCCGTGGCGCATCGTGGTCGTCGACAACGCCAGCACCGACGACACGCCCGACGTCGTCGCCGAGGCCGCCGGCTGGTTCCCCGAGGGCGTCCTCGTCGACCGTCGCCTCGACACCAACACGGGCGGCTCGGGCGGGTTCTGCGAGGGCACGCGCACCGCGCTCGAGCTGGGCGCGGAGTGGGTGTGGCTCATGGACGACGACGTCGAGATCCTGCCCGAGGCGCTGGAGCGGTTCGCACCAGCCATGGAGCGGTTCCGCGTCATCCACGGCCGGCGCTACGACTTCGACGGCTCTCCGTTCTACTGGCAGGCCAAGTTCAACCAGTTCCTCGGCGTGCCGCTGCCGTACGGCTTCCGACGCACCTTCGACGACGAGGGCTACGCGATCACGAACTCGGGCACGTTCGAGGGCATGCTGATCCACGCCGACGTCGTGCGCACGATCGGCCTTCCGGACCCGCGCTTCTTCATCACGTGGGACGACGCCGCGTACGCGTGGCTCGCGGCCCAGCACACCGACGTCGTCTACATGGACGCGTTCGTGCTGCAGCGCAAGCGCGAGCAGCAGCAGGTGAACCTCGGCGTGCGACACCTGAACGACGGCAGCCCGCTCTTCCGCTTCCACGTCATGCGCAACCGCGCGTACGTGGGCCGCTACTTCGCCGAGCACGGGCAGCTGCACCGGGTCGGCTTCGCGCTCGGCACGCTACTGACCTTCGCCAAGGAGGTCTTCCGGCTCGTGGTCGTGCAGCACACGCTGCACGGCGTCGGCGACCTCGTGCGCGGGGCTCGGGCGTCGCGCCGCATCTGGCGCGACCGCACCTGGCGCCCCATGGATCCCGCCGAGGTGCCGCCTCCGCCGCACTGACCGGTCGGCGTCGGCGCCCGGCTACGGGTGCGCCGCGAGCAGCGCGCGGGCCACGACGAGGTCGGTCGCGTCGGTGATCTTGAGGTTCTCGGGGTCTCCCTCGACGACGCCCACGCGGACGTCGGGCACGAGCGCGATCGCCAGCGTGCAGTCGTCGGTCACCTGCACGGCCGGGTCGGAGGACGCACGGCGGTGCGCCTCGTCCAGCACCCCCACGGTGAAGCCCTGGGGCGTCTGGTGGCGACGCAGGGTCGCGCGCGGGAGCGGCGCGGTCGGCAGTCCCGTCGTCGGGTCGACCTGCACGATCGTGTCGGGCGTCGGGACCAGCACGGCGACGACGTCGTGCTCCTCGAGCGCGCGCACCACGTCGCCGACGATGCGGGCGCTCACGAGCGGCCGGGCGGCGTCGTGCACCAGGACCCTGTCCCCCGCGCTCGCGCCGGCCTCGAGCAGGGCCGCGAGCCCCGCCCGGGTGCTGTCGTGCCGCTCGCGTCCGCCGTCGACGACCCGCAGCCCGGGCCCCACGT
>NZ_JAMXRU010000009.1 GCF_024124745.1 Aeromicrobium sp. CnD17-E
GCGCCGCCGCCCCCGGCAGCCGTCGCCCCCAGCGCGGGCGCCGTCCCGCTCGTGACGACCAGGCCGGCCAGGGTGCTCCCCAGGCCGAGCAGGCCGCTCCCGCCGCCGAGGCTCCCGCCACGGCCGGCGCCGGCGCTGCCACCGAAGGAGGGCAGTCCTGATGTTGATGCCTCGTAGGGTCAAGTACCGCAAGCAGCACCACCCCAAGCGCCGCGGCATGGCGAAGGGCGGCACGGAGCTGGCGTTCGGCGACTTCGGCATCCAGGCGGTCGAGGGTCACTACGTGACCAACCGTCAGATCGAGTCCGCTCGTATCGCCATGACGCGTCACATCAAGCGTGGCGGCAAGGTGTGGATCAACATCTACCCCGACCGCCCGCTGACCAAGAAGCCGGCCGAGACCCGCATGGGCTCCGGCAAGGGCTCGCCCGAGTGGTGGGTCGCGAACGTCAAGCCCGGACGCGTCATGTTCGAGCTCTCGGGTGTCTCCGAGGACGTCGCGCGCGAGGCGATGCGTCGCGCCATCCACAAGCTGCCCATGAAGGCGCGCTTCATCACCCGCGACACCGAGGGAGGGTTCTGAGCATGGCTGCGAAGACCACTGCCGCAGAGCTGCGCGGCCTCGATGCCGAGGCTCTGGAGACCAAGCTGCGCGAGGCCAAGGAAGAGCTGTTCAACCTGCGCTTCCAGAACGCCACGGGACAGCTCGACAACACGGCTCGTCTGAAGACGGTCCGCCGCGAGATCGCCCGCATCTACACGGTGCTGACCGAGCGCGAGCTGGGCATCATCGAGGCGGTCGAGGCATGAGCACCAGCGAGAAGGACACCGTGACCACGAACACCGACACCACCCGCAACTACCGCAAGGTGCGCGAGGGCCTCGTCACGAGCGACAAGATGGACAAGACCGTCGTCGTCATCGTCGAGGACCGCGTGAAGCACCCGCTGTACGGCAAGGTGCTGCGACGCAACGTGAAGCTCAAGGCGCACGACGAGGCCAACGCGGCCGGCATCGGCGACCGTGTGCTCATCCAGGAGACCCGCCCGCTGTCGGCCACCAAGCGCTGGCGCGTCGTGGAGATCCTCGAGAAGGCGAAGTGAGAGACAGATGATTCAGCAGGAGTCGCGACTCAAGGTCGCCGACAACACCGGTGCGAAGGAGATCCTCTGCATCCGCGTGCTCGGCGGCTCGGGTCGACGCTACGCCGGTATCGGCGACACCATCGTCGCCACCGTCAAGGACGCCATCCCCGGCGGCAACGTCAAGAAGGGCGACGTCGTCAAGGCCGTGGTCGTGCGCACCGTCAAGGAGCGCCGCCGTCCGGACGGCTCGTACATCAAGTTCGACGAGAACGCCGCCGTCATCCTCAAGGCCGACGGCGACCCGCGTGGAACGCGCATCTTCGGCCCCGTGGGCCGCGAGCTGCGCGACAAGAAGTTCATGCGGATCATCTCGCTCGCCCCGGAGGTGCTCTGACATGACCAGCAACAAGCGAACGCTGTCGATCCGCAAGGGTGACCAGGTCAAGGTCATCGCGGGTGCCGACAAGGGCGTCGAGGGCAAGGTCATCGAGGTGCTCGCCGAGCGTGAGCGCGTCATCGTCGAGGGCGTGAACCGCATCAAGCGCCACACCCGCGCCGGTGCCGACGGCACGCAGGGCGGCATCATCACGCGTGAGGCCCCCATCCACGTCTCCAACGTGATGCTCGTCGTCGACGTCGACGGCGACAAGACCACGACGCGCGTCTCGCACCGCCGCGACGACGTCACCAAGAACCGTCCCGACGGTTCCAGCTACGAGGCGCAGCGTTCCGTGCGCGTGTCCTCCAAGACCGGAAAGGAGATCTGAGCATGGCCGAGACGACCACCGCTCCGCGGCTGAAGGCCAAGTACCGCGAGGAGATCCTCCCGGCGCTGCGCGAGGAGTTCGACCACGCGAACGTCATGCAGGTGCCCGGACTGACGAAGATCGTCGTCAACATGGGTGTCGGCGAGGCTGCCCGCGACGGCAAGCTCATCGAGGGCGCCATCCGCGACCTCACGGCGATCACCGGCCAGAAGCCGCAGGTCACCAAGGCTCGCAAGTCCATCGCGCAGTTCAAGCTGCGCGAGGGCATGCCGATCGGTGCGCACGTCACGCTGCGCGGCGACCGCATGTGGGAGTTCCTCGACCGTCTGCTCACGCTGGCGCTGCCCCGTATCCGCGACTTCCGCGGTCTCAACGGCAAGCAGTTCGACGGCCGCGGCAACTACACGTTCGGTCTGACCGAGCAGGTCATGTTCCACGAGATCGACCAGGACAAGATCGACCGGTCGCGGGGCATGGACATCACCATCGTCACCACCGCCACCAACGACGACGAGGGTCGCGCGCTGCTGAAGCAGCTGGGCTTCCCCTTCAAGGAGAACTGACATGGCGAAGACCGGCCTCAAGATCAAGGCGGCCCGCAAGCCCAAGTTCGCGGTCCGTGGCTACACGCGCTGCCAGCGCTGCGGCCGTCCGAAGTCCGTGTACCGCAAGTTCGGCCTGTGCCGGATCTGCCTGCGCGAGATGGCCCACCGCGGCGAGCTGCCCGGAGTGACCAAGTCCTCCTGGTGACCTCGTCGGCCTCGAGCCGCTGACCACCACCCCTTCCACCACGACCGTCGCAGGTCCTCCCTCACCCGTCCGGAACCCCGGGCCCGGGGACGGGATGCGAAACCACGGCAGGAACGGAAACACCACATGACCATGACCGACCCGATCGCGGACCTGCTCACGCGGATCCGCAACGGCAACCAGGCGTACCACGACGACGTGTCGGCGCCCTACTCCAAGCTGAAGGAGGGCGTGCTCGCCCTGCTGAAGCAGGAGGGGTACATCACCGACCACAAGGTCGTCGAGCCCGCCGAGGGCGAGGTGGGCAAGTCCCTCCACGTGACCCTCAAGTACGGCCCCCAGCGCGAGCGCTCGATCGCCGGCATCCGCCGCATCAGCAAGCCGGGCCTGCGGGTGTACGCCAAGTCCACGAACCTCCCGAAGGTGCTCGGTGGACTGGGCGTCGCCATCATCTCGACCAGCCAGGGCCTGCTGACTGATCGTCAGGCCACGACCAAGGGTGTAGGCGGAGAAGTCCTCGCCTACGTCTGGTGAGGGAGGAGCACACACATGTCGCGCATCGGCAAGCTTCCCGTCGCCGTCCCGAACGGCGTCGAGGTCACCATCGAAGGTCAGGACGTCCGCGTCAAGGGCCCCAAGGGCGAGCTCTCGCACCGCGTCGCCGAGCCCATCACGGTCAACCGTGGTGAGGACGGCAGCCTCGAGGTCCAGCGTCCCGACGACGAGCGTCGCAGCAAGGCCCTCCACGGCCTGAGCCGCACGCTCATCAGCAACATGGTCGTCGGCGTCACCGACGGCTACGAGAAGAAGCTCGAGATCGTGGGCGTCGGCTACCGCGTCCTGTCCAAGGGCCCGACGGAGCTCGAGTTCGCGCTCGGCTTCAGCCACCCCGTGATCGTCAAGGCCCCCGAGGGCATCACGTTCAACGTGGAGGCCCCCACCAAGTTCTCGGTCATCGGCATCGACAAGCAGTCGGTCGGCGAGGTCGCCGCGAACATCCGCAAGATCCGCAAGCCCGAGCCCTACAAGGGCAAGGGTGTCCGTTACGCCGGCGAGCGCGTGCTGCGCAAGGCTGGAAAGGCTGGTAAGTGATGGCCGTCTCCATCAAGCAGTCCAAGGGTCGCTCCGCCCGCGCCACGTCGCGCGCGCGTCGCCAGATCCGTGGTCGCAAGAAGCTGCACGGCTCGCCCGAGCGTCCTCGTCTCGTCGTGACCCGCTCCAGCAAGCACATCGTGGCCCAGGTCGTGAACGACCTCGAGGGACACACGCTGGCCTCGGCCTCGACCCTCGAGGCCGACCTGCGCGCCTTCGACGGCGACAAGACCGCCAAGGCGAAGAAGGTCGGCGAGCTCGTCGCCGACCGGGCGAAGGCTGCCGGCATCGAGGCCGTCGTCTTCGACCGCGCGGGCAACCGTTACGCGGGTCGCGTGGCCGCCCTGGCCGACGGCGCGCGCGAGGGTGGGCTGGAGTTCTGATGTCCACCAAGACGAACAACTACGACATGGGGAGTGCCGCATGAGCGCCCAGCAGAGTGGTAACCGCCGCGGAGGCGGAGACCGTCGCGGTGGTCGAGGCGACCGCGGCGGCGACAAGTCCAACTACATCGAGAAGGTCGTCACGATCAACCGTGTCGCCAAGGTCGTGAAGGGTGGTCGTCGCTTCAGCTTCACCGCCCTCGTGATCGTCGGCGACGGTGACGGCCAGGTCGGTATCGGCTACGGCAAGGCCAAGGAGGTCCCCACGGCGATCTCCAAGGGTGTCGAGGAGGCGAAGAAGAACTTCTTCCGCGTCCCGCGCATCCAGGGCACCATCCCGCACCCGGTGCAGGGCGAGAAGGCGGCCGGTGTCGTCTTCCTGCGTCCCGCGTCGCCCGGTACCGGCGTCATCGCCGGTGGCCCGGTGCGTGCAGTGCTCGAGGCCGCCGGTGTCCACGACGTCCTGAGCAAG
The DNA here is from genome assembly GCF_024124745.1 of Aeromicrobium sp. CnD17-E. Taxonomy (GTDB): domain Bacteria; phylum Actinomycetota; class Actinomycetes; order Propionibacteriales; family Nocardioidaceae; genus Aeromicrobium. The sequence continues at coordinate 4,550 of NZ_JAMXRU010000009.1, forward strand.
TCGCTCGGCTCGTCGAACTCCATCAACATCGTCCACGCGACGGTGGAGGCCCTCAAGGGCCTGGAGTCGCCCGAGGCGGTCGCGCAGCGTCGCGGCCTCGCGGTCGAGGACGTCGCCCCGTCGGCCCTGCTCAAGGCTCAGGCCGAGGGCATCAAGGAGGCGCAGAACGCGCCCGCCGAGGTGGGTGTCTGATGGCGCGCCTCGAGATCACCCAGGTTCGTTCGGCGATCGGTCGCCCGCAGAACCAGCACCACACGCTGCGGTCGCTGGGTCTGAAGCGCATCGGCGACGTCGTCGTCAAGGAGGACCGCCCCGAGATCCGCGGCATGGCGAACACCATCCCGCACCTCGTGGCCGTCAAGGAGGTTGACTGACATGGCGCTGAAGCTTCACCACCTGCGCCCCGCCCCCGGTGCCAAGACCGCGAAGACCCGCGTGGGTCGCGGTGAGGGCTCCAAGGGCAAGACCGCCGGTCGCGGCACCAAGGGCACCAAGGCCCGCTACCAGGTGTCCGCCGGCTTCGAGGGTGGACAGATCCCGCTCCACATGCGTCTGCCCAAGCTGAAGGGGTTCAAGAACCCGTTCCGTGAGGAGTACCAGGTCGTCAACGTCGAGCGGATCGGCACCCTCTTCCCCGAGGGTGGCGCCATCGACGTCGACGCGCTGGTCGCGAAGGGCGCGGTCCGCAAGGGCCAGCTGGTCAAGGTGCTCGGCGAGGGTGACCTCTCCGTGGCCGTCCAGGTGACCGCCCACAAGTTCTCCGGCTCGGCCCGCAGCAAGATCGAGGCCGCCGGTGGCAGCGTGACCGAGCTCTGAATGACGCTCTGACGAGACGACGGCGAGGTTCGTGGCCCTAGCGGCCACCGGACCTCGCCGTCGTTCGTCGTCCGGCCCTCGCAGGCCGAGGCCCGTCCCGGGCGCCCGCCCCACGTGCGGGGTGCAACGACCGGGCAACGGCCGATCTGCGAGAACTGACTGTTAGAGTCGCCGAGGTCCCGCCAGGGGCCCACGATCGAGGAGGACACCCGGTGCTCAGCGCCTTCGTCAACGCGTTCAAGACGCCTGACCTTCGACGCAAGCTGCTGTTCGTGCTCGCCGTGATCGTGCTGTTCCGGTTCGGCTCGACCCTGCCGGCCCCCGGCATCAACGTGAGCAACGTCCAGCGCTGCGTCGACCTCGCCTCGCAGGGCGAGAACAGCAGCCTCTTCGCGCTCATCAACGTCTTCTCCGGCGGTGCGCTCCTGCAGCTGACCGTGTTCGCGCTGGGCATCATGCCCTACATCACCGCGAGCATCATCCTGCAGCTGCTCGTCGTCGTCATCCCGCGGCTGGAGGCCCTCAAGAAGGAGGGCCAGTCCGGCCAGGCGAAGATCACGCAGTACACCCGCTACCTGACGCTCGGGCTCGCCGTCCTGCAGGCGACCGGCATCGTGGCGCTCGCGCGCAGCGGCCAGCTGTTCGGCGGCGTCGACTGCGGCCAGCTGCTCTACCGCCCCGACAGCATCCCCGCCTTCCTGCTGATCGTCCTCACCATGGTCGCCGGCACCGCCGTCATCATGTGGCTCGGCGAGCTCGTGACCGACCGCGGCGTCGGCAACGGCATGTCGATCCTGATCTTCACGCAGGTCGTCGCGACGTTCCCCGGCGCCATGTGGCTGATCAAGGAGCAGAAGGGCTGGGCGACGTTCTCCGTCGTGGTGCTCGTCGGTCTCGTCATCGTCGCGGCCGTCATCCTCATCGAGCAGGCGCAGCGCCGGATCCCGGTCCAGTACGCCAAGCGCATGGTCGGGCGCCGGATGTTCGGCGGCTCGTCGACCTACATCCCGCTCAAGGTCAACCAGGCCGGCATCATCCCGGTCATCTTCGCCTCGAGCCTGCTCTACCTGCCGGCGCTGTACGCGCAGTTCCGGCCCGACGGACCGGGCGCGGTGTTCATCACCGACCACTTCGTGCGTGGTGACCACCCGTACTACATGATCACGTACTTCGCGCTGATCGTGTTCTTCGCCTACTTCTACGTGGCGATCACCTTCAACCCGGAGGAGGTCGCCGACAACATGCGCAAGTACGGCGGCTTCATCCCGGGCATCCGTGCCGGCCGTCCGACGCAGGACTACCTGGCGTACGTCCTGAGCCGCATCACGGCTCCGGGCGCCGTGTACCTGGGCTTCATCGCCCTCATCCCGATGGTGGCCGTGGCGCTGCTCGGCGCCAGCCAGAACTTCCCGTTCGGCGGCACCTCGATCCTCATCATCGTGGGCGTCGGCCTCGACACGGTGAAGCAGATCGAGAGCCAGCTCCAGCAGCGCAACTACGAAGGGTTCCTGCGGTGACTCGTCTCCTCATCATGGGTCCGCCCGGTGCCGGCAAGGGCACGCAGGCGGCGACGCTCGCGCAGCGGATCGAGGGCGCGCACGTCTCGACCGGCGACATCTTCCGGGCCAACGTCCAGCAGCAGACCGAGCTCGGCCGGACCGCGCAGCGCTACATGGACGCGGGCGAGTACGTGCCCGACGAGGTCACGAACGCGATGGTGCAGGACCGCCTCGCCCAGGAGGACGCCCGCGAGTCCTTCATCCTCGACGGGTACCCGCGCACGCTCGAGCAGGTCTCGACGCTCGACCGGATCCTCGCCGACCTCGGCTCCGAGCTCGACCACGTGCTCGTGCTGACGGTCGACCACGAGGAGCTGATCGCCCGGCTGCTGAAGCGGGCCGAGACCAGCGGCCGCGCCGACGACACCGAGGACGTCATCCGGCACCGCCAGGAGGTCTACATCGCGGAGACGGCGCCGTTGCTGCCGGTGTACCGCGAGCGTGGCCTGCTGCGCGAGGTCGACGGCATGGGCACGGTCGACGAGGTCGAGGCGCGCATCGACGCCGCACTCGGCCTCTGACCGGAGGCCGGGGGAGACCGTGTTCGGTCGCGGCATCGAGATCAAGACACCCGAGCAGGTGGCGCTCATGCGCCGCGCCGGTCTCGTCGTCGCGCACGCCCTCGAGGCGGTCCGCGAGACCGTCGCGCCAGGGGTGACGACGGCCGAGCTCGACGCGGTCGCGCACGACACGATCCGCGCGCACGGGGCGACGTCGAACTTCCTGCACTACGGTGCCGAACCCGGTGTGCCCGGCTTCCCCGGCGTCATCTGCGCGTCGGTCAACGACGAGGTCGTGCACGGCATCCCCGGGTCCCGCGAGCTGCGCGAGGGCGACGTGGTCTCCATCGACTGCGGCGCGATCGTCGACGGATGGCACGGCGACGCGGCCGTGACGGTCACGGTCGGGGAGGTCGCCCCCGAGGTGCAGCAGCTCGTCGACGACACCGAGCGGGCGCTCTGGGCCGGTATCGCGGCCGGCGGCGTCGGCCGGCGGGTCGGCGACGTGAGCCAGGCGATCGAGCGCAGCGTGCGCTCGTCCGGTGACTACGGGATCGCCGACGGCTACACGGGACATGGCATCGGCACGGCCATGCACCAGGCGCCCGACGTGCCGAACGTGGGGCGAGCCGGCAAGGGCCCGCGCATCGTGCCCGGCCTCGTGCTGGCCGTCGAGCCGATGGTCACGCTCGGCTCGCCCGACACCCGCACCCTCGACGACCACTGGACGGTCGTGTCCGACGACGGGTCCTGGGCGGCCCACTGGGAGCACACGGTCACCTGGACGGCCGACGGCGCCTGGGTGCTGACGGCGGTCGACGGCGGGCGTGCGCGGCTCGCCGAGCTCGGCGTGCCGTACGCGGGCGACGACGCGTCGTAGCCGTCGAGGTTCAGCGACGTGGCGCGGCGGCGACCGGCGCGGTCGTGCGGGTCGAGGCGATCGTGCGGGCGACGTACCCGCTGCGGCTGCCCGTGACCGTCACGTGGATCCGCTTGCCACGGTCGGCGGCCACCGGTCGGTAGGCGCTGCCGGTCGCGCCGGCGATGAGCCGGCCGTCGGCGTACCAGCGGTAGCCGAAGGTCGCGACGGGCGACCATGCCGGCGTGCTCGCCCGCAGGACCGTGCCCACCTGGGCCGCCCCGGAGAGGACCGGCCGGTGCACCGTCCTGAACGCCACGGGTGCCGCCTGGACGGGGGGCGTGGTGCGGCTCGACGACAGGGTGCGGGTGACGTAGCCGTCGCGCGTGCCCGTGACGCCGACGCGGATGCGCTTGCCGCGGTCCGCCGACGTCAGGCGGTAGCTGGTGCCCGTGGCGCCGGGGATCGGCCGCCCGTCGGCGAACCACTGGTAGGTGAAGGTGGCGACCGGCGACCAGGCGTCGGTGCGGACCTGCAGCGTGGTGCCGACCTGGGCCGCGCCGGACAGCACCGGTCGCGCCGTCGTCGTGAACTGCCCGGGCGCGACGGCGTCCGTCGGCTGGGACGCGACCTGCGTCGTCGTGTAGGCCGTGCGCGAGCCGGTGACGACGACGTGCAGCCGGTGCCCTCGGTCGTCCGGAGTCACGGTGTAGCGCGCCGTGGTGGCGCCGGCGATGGGGGTGTCGTCGGAGAACCACTGGTAGGCGAGCGTGGCCGTCGGCGACCACGCGGCCGTGCTCGCGGTGAGGACCGACCCGACCGCGGACGTGCCCGCGACGACCGGCGCCGGCGCGAGGTCGAAGACGCCTGGGGCGACGGGGTCGGTCACGGTCGCGGACTCCAGCACCTGCGTGTTGTAGCCCGGGCGTGAGCCCGTGGCGACCACGCCGATGCGCTGGCCGAGCAGGTCGGCGTCGAGCGGAAGGGTGCTGCTCGTGGCCCCGGGGATGATCTCGTCGTCGGCGTACCACTGGTAGTCGAGCGTGGCCGCAGGCTTCCAGGTGGGTGCGGACGCGACGAGCTGGGCGCCCACGCGCTCGGTGCCCGTCAGCGTCGGGCGTGCGGTCGTGCCGAAGTCGCCTGCCGCGATCGGCTTGGACGTGCGCGCCGACGTGGAGGCCGTCGCCGGGTACCCGGCGCGCCGTCCGGTGACGACGACGTGGACCTTGCGGCCGCGCTCGGCCGCGGTCAACCGGTACGTCGACGCGGTGGCGCCGCGGATCGGCGTCCCGTCGGCGAACCACTGGTAGCTCAGGGTGGCCGTCGGCGACCAGGAGCCCGCACGCGCGGTCAGCAGGCTGCCGACCTTCTCGGCACCGGCGAACGTCGGTCGTGGGGCCGAGGTGAAGCGGGGGGTGACGTCCGGGTCGGCGAAGTGGATGAAGCCGTCCGGCCAGCCGGACCCAGACTTCGTGATCCGCCGGTGGTCGAAGTCGCGACCCCAGTTCGACTCCGAGACGATGATCTCGGTGGGGGAGGCGACCCGCTCGACGTACGCGACGTGGTTGCCGGTGCGGCCCCACCAGGCGACCGAGCCGACCGCGGGCGTGGTGTCGGTGATGGACGCCATCGTCGTGCCCCAGTCGCGGGCGTTGCCGACGCCGGAGGCCGGACGTCGGTTCGCCATGCCGTTGGTGGTGACGAGGCGGTACGCGACGTAGTTCGTGCAGTTCGTGCCGCCGTACATGTTCCAGTAGCTGGTGCGCTGGTTCTGCTCGTAGCCGTGGTGGTCGTACCCGGCGCGCAGGCAGTTCGCGTAGCCCGAGCACAGCAGGGTGGAGGCGGCCTGCGCGCTGGGCGCAGCGACCAGCGTCCCGGCCACCAGGACGGCGGCGAGGGAAGATAGCAGCGCTGAGAGCACCCGAGAACGCGACACGCCGAGCAGCGTACGGGATTTCGGGGGCGCGTGGGACCTGTGTGACGGAAGTGGTCGCTCTCGGACCCCGTCGAAGGGGCGGAGGTAGAGCGACCACGCCGTGGACCCCCGTGGACTCCTTAGGGTTGCCTAGCCTATGCTCTGAGCACGGGTCGGCCGACCCGGACGGTCGGGGCGGACGAGAGGCAGACATGACGATCATCGAGCCGGACACCTCCTCGTTGTCGCGCCTGCTGCGCGACGGCTCGCGACGTGAGCACGAGTCCGCGGAGGGATCGGCCTTCATGAGCGAGCTGCTCGCCGGCCGGGTGTCGCCCCGTGGGTACGCGGACTACCTGGCGCGGCTGCAGCGGGTGTACGCGGCGCTGGAGGCCGCAGGACGGGCGCTCGCCGGGCACCCGGCGGTCGACGCGGTCCTCGACCCCGCCCTGGAGCGGTCGTCGGCGATCCTCGACGACGTGGCGCACTGGGGGACCGGCGACGCCGCGACGCCGGCGACCGACGCCTACGTCGCGCGGATCGAGACCACCCGTGACCACCCTGCGCGGTTCGTGGCGCACCACTACACGCGGTACCTGGGCGACCTCTCGGGCGGGCGTGCGATCGGCCGGGTGCTGGCTCGGACCTTCGACCTCGACCACGACGGTCTCGCCTTCTACGCGTTCGTCGACGTGCCGAAGCCGAAGCCGTACAAGGACGCCTACCGCGAACGCCTCGACGCGCTCGACCTCACCACGCAGGAGCGGCTGGACGTCCTCGCCGAGGTGCGTCTCGTCTTCGGGCTCAACGAGGCCCTGTTCGCCGAGCTGTCCGCCGACCTCGACGCCTACCGCCCCTGACGGCGCCGCCGACAGGAGGTGGCGCGTGTCCCGTGCTCAGGAGTGGTGCTCCTGGGTGCAGCACTTGACGCTGCCGCCGGCCTTGAGCAGCTCGCTCACGTCGACGGGGACCGGGACGTAGCCCCGCTCCTCGAGCTGACGGGTCAGGGTGCGCGCCTGCACGGGCACGACGACGTGGCGTCCGTCGCTCACGGCGTTGAGCCCGAGCACGAGGGCGTCCTCCTCCGTGCACTCCACCGCGTCCGGGAACAGCTCGCGCAGCGTGCGACGGCTGTGCTCGGAGAACGCCGACGGCAGGTAGGCGATGTCGGCCGGGGCGTCGCCGTTGCCGTCGTCGAGCACGGCCAGGGCAGTGTCGAGGTGGTAGAAGCGCGGGTCGACGAGCTGCAGGCTGACGACCGGACGGTCGAGCACGCGAGCCGCCTCGACGTGCGCGTGCAGGCTCGTCCGGAAGCCCGTTCCTGCCAGGATCATGGAGCCGAGCACGAGGAAGTCGCCCTCGCCCTCGTTGGTCTGCGTGGGGTCGGTGACGGCGACGCCCTGCCCCCGGAGCCAGGCGGCGTGCTCGACGGCCTCGGCGGCGCGCTCGGGGTGGCGGAACCGAGCGCCGTAGGCGCGGCCGCCGACGACGGTCGCGCCGTTGGCGGCGAACACCATGTCGGGCAGGCCGGGCACCCCGTCGAGCACGTGCACCCGGTGGCCCAGCGCGCTGTACGTCTGGCGCAGCACCTCCCACTGGACGAGGGCGCGCTGGCGGTCGACGGCCACCCCGGGTCGCATCCACGCGTTGATCGCGTAGGTGACGTCGAAGTGGGTCGGCGCGCACATGAGGTACGTACGGGTCCGGGCGGACCGGGTCACCTGCCGTGCGGGCGAGGGACTCACCGGGACGTGGGTGGCGGGACGGGTCTCGAGCACGGTCACGGCGACCTCCTGGTCAGTGGCGTCACCCCTGCGACGCAACGAATCCATCGTAGTTCGCCCTCCGTGCGGACCGAGAGTTCGAAACTGCACGTCCTCGCGCAGGATCCTGGCGTTCTGGCGCCATGGGCGGCGATTCGTTGCACGATGGGTGCATGGACGACCTCGACCGCCGCATCATCGACCACCTCGTGCGCGACGGCCGGGCCGGCTACGCCCGGATCGCCGCCGACGTCGGCCTCTCGGCCCCGGCGGTCAAGCGCCGGGTCGACCGGCTCGTCGCCGACGGCGTGGTGAAGGGGTTCACCGCAGTGGTCGACCCCGACCTCATGGGATGGGCGGTCGAGGCGTACGTGGAGGTCCACTGTCGAGGCACGATCACGCCCGAGGCCCTCGGGTCCGCCTTCGCGAAGGTCCCCGAGATCCACGCGGCGGCGACCGTGTCGGGCCAGGCGGACGCGATCCTGCGGATCGTCGCACGCGACGTGCGCGACCTGGAGCGAGCGCTCGAGCGGGTGCGCACCGAGGTCGACAACGTCGACCACACCGACACCGCGATCGTGCTCTCGCGCCTGATCGACCGCTACACCGGCTGAGCGCCGTTCACGTCGGCGGGCGGACGCCGAGCACGCAGACGGCGTTCCCCGACGGGTCGGCGCAGACCGTCCACGGCAGCCCTGCTGCGGGCTGCTCCACGACGGAGCCGCCGAGGTCGCGCACCAGGTCGAGCGGCGCGGTCGGCGACGCAGCGACGTCGGCGGGGTCCGGTCGGACGTCGAGGTGCAGCACCGACGGCGTGCGCCGAGGCTCGGGCTCCGGGCAGAGCTCGAGGAGCGGCCCGGCTCCCGCCGGGTGCTGCAGCGCGTGCGGGTCGTCGGTCGTCGGGACCCAGCCGGTGATCGCGGCCCAGAAGACCGCGTCGCGGTCGGGGTCGGCGCTGTCGAGCGGGAGCGCGGCCACGGGGCCCGTGCCCGTCGCGTAGGCGGCGCGGTCCTCCATGACGCAGAACGCGTTGCCGGCAGGATCGGCGAGCACCACCCACGGGACGTCGCCCTGTCCGATGTCGGCACGGCGCGCGCCGAGCGAGAGCAGCCGCCGCACCACGGCGTCCTGGGCCCGACCGCCGCGCAGGTCGAGGTGCAGGCGCTGAAAGCCTCGAGGCGGGTCGCTGGGCGGGCCGAAGCAGACGTCGAGGAACACGTCGGCTCCGAGCAGCACGCGCGCCTCGAGCTGGTCGTCGGACTCCACGAGCACCTCGGCGTCCAGCGCGGCCGCCCAGAACCGCCCCAGGGCGTGTGGGTCGCGGCACGCCCAGACGACGTTCTCCAGCCTCATCGGCCCATCCTGGCGCGTGTCGGCGGTGCGGAGCCAGAGCCCGCCGACCCTCGATTTGAAACGAGTGCCCCGACCGACGTAGACTTCCCTGTCGGCCTATGTCGGGCGCATCGACCCCTGCCCTCGTGGTTCACCCCTCGTCGGAAGCGGCTCCTCGGAGTCGCGGGTCCTCGCGCGTGCCCGGGCCGTCCCTGACGATCAACCGAGAAGCTGAGGTCCATGGCGAAAAAAGAAGGCGTCATCGAGATGGAGGGTGCTGTCGTCGAGGCACTCCCGAACGCGATGTTCCGGGTCGAGCTGGCCAACGGCCACAAGGTCCTGGCGCACATCAGCGGCAAGATGCGCCAGCACTACATCCGCATCCTCCCCGAGGACCGGGTCGTGGTGGAGCTGTCGCCGTACGACCTCAGCCGTGGACGGATCGTCTACCGCTACAAGTGATCGACACGTCGGGAACGACACCGTCGAGCACGCCACAACTGCACACCGAACACGTTCAGACTGAAGAAGAGAGAGCTTCTCGATGAAGGTCAACCCGAGCGTGAAGAAGATCTGTGACAAGTGCAAGGTGATCCGTCGCCACGGCCGCGTCATGGTGATCTGCGAGAACCCCCGGCACAAGCAGCGCCAGGGCTGATCGCACCCTCTTCACCGCGACCACACTGAACATCTGACGGCTCCCGTCGCCCACCAGGGCGGCGGGTCACCCCCGGCGCAGAGGCCGGGGCCCGGCTCAGGACCCCCAAGGAACGGGTCCTGGAGGCAGCCGGGGCGCCTCAGGTGACGACACCTCTGCCGTACCGGAAGGAACTGCCACCATGGCACGCCTCGTCGGAGTCGATCTCCCGCGCGACAAGCGCATCGAGATCGCACTCACCTACATCTTCGGCGTCGGGCGCACCCGCGCCACCGACACCCTCGCCGCCACCGGCATCAGCCCCGACCTGCGGGTCCACGAGCTGACCGACGACCACCTCGTCGCGCTGCGTGACCACATCGAGGCCAACTACCAGGTCGAGGGCGACCTGCGCCGTGAGGTCACGGCCGACATCCGTCGCAAGATGGAGATCGGTTCGTACCAGGGCCGTCGCCACCGTGCGCACCTGCCCGTCCGCGGCCAGCGCACGAAGACCAACGCGCGTACCCGCAAGGGTCCGAAGCGCACCGTCGCCGGAAAGAAGAAGTGATCTAGATGCCTCCGAAGAATACCGGCGCCAAGAAGGTGCGCCGCAAGGAGAAGAAGAACGTCGTTCAGGGCCAGGCCCACATCAAGAGCACGTTCAACAACACGCACGTGACGATCACGGACCCCTCGGGCGCCGTGATCGCGTGGGCCTCCGGCGGAACCGTCGGCTTCAAGGGCTCGCGCAAGTCCACGCCCTTCGCGGCGGGCATGGCGGCCGAGGCCGCCGGTCGCCAGGCGATGGAGCACGGGATGAAGAAGGTCGACGTCTTCGTGAAGGGCCCGGGCTCGGGTCGCGAGACGGCGATCCGGTCGCTGAGCGGCGTCGGCATCGAGGTCGGCACCATCTCCGACGTCACCCCCAGCCCGCACAACGGCTGCCGCCCGCCCAAGCACCGTCGTCTGTGACGGACGCGAAGAACTCAGGAGTCTGAATCATGGCCCGTTACACCGGACCTCTCACCAAGAAGTCGCGCCGCCTCGGCGTCGACCTCGTCGGTGGCGACGCCGCGTTCGAGCGTCGTCCGTACCCCCCGGGCATGCACGGTCGTGCCCGCATCAAGGAGTCGGAGTACCGCACCCAGCTGCAGGAGAAGCAGAAGGCGCGCTACACCTACGGCGTCCTCGAGAAGCAGTTCCGCAAGTACTACGAGACCGCTCACCGCAAGCCGGGCAAGACGGGTGACAACCTGCTCATCCTGCTCGAGAGCCGTCTCGACAACGTGGTCTACCGTGCCGGCCTCGCCCGCACGCGCCGCCACGCGCGTCAGCTCGTGACGCACGGTCACTTCGTCGTCAACGGCGTGAAGACGAACATCCCGTCCTTCCAGATCAGCAAGCACGACATCATCGATGTCAAGCAGAAGAGCCTGGAGACGACGCCGTTCATCGTCGCGCGCGAGACCCACGACCGGGACACCGTCCCCGGCTGGATCGACGTCGACGCCGACCGCGGCCGCATCCTGGTGCACCAGCGCCCGGTCCGCGAGCAGATCACCGTCCCCATCCAGGAGCAGCTGATCGTGGAGTACTACTCCAAGATCTGATCGTCCTGTTCCACCGAGCCGGCCCTTCAAATAGCGGGAGGGCCGGAAAGGAAGTTCCATGCTCATCGCACAGCGCCCCGTCCTGACCGAAGAGGTCGTCGCCGACAACCGTTCGCGGTTCGTCATCGAGCCCCTCGAGCCCGGCTTCGGGTACACCCTCGGCAACTCGCTGCGCCGCACGCTCCTCAGCTCCATCCCGGGCGCGTCGGTCACGTCGATCAAGATCGACGGCATCCAGCACGAGTTCTCGACCGTCCCAGGCGTGACCGAGGACGTCACCGAGATCATCCTCAACCTGAAGAACCTCGTCGTCTCCTCCGAGCACGACGAGCCGTTCGTCATGTACCTGCGCGCGCAGGGCCCCGGTGTCGCCACCGCGGCCGACATCGAGGCCCCCGCGGGCGTCGAGGTCTACAACAAGGACCTGCACATCGCCACGCTGAACGAGAAGGGCAGCCTGGAGATCGAGCTCGTCGTCGAGCGCGGCCGCGGCTACGTCTCGGCGGTGCAGAACAAGACCGGCGACGAGGAGATCGGGCGCATGCCGGTCGACTCGATCTACAGCCCGGTCCTCAAGGTCACGTACAAGGTCGAGGCCACCCGAGTCGAGCAGCGCACCGACTTCGACAAGCTGATCATCGACGTCGAGACGAAGTCCTCGATCCTGCCGCGCGACGCGATCGCGTCGGCCGGTTCGACCCTCGTCGAGCTCTTCGGCCTGGCCCGCGAGCTCAACGTCGAGGCCGAGGGCATCGACATCGGCCCGTCGCCGGTCGACGAGCAGCTCGCCGCCGACCTCGCCCTGCCGATCGAGGAGCTCAACTTCACGGTTCGCTCGTACAACTGCCTCAAGCGCGAGGGCATCCACTCCGTGGGTGAGCTCATCACGCGCTCGGAGCAGGACCTGCTCGACATCCGCAACTTCGGCTCGAAGTCGATCGACGAGGTCAAGGCCAAGCTGGCCGAGATGGGCCTGGCCCTCAAGGACAGCCCGGCCGGTTTCGACCCGTCGGCCGTCCTCGACTCCTACGACGACGACGCCAGCTTCGCCGAGGACGAGCAGTACTGAGCTGCTCGCTCATCGACCGTATTACTGACCTGGAGACAGACACATGCCCACGCCCACCAAGGGAGCCCGCCTCGGCGGCAGCCCGTCGCACCAGCGCCTGATCCTGGCGAACCTCGCGACGGCGCTGTTCGAGCACGGCCGCATCACCACCACCGAGGCCAAGGCCCGCCGTCTGCGGCCCTACGCCGAGCAGCTCATCACGAAGGCCAAGACCGACACGGTGGCGAACCGCCGCCAGGTCGTGAAGGTCGTGCGTGACAAGAGCGTCCTGCACACGCTGTTCACCGAGATCGGCCCCGCCATGGCGAGCCGTCCCGGTGGGTACACGCGCATCACGAAGATCGGTCCGCGCAAGGGCGACAACGCCCCCATGGCCGTCATCGAGATCGTCGAGGAGAAGTCCTTCACGGCGCAGGCGACCGCCCCGGCGACGAGCAGCGCGGCTCCGGTCGAGGAGCCGACGGCCGAGGAGACGCCCGCGGTGAACGCGGCCGACGACTCCGCCGAGGTCGAGACCGACGTCGTCGCGGGTGCGCCCGCCACGGAGGCCGAGACCGAGCCGGCCACCGAGGCCGACGTCGAGGCAGCGGCCGAGGCCGTCGAGGGTGCGACCGACGAGGACACCACCAAGGCCTGACCCCAGGTCCCGTCACGAGGGCCCCCACCGCACCAGCGGTGGGGGCCCTCGTGCGTGCGTCCCGGAACGGGACGAGATTCCCGATACTGGTCGGACCGGCGGCCGAGGGCCGATAGGGTCGGCCCGGGCGTGTCACTCGGGGGCGCTCGTCGTCTGCACCGAGGAGTCGTCGTGGTCAGGTCCGGAGTCGTCATGCTCACCACCGGAGCGGTGCTCGCAGCACTGTTCCCGGCCGCGGCGGTCGCCGCCCCGACCCCGACCGCGACCACCGACCCGGCACCCGTCGCCACTGCCGCGCTGGCCGAGGCGCAGGCACCGTCGGTCGAGCCCGAGGCCGTGGGCATCATCGTGCAGAGCACCGCGTCGCCGCAGAGGGTCGAGGCCGCGGTCGACGACGCGCTCCCGTCCGACGTCGCGGTGCGTGACACGGTCGACGGCGCCGGCGGCCTGTCGCTCGTGGAGCTCGACGGGACGCTCGAGGGCGACACGGCCAGCGAGGTCGCCGACGCGATCGAGCAGCGCAGCGACGTCACGTTCGCGACCCCGAACTACCGGGTCCGTGCCTTCTCCACGCCGCCCGTGTCGACCGACGACACGTTCTTCGGCGACCAGCACAACCTCTGGGACCGCTCCCGCTCGCGGGGCGGCTACAGCGTGCGCGCCCCGTCCTTCTGGCAGACCACGCGCGGCAGCAGCGACACCGTGGTGGCCGTGCTCGACACCGGCATCGTGGCGAACCACGCCGACCTCGCAGGCCAGCTGGTCCCGGGCTACGACCTGGTGACCGACGAGTACGTCTGCCCGTCGGGCTCTCAGGTGTGCAGCACCCGCGGGACCTTCACCAACGCCGACGACGGCGACGCCCTCGACCCCGACCCGTCCGACCCGGGTGACTGGATGGACGCGACGTGGGCGAAGAAGTGTGGCGCGCCGAAGGGGACGAGCTACGCCAGCTCGTGGCACGGCACCCACGTGGCCGGCATCGTCGCGGCCAAGGCGGACAACGGACGCGGCACCGCCGGCGTCGCCCCCGGCGTCCGGGTGCAGCCGGTGCGCGTCCTCGGCCACTGCGGAGGCGACACCTGGGGCATCATGCACGGCATCTACTGGGCCGCCGGCGCCGACCTCGGCACGGTGGAGGACAAGGAGTTCGCGGGCACGCCCGTGAACCCGACGCCGGCGAAGGTGCTGAACATGTCGCTCGGCAGCACGATGCGCACGGAGGCGCAGCGTCGCCAGGCCTGCAAGGCCTACGCGAAGCCGCTGGCGTTCGCGCGGTCCCGTGGAGCCACCGTGGTCGCGGCGGCGGGCAACGACAGCTTCACCAAGAACGTCAGCGCCAACCTCTCGGTCCCGGCGGCGTGCCCCGGGGTGATCTCGGTGGGCGCGACCAGCCGCACGGGGCACCGGTCGTACTACTCCCAGGCCGGCTCCACCGTCGACCTCTCGGCACCCGGTGGCGACACGATCATGGACGCCCGGAGCGACGAGAGCGACGGGCGGGGCCACGGCGGCATCTGGTCCAGCGTGATCACCGCCACGACCCGCCCGAACACCGGCTACGTCGCTCGTCAGTACGAGGGCACCAGCATGGCGGCTCCCCACGTCGCCGCGGCCGCGGCGCTGCTCTACTCCCAGGGCGCGACGTCGCCCGCCAAGGTCGAGGAGACGCTCGAGCGATCCGTCAGCCGTTTCCCGGCCCGCGACAAGCGGTACGCGTCGGTCGTGGTCAGCGACGGGCGGAAGAACTACCGGCTGTTCGACCTGAACTGCACGACGTCGCGCTGCGGCACCGGGATGCTGAACCTCGAGCGGTTCGCGCCCCGGACCGCTGGCACCGCCACCGTCGGGCGGACGGTCTCCTTCGAGGGCTGGCAGACCAGCCGCAGCGACGTCGCCTACGAGTGGTTCATGGGGGACCCCACGCAGGTCCTCGGCCGCGGCCGCACCTTCACCGTGCCCACCTCGGCACTGGGCCGTTCGCTGGCCGTCAAGGTCACGGTGCCCGGCCAGGGCGACACGATCGTCGGCACGCCCACCGTCGGCAAGTCGACCAGCACCACCTCCACGGCGCTCGGGACGTCGGTCTCGCGGACCAAGCGCGCGACGTTGAAGGTGCGGGTCTCCGGACCCGTGGGCGCGACGGGCACCGTGCAGGTCTACGACGGCCGCCGCCGCGTGACCACCGTGACCCTCGCGCGCGGCCGGGCGACGGTGCTGCTGCCGCGACTCTCGAAGGGCCGGCACACCATCAAGGCCGTCTACTCGGGGAGCTCGCTGCTCAAGGGCTCGTCCCGCGCCCGGACGATCACGTCGAAGTAGGTCGGGCCCTCAGCCCCGGCGCACGGTCAGCACGCGGAAGCCCTTGCTGCTGGCCGTGCGCTCGGTGGGCCAGCCCTGCCCGACGAGCCAACGCTGCAGGCTGTCTGCACCCAGGTTCTTGCCGACGACCAGCCGGGCTTGGCCGTCGTCGGCGAGCCGGTCGAGCCAGTGCAGGAGCAGCGCGTGCAGGGCGTCCTTGCCGATGCGGATCGGGGGGTTCGACCACATCGCGTCGAACGTCACGTCGTCGGGCACGTCGTCCGGTGCGGCGACGTGGACGCGCGCCCCGCCGTCCGCCGGCAGCGCGTCGGCGTTGAGCCGGGTCAGCTCGCGCGCCCGCTCGTTCACGTCGACGGCCCACACCCGCGCCGCGGGTGACGCGGCCGCGACGGCGCAGGCGATCGGGCCCCAGCCGGACCCGAGGTCGAGGACGGTGCCCGTGCGAGGGTCGGCGGACTCCAGCAGGACCCGCGTGGCGTGGTCGAGGTGCTCGCCGGAGAACACGCCCGTGCTCGTGGTGCAGGTGAGCCGGTGTCCCCAGGCCTCGACCGCGACGGTGCGGCGCTGGTCGGGTCCGTCGGGACGGTCGTCGAAGTAGTGGCCGCTCACACGCACCATCCTCCCAGCGGCTCGCGGGAGCGGCTCAGCAGTGTCGTGAGACGTGCCCGCGGGCACCGCGCGGCAGCACGTCGCGGTCACGCAGCTGGATGGGGTGCTCGCCGGCTCGCTCCTTGCAGGCGCGGGCGTAGGCCCGGCGGCCGTTGTCGGTGTACTCGACCTCCACGACGGCCGAGCCGTACACGTCGGTGTAGGCAGCGCACTCGCGGTAGACCTCGCACTCCTCGGCCACCGCGAAGTCGAAGCCGAGCGCCCTGCCGTCCAGCTCGGGGGTGTTCTTCTGTGCGATCGCGAGCCCGGCGTCGTGCGCGGCGCGCACGAGGGCACGGGCCGTCGCCTCCGTCTGGCGGCGCGTCATCAGGCCCCTCGACCGTGTCCAGGCATCGAGGTTGTCGGGCTCGACCGCGGCGTAGCCGTCGCGGGCACACGCGCGGAACCAGCGCGCCACCACGGCGACGACGGCGGCCCGACGTGCCGCGGTGCGCTGGTCCAGCAGCACCTCGTCCGGCCAGCCGGGATCGCGCACCAGACGTCCACCCTGCCGCAGCAGCAGCGTGGGGTGGTGCTTCTTCCACCAGCCGAGGTCGCCCGGCTGCGTCTGGAAGGCGTTGACGTAGCAGACCGAGTACCGGTCCGGGTCTGCCGGAGCCGTCCGGTCGCGGACGACGACGGTGACGTCGTCCGCCGGGCGGTAGGCGCCGCCCAGCTGGTAGTCGGCGACGGCGTCGGCCGGGAACGGCCGTACCTCGGGCGGGGCCTGGTCGGCGGCCGCGGAGCAGGCCGACGCGACGAGGACGGCCGCGACGAGCGGGAGGCAGAGCCGCAGGGCGCGCGCACGGGACGTCACCGCCCCAGGCTACGGCGTGCGGGTGCCGGGCCCCTCGTCACGACGTCGTCGCGCCTCGCCGACCCTGGTGGCGAGCCCGGCGTCGTCGGGGTACACGACCTCCTCCAGGACCAGGCCGTGTGCCGGCATCACCTTGACGCGGGGGTCGCGGGCACCGGCCAGCAGGACCTCCCGCGCCCACGACGCCGGGTGCCGTCCCTCGCCGACCGCGACCAGCGCGCCCATGAGCGCCCGCACCATGGAGTGGCAGAAGGCGTCGGCCCGCACCGTGGTGACGAGCAGCCCGTCGTCGGGGGAGCGGACCGTGCTGAGCTCGAGGAGTGTGCGGATGGTCGTCGCGCCCTCACGTCGCCGGCAGAAGGCCGCGAAGTCGTGCTCGCCCACGAGCAGGCCACCAGCCGCGGACATCGCCGCCGCGTCGAGCGCCCGCGGCCAGGCGACCACGGTGCTGCGGTACAGCGGGTCGACGCGGGCCGGGTCGTCCTGGATCCGGTACGCGTAGCGACGTTCCAGGGCGGCGAAGCGTGCGTCGAACCCCTCGGGTGCGAGGCGGACCCGGTGGACGACGACGTCGTCGGGCAGCAGTCGGCGCAGCCGCCGGGCCAGCACCTCGGGGTCGACGTCGACGTCGAGGTCGACGTGCGCCACCTGGCCGCGGGCGTGCACGCCGGCATCGGTGCGGCCGGCGCAGGTCAGGCCCGGCCGCTCCTCCAGGCGCAGCACGGTGGCGATGGCCTGTTCGACGGTCTCCTGCACGCTGCGCAGTCCCGGCTGCGTCGCCCAGCCCCGGAAGCCGGCCCCGTCGTAGGAGAGGTCGAGTCGCAGGCGCACCCCGACACGGTAGTCCCTACGCTGGTCCCGTGAAGCGCGGACTCGTGGCCTCCACCTGTGCAGCCCTCGTCCTCGCGGCGTGCTCCCCGAGCACCCCGCAGGAGACCGCTCCGCCGGAGAAGGGCACGGGGACGACGCCGACGTTCGTCGTCCTCAACCCGACCCCCGACCCCGCGACGTCGCAGACCGTCACCTGGCGGTCGCGGGAGGCGTTCGACGACCAACGGGTCGTCGCGCGTCCCGTCGGCGGCGGCCCGCAGGTCCGCGCCGACGCGACCCGCAAGGCGGCGACGAGCGTGCGCGACAGCGGCTCGGCGCTGCCCGCCTACACGGCCACCCTGCGCGGGCTGCAGCCCGGCACGCGCTACCGCTACCGCGTCGAGAACGCCGGCGGCACGGCCGGCCCGTACACGTTCCGCACGCCCCGCGACGACGACGCCCCGTGGACGTTCCTCGCCCTCGGCGACACCCAGGTCGACAACGCCGACGTCCCCGCACGGATCGTGCGCGAGGCCGTCGACGAGCACCCCGAGGCCAACCTCGTCCTGCACGCCGGCGACGTCGTCAACGAGCCGTGGCGGCACGGCGAGTGGGTCGACCTGATGAAGGCGCTCGCGCCCGTGCGGACCAGCCGCAACCTCGCGGTGTCGATCGGCAACCACGAGCGGTGCATCCTCGTGCGGGGGTGCCGTTCCGGTGGAGCCGAGGGCTTCCGCACCTACTTCACCGACCCCAGCAACGACGTCGACGGCCAGCAGCCGACCTGGTACAGCTTGGACCAGCAGGGCGTCCGGTTCGTCGTGCTCGACTCCTTCGGCACGGACCTCGAGGCCCAGGCCCGCTTCCTCGACGAGCGGCTCGCGGACAACCCGAACCGGTGGAGCGTCGTGCTCATGCACGCGGGGCCGTTCGCGTCGCGCGTGTACCGCACGAACACCGAGGTGTTCTCGACGATCCTGCCGGTGGTGGAGAAGCACGACGTCGACCTCTTCCTCAACGGCCACGACCACGTCTACACGAGCGGCTACCACGGGGACCCGGACGGCACGGTCTTCGCGGTCTCGGACTCCGGGCCGAAGTACTACCAGATCTCCGGGGAGGACTGGACCCGTCGAGGGGCCACGCGCACGCGCTGGGCGAAGCAGGTGAGCACCTACCAGGTCGTCGACGTCGGGCCCGACGCGCTGCACTACCGGGCGGTCGTCGCCGCCAACGGTGCCGCCGCGCAACCGCGGCTGCGACCGGGGACCGTCCTCGACGACGTGACGATCCGCAAGGACGCACGGGGGACGAAGACCGTCACCCGCCGCTGACCTGTCGTCAGCCGGCGAGCCGGGTCGCCGAGCAGGACGGCGTGCCCAGCATCCTGACCTCCATGATCCCGAGCTGGATGCCGAGCATCTTCAGCAGCGGCTGGACCAGCAGGTCGAGCGTGCCGGTGAGCTTGTTGATGGCGTCGAGCACGGAGTTCGTGGTGCTGTCGACGCTGCTCAGGACGATCCGTTCGCCGCCGCCGTAGATCTGCGTGAGATCAGGTGCGGGTGGGTAGGGGAACTGCTGGGTGGTGGTCTTCGCGCCGACCGTCCCGGTGATCCGCACGACGCCCGCGAGCGGGATCCCCAGCAGCGACAGCGGGGTGACCGTGGCGCTGCCCGTGCCGCCGGGCCCGCTGAGCGTCGCGAGCGAGGTGTCGCCGCGCACGGTCGTGGAGGCCTGCACACCGCTGGACGCGCACGTGACGCTGGTCAGCGTGGCGGTGCCCTGGCCGACCTGCACGCCCAGCGAGATGTTGCCGATGCCGGCGATCCCGAGGACGCTCACCCCGGTCTTGACGTCGAGGCGGACCTGGGCGGTGCGTGCCTGCGCCCCCACGCCGCCGCAGGCGATGACCGGCGGTTCGATGATCGTCAGCTGCGTGTTCGCGGTGACGAGGTCCAGCGGCACGCCGAGGTCGGTGCCGATCGCGACCGCGTTCTTGCCGTTCGCGACCGCGGCGGAGACGGCGGCGGTGCCGATGAGGTCGAGGGCGTTCAGCTGGGCGTCCAGACCGGACTCCCCACCCGTGCCGACCGACAGGAAGCGTCCGAGGTTCACGTTCAGCGCGCCGACCTGCCCGCCGATGGTGTTCAGCAGGGTCGCCTGGGCCGTGTTGCCCTGGCGCTGCAGGACCGTCGCGGTCGCCACCATCAGCTGGCGCAGCGTCACCGTCGCGGTCGCGAGCTGCTGCGTCGTGCCGACACCCAGCTCGGCGGCCACGTCGCCCAGTCGGACGGAGAGCGTCTTGAGGTCGACGATGCCGGAGTAGCCCACGAGCCCCAGGTTCACCCGGAGGATCCGGTCGAGCAGCGGGCTCAGGGCGCTCTGCGAGGAGTTGAGCACGAGCGACTTGGTGCCGGCGGAGAAGCAGACGGCGGGTTGGGCGCGGGCGCCGACGGCGCTGCGTGCCGCGCTGCCCGAGCTGCGACCGATGACCGGTGCGAAGGCGAAGTCGACCGTGGTGCTGGACTCGACCTTCACCGCGTCGCAGACGCCGTTGGCCGCACCCGCCACGAACGTCTTCGTCGCCGTGTCGAGGTGGCCCGGCGTCACCACGAGCGGCGACGTCCGGCCGATGCGACGGTTCTGGCGGGCGAGGCTCGCGTTCGCCGCGGTGGTGAGCGCCGTGGCGTCGCAGGTCGGGAGCTTGCGCGCGGCGTCGAGCGCGACGACGTCGGCGACCGACTGCATGTCGCGGACCGCCACCCGCTGGAGGCCGAGGTCGGCCGCGAACGCCGTGAAGCCCAGCAGGATCGTCATCGTGAGGATGGTCAGCGGCAGGATCGAGCCGCGCTCGTCGCGCCGACGCGAGGGCCGGCGGTCGTCGCCCCGCAGCGCGAGACGCGCCCACCGCCCGGTCACGAGTTGATCTCCGCCGTCGTCTCGTAGGAGACCTTGGACGGCAGCACCACCCCGAGCCCCGGGAACGACGGCAGCAGGGGGTGGTCGCGGTAGAGGTGGGAGATCGCGACCTTCGCGCACTTCGACGTCGAGCCGGTGCAGGTCATCGACGGCGTGATGACGCAGGTGCCGACCACCTCGCTGCCGCGGGTGAGCGTGCCTGCGGACGTGCACGTGACGCCGTAGGAGCCGAGCGACCGGTTGACGGCCGCGCGGGCGTCGGACAGCGACGTCGTCGAGCCGCTGGGTGCGACCGCGAGCACCCGCGCCCCCTCGGCCGCGGCCTGGCTGATCCCCTGCCGGTAGCTCAGCATCCAGCCGTAGCTGATGATGCCGAACAGCAGCGCCACGAAGATGGGCAGCACGAGCGCGAACTCGACGGCTGCCGCACCGTCCTCACGGCGGCGCTGGTGCGTGGTGCGTCCCTGGACGCGTCGGTGTCGTCGTCCGACCATCACGATGCTCCCTCAGTCGTGACCGTCGGTTCTGCCGTGTGCAGAGCCGGCGTGAAAGCTCCCTCCCCTCCGGCGCTCCCACACCGGAAAGGTCTTTCGTCCCGCAACATAGCGCGAAAACGGCCCCCTGTCCGTGGAACCAGGACAGAGGGCCGTCGAGCGGTGCGGGGGTCAGGCCCAGCGCTGCTCCGCCGGGACGAAGTCGAGCGTGCGCGCCCCGGTGTAGATCTGCTTCGGGCGGGCGATCTTCTGCTCCTTGTCGTCCACGAGCTCGATCCACTGCGCCAGCCAGCCGGCGGTGCGGGGGATGGCGAACAGCACCGTGAACATCTCCGGCGGGAACTGCAGGGCCTCGTAGATGAGGCCCGAGTAGAAGTCGACGTTCGGGTAGAGCTTGCGCTGCACGAAGTACTCGTCCTCCAGGGCGATCCGCTCCAGCTCCTGCGCGATCTCCAGCAGCGGGTTGACGCCCGTGACCTCGAAGACGTCGTCGACGGCCTTCTTGATGATCTTCGCGCGCGGGTCGTAGTTCTTGTAGACCCGGTGGCCGAAGCCCATCAGGCGCTCCTCGCCCTTCTTCACGCCCTCGATGAAGCTGGGGATGTTGTCCTTGCTGCCGATCCGCTTCAGCATGCGCAGGACGGCCTCGTTGGCGCCGCCGTGCAGCGGGCCGTACAGGGCCGCGATGCCCGCGCTCACTGCCGAGTACGGGTCGACGTCGCTGGAGCCGACCGAGCGGACCGCGTTCGTCGAGCAGTTCTGCTCGTGGTCGGCGTGGAGGATGAACAGCACCTCGAGCGCCTTCGACAGACGCGGGTCGGGGTCGTACTTCTGCTCGCTCATCTTGAACAGCATCGACAGGAAGTTCTCCGTGTAGGAGAGATCGTTGTCGGGGTAGACGTACGGCTTGCCCTGGGCGTGGCGGAACGCCCACGCGCCGAGCGTCGGCATCTTGGCGATGAGGCGCACGACCTGGTCGTGACGCACCTTCTCGTCGGTGATCGCCCGGGCCTCGGGGTAGAAGGTCGACAGCGCGCCGACGCTCGACAGCAGCATGCCCATGGGGTGCGCGTCGTAGCGGAAGCCCTGCATGAGGCTCTTGAGGTTCTCGTGCACGAAGGTGTGGAAGGTGATCTCGTGCACCCACGCGTCGTGCTGGTCCTTCGTCGGCAGCTCGCCGTGGATGAGCAGGTAGGCCACCTCGAGGAAGGTCGAGGACTCGGCCAGCTGCTCGATCGGGTACCCGCGGTACTCGAGGATGCCCTTGTCGCCGTCGATGTAGGTGATCGAGCTGCGCGTGGAGGCGGTGTTGGTGAAGCCGGGGTCGTACACGGCGATGCCGGGCTCGTCCTCGGTCCTGCCGATCTTGCCGAGGTCGGAGGCGCGGACGGTGCCGTCCGTGATCTCGAGCTCGTACTCCTCGCCCGTGCGGTTGTCGCGGACGGTCAGGGTCTGGTCGGTCACGATGGGTCTCCTGTGACGTGCTGTACGGGTCGTTGATGTGGTCCCGGACTCACTTCCAACCTAGTGCGGCCCCCCGCGGTGCGCGAGGCTGGGTCTCGGGGACCGGACCCACGGCGGGGCCCGACGTCGTGCTCCGCACCCCGTTTTGACCCGGCTGGGGCGGGCCGGTTACTCTTGGACGTCGTTGTGCCCTGCGTGCGCGATCGCCCTCCGGCGGTCCGGCGCCGACGCGGGAAAACCACGTCCCTCACGCCGCCACCTCGCGGCACGGGACCGCGCAACGACACCGACGCCAAGAACGACAACGAGAAGGTCACGCCGTGCCCACGTACAGCCCGAAGCCTGCTGACATCAGCCGTCAGTGGCACGTCATCGATGCCCAGGACGTCGTCCTCGGGCGTCTCGCCGTCTCGGCCGCGCACCTGCTGCGCGGCAAGCACAAGGCGACGTTCGCCCCGCACGTCGACGGTGGTGACTTCGTCGTCATCATCAACGCCGAGAAGGTCGCGCTGACGGGCAACAAGCGCTCCGACAAGGACGTCTACCGCCACAGCGGCTACCCGGGCGGCCTGAAGACGATCGCCTACGGCGACCTCCTCGACAAGGACGCCCGCAAGGCCGTCGAGAAGTCCGTGGCCGGCATGCTGCCGAAGAACCGCCTCGGACGTCAGATCATCAAGAAGCTGAAGGTCTACGCCGGCCCGGAGCACCCGCACGCCGCGCAGCAGCCCCAGCCGTACGAGATCAAGCAGATCTCCCAGTGAGCACCCGAGCAGAAGAGACGAGCACCGTGGCCGACACCACCGAGACCGACGTCCCCACCAGCACCGACGGCGTCTACACGACCGAGACCTCGCCCTCCTCGGAGATCGCGACCAGCAACTCGGTCATCGCCCCCGGCGCGGCCACCGGCCGTCGCAAGGAGGCCGTCGCCCGCGTGCGCATCGTGCCCGGCACCGGCGTGTGGACCGTCAACGGCAAGCCGCTCGAGGAGTTCCTCCCGAACAAGCTGCACCAGCAGATCGCGAAGGAGGCCCTGGCGGCCACCGGCCTCGAGGGCAGCTTCGACGTCGTCGCCCGTGTCACCGGCGGTGGCATGACCGGCCAGGCCGGCGCGCTGCGCCTCGGCGTCGCCCGTGCCCTGAACGGCGTCGACGAGGAGGTCAACCGTCCGATCCTCAAGAAGGCCGGACTGCTGACCCGCGACGCCCGCATCAAGGAGCGCAAGAAGGCCGGCCTCAAGAAGGCCCGTAAGGCTCCTCAGTACAGCAAGCGCTGACTCCGTTGGGCCGGATCTTCGGCACCGACGGCGTACGCGGCCTCGCCAACCGCGACCTCACGGCCGAGCTCGCGCTCGACCTGTCGGTCGCTGCTGCCCACGTGCTGGGCGAGGCCGGTGCGTTCGCCGACAGCCGGCCCACGGCCGTCGTCGCCCGCGACCCGCGTGCCTCGGGGGAGTTCCTCGAGGCCGCGATCGTCGCCGGCCTGGCGTCGGCCGGGGTCGACGTCCACCTGCTCGGCGTCGTCCCGACGCCCGGTGCGGCGTACCTGACGGCCGAGCTCGACGCCGACATGGGCGTGATGATCTCCGCCAGCCACAACGCGATGCCCGACAACGGCATCAAGTTCCTCGCCCGCGGCGGCCACAAGCTCGACGACGCCGTCGAGGTGGCCATCGAGCAGCGACTGCGTGAGCCGTGGGACCGGCCGACCGGCATCGGCGTCGGTCGCGTCGGCGACAGCCACGTGGGCGTCGACGCCTACGTGAAGCACCTCGTCGGCACCGTGCCGGGACCGCTCACCGGCCTGAAGGTCGTGCTCGACTGCGCGAACGGCGCGGCGTACCACGTGGGGCCGGCGGCGTTCCGACGCCTCGGCGCCGAGGTCGTCGCGATCCACGACGAGCCCGACGGCCTGAACATCAACGAGGCGTGCGGCTCGACCCACCTCGACGACCTGCAGGCGGCCGTCGTGCGTCACGGTGCGGACGCCGGCTTCGCGTTCGACGGCGACGCCGACCGGTGCCTCGCGGTCGACGCGTCGGGTCAGGTGGTCGACGGCGACCAGATCCTCGCCGTGCTCGCCCTCGCCCGGCTCGAGCGCGGCCTGCTGCACGCCGACACGGTCGTCGCGACGGTCATGAGCAACCTCGGGTTCGTGCAGGCCATGGAGGCCGCCGGGATCACGGTGCTGCAGACCGCGGTGGGCGACCGCTACGTGCTCGAGGCCATGCGTGCCGGGGGCTTCACGCTCGGCGGCGAGCAGTCGGGGCACGTGATCATGGCCGACCACGCGACCACCGGCGACGGGGTGCTGACCGCCCTGCACCTCGCGGCCCGGATGAGCGAGACCGGCCGCACGCTCGCCGACCTCGCCGGCGTCATGCGACGGCTCCCGCAGGTGCTCGTGAACGTGCCCGACGTCGACAAGAGCCGGGTCGACGCCGACCCGGTGCTGCAGGGCGAGCTGGTGGCCGCGAACGGCGGCCTCGAGGGCCGTGGCCGGATCCTGCTCCGCCCGTCCGGCACCGAGCCGCTCGTCCGCGTCATGGTCGAGGCCCCGACGCTCGAGGAGGCCACGTCGGTGGCCGAGCACCTCGCCGGCGTCGTGCGCCGCACGCTGGGCTGAGGACGTCCGCGGCGACCTCGTTACGGTGTCGCCATGCGCCTCGCCGAGATCGACCTGAGGGACGACGCTGCCTACACGGCCTTCCACGCGGTCTACGCGCGCGCCCACACGGAGCGTTTCGACGAGCCGTGGGGGTTCGCCGAGAAGCGCACCAACCTGACGAGCGACGCGTACGCCGAGCACGTCGTCGTGGCGGGTGAGGTCGACGGGGAGGTCGTCGGGGGAGCGTGGGTGTCGTTCCCGCAGCAGGACAACCGGACGCTCGCCTACCTGCACGTCTTCGTCGTGCCGCAGGAGCGTCGTCGTGGGTACGGGAGCCTGCTGCTGCGCGAGGTCGAGCGGCTCGCGGCAGAGCGCGGTCGGGCGAACGTGTTCGCGGAGGCGTCGTGGCCGGTGGAGCAGTCCGAGGGGCCGGGGTCGGCGTTCGCGCTGGCGCACGGGTACGCCGTCGACCTGCTCGACGCGATCCGCGCACTCCCGCTGCCCGCCGAGGTCGCACCGCCGGTGTGGCGCGACGGGTACACGGCGGTGGCCTGGCGTCGCTGCCCCGACGAGTGGCTCGACCAGTACGCCGTCCTGCGGGCGTTGATCCTCGCGGAGGCGCCGTCGGGGGAGGTGGGGCTGGAGCCCGAGCACTTCGACGCGGAACGGGTGCGTCACGAGGAGGCCCGCTGGGCCGAGCAGGGCCGGGTCGGGCAGACGGTCGCCGCCGTCGCACCCGACGGCACCCTCGCCGGCCACACGCAGCTCGTGGTGCCCGACCACGGCGACACCGCCTACCAGTGGGACACGCTCGTCCTCCCCGCCCACCGCGGCCACGGCCTCGGCCTCGCGATGAAGACCGCCGCCCTCGGCGAGGCCACCGACCTCCTCTCCGGCCGCGCCCGCGTGACCACCTGGAACGCCGCCTCGAACACGCCGATGATCGCGGTCAACGAGGCCCTCGGCTACCGGCAGGTGGCGTGGGCGGCGGAGCTGGTCAAGCCGTTGGGTCGCTGAGGGTTTCGACCTGCGGCTAGGCTGCTCGTCCTGCGGCTGCGTGGGTGCGGCTCGTCGTTCGGGTGGGGCTGCGCTGGCGCGGCTCCGTCTGGTCCTGCGCTCCGCAAGGGCCTCGACCGGGCGGGTGGCGACCGCGCTGGTCTGGGTGCTCGGGCTGTGGCCCGCGTTGGGCGCAAGATTCTGCGTTGCCGCCCGCTGAGCGGTAGTTCTGCCACCGCATCGCCGTCGGCGGTGGATCTGCCACCCTTCCCAGCGCTCGAAGGGTGGTGGATCAACCGCTGAGGGGGCGGGGTGGCAGTGCTTCTTCCTTCTCGTGGACCGTGCCACGAGAAGGGAGAAGCGCTGCCCACCCCACCCCAAAGCGCGCCCACGATTCTTCATCTGCGCGTTCGAGGTCGAACGCTTCTGCGTTGGTGACGCGATCTCGGAGCAAACGCAGCATCCTGGGCTCTCCGACGCGCGAACGCAGCGTCTTGCGTCCAACGAAGGCCACAGCCCGAGAACCCCACCCAGCGCGGCACCCAGCCGCCCGGTCGAGGCCCTTGCGGAGGCCACCCCAGCGAACGCCGAGGCAGCGCACCGGCAACCCCAGACCCCCTGCGGCGACGCATGAGCACGGCAAGACTCCCGCAGGCAGCGCACCAGCAATCGAGGACCCCCTGCGGCAGCGCAGCCGCCGGACGACGCCCAGCAGAACCCCCGCGACGTCACATCTTGCGGAACCGCACCCACTTGACGGAGTGGTCGCTGCCCTTGCGGAGGACGAGGTCGGCGCGGCCGCGGGTGGACTGGATGTTCTCGCGCAGGTTCGGCCAGTTGATGGTGTCCCACAGCTCCTCGGCGCGGGCGACGGCCTCGTCGTCGGTGAGGCTGCTGTAGCGGTGGAAGTAGGAGGCGGGGTCGGCGAAGGCGGTGCGGCGCAGGGCGAGGAAGCGGTCGACGTACCAGCGGCGGATGTCCTTGCTCGACGCGTCGACGTAGATCGAGAAGTCGAAGTAGTCGCTGACCGACAGGCCGGGGGAGCCGTCGCCGCGGTCCTTCGCGGGGGCGAGCACGTTGAGACCCTCGACGATGACGATGTCGGGCCGCTCCACGACCACCGTCTCATCGGTGCGGTCGTAGGTCAGGTGCGAGTAGACGGGGGCGGTCACCTGCTCGACGCCCGACTTCACGTCGATGACGAACCGCAGCAGCGCCTTGCGGTCGTACGACTCCGGGAAGCCCTTGCGCTGCAGGATCCCGCGACGCTCCAGCTCGGCGTTCGGCCACAGGAAGCCGTCGGTGGTCACCAGCTTCACGTTCGGGTGCTCGGGCGACGTCGACAGCAGCTCGCGGAGCAGGCGGGCGGTGGTCGACTTGCCGACCGCGACCGACCCGGCGACGCCGATGACGAACGGCGTGCGCTGCGGCTGCGGCTCGCGCAGGAACGACTCGGTGGCCTCCCAGAGGCGGGTCGCTGCGCGCACGCGCAGGCTGATCAGCTCGGTCAGCGGCAGGTACACCTGCCGCACCTCGTCGATGTCGAGCTCCTCGCCGAGGCCCTTGAGACGTTGGACGTCGTCCTCGGTGAGGGGCTGGGGGACGTCGTCGGCGAGGTCGGCCCATGCCGACCGCTCGATCTCGACGTACGGCGAGAGCTCACGGGCCATGACGCCATCCTGCCGGTACCGGGGCCCACGGGCGCTCCTGGGTACCCTGGAGCGCATGTGCGGAATCGTGGGATACGTCGGGCACCGCAACGCCCTCGACGTCGTCATGGGCGGGTTGCGACGGCTCGAGTACCGCGGGTACGACTCCGGTGGTGTCGCCCTGCCCGACCCCTCGACCGGGCGGATCGCCTGGGCGAAGAAGGCCGGCAAGCTGGCCAACCTCGACGGCGTCCTGGCCGAGACGACGATGCCCGAGACGACGACCGGCATCGGCCACACCCGGTGGGCGACGCACGGTGCGCCGAACGACCGGAACGCCCATCCGCACCTGAGCGAGGACGGTCGCCTGGCCGTCGTGCACAACGGCATCATCGAGAACTTCGCGGTGCTGCGGGCCGAGCTGGAGGCCGCCGGGCACGAGCTGCAGTCCGAGACCGACACCGAGGTGGTCGTGCACCTGCTCTCCGACGAGCTGCAGCGCACCCCCGCCCTCGACGACGCCGTCCGCGCCGTCTGCCAGCGGCTGGAGGGCGCGTTCACCCTCGTCTTCACCGACGCCCAGCAGCCCGAGGTCGTGGTCGGCGCGCGACGCAACTCCCCGCTGGTGGTGGGTCGCGGCGACGGTGAGAACTTCCTCGGCTCCGACGTGTCGGCCTTCATCGAGTTCACGCGCGAGGCCGTCGAGCTCGGCCAGGACCAGGTCGTCGCCATCACGCGCGACTCCATGACGGTCACCGACTTCGACGGCGCGCCCGCCGAGACGACCAGCTACCACGTCGACTGGGACGTGTCCGCCGCCGAGAAGGGCGGCTACGACTGGTTCATGCTCAAGGAGATCGACGAGCAGCCGCAGGCCGTCGCCGAGACGCTGCTCGGGCGCTACGGCCGGTCCGGTCGCCTGCAGCTCGACGAGATGCGCCTCAGTGACGACGAGCTGCGCGACGTCGACAAGATCATCATCATCGCCTGCGGCACCGCGTCGTACGCCGGGCTGGTCGCCAAGTACGCGATCGAGCACTGGACGCGCATCCCGTGCGAGGTCGAGCTGGCGTCGGAGTTCCGCTACCGCGACCCGATCATCGACCGGTCGACGCTCGTCGTGGCGATCAGCCAGTCGGGCGAGACGATGGACACGCTCATGGCGATCCGCTACGCCCGGCAGCAGCGGGCGCGGGTGCTCAGCATCTGCAACACCAACGGCTCCACGATCCCGCGCGAGTCCGACGCGGTCATCTACACGCACGCCGGCCCCGAGGTGGCGGTCGCGTCGACCAAGGGCTTCCTGTCGCAGATCGTCGCCTGCTACCTGCTCGGCCTGTACCTGGCACAGGTGCGCGGCGTGAAGTACGGCGACGAGATCGACGCCATCATGGCCGCGCTCGAGAAGCTGCCGGCCGGCATCCAGCGGATGCTCGACGAGGGCGAGCAGGTCCGCAAGCTCGCGGCCGAGCTCGTCGACACGCGGTCCGTGCTGTTCCTCGGCCGCCACGTCGGCTACCCGGTGGCGCTCGAGGGTGCGCTGAAGCTCAAGGAGCTCGCGTACCTGCACGCCGAGGGGTTCGCGGCCGGCGAGCTGAAGCACGGCCCGATCGCGCTCATCGAGGACGGCATCCCGGTGTTCGTCGTCGTGCCGCCGAAGGCTCGCGACCAGCTGCAGGAGAAGATCGTCAGCAACATCCAGGAGATCCGGGCCCGGGGCGCGCTCACCATCGTCCTCGCGGAGGACGGCGACGACGACGTCGTGCCGTACGCCGACCACCTGATCCGGCTGCCGAAGGTGCCGACGCTGCTGCAGCCGCTCGTCGCCACGGTGCCGCTGCAGATCTTCGCGTGCGAGCTGGCCGGCCTGCTCGGCCACGACGTCGACCAGCCGCGGAACCTCGCCAAGTCCGTCACGGTCGAGTAGGCCGTCGTGGCCGGCACCAGGGGCGGCGCGCACGTGCGCCCGGTGGCAGGGGATCGGGTCCACGGGGCGTCGGTGCACGACACGTCGGTGGCGACGACGCCCGTCGTGGCGGAGGCTTGAGCCCGTGCTGAACGCCCACACCGTCGCCCAGGTCCGTGCCGCCGAGGAGCGTCTGGCCGCCGAGACCGGCTGGGACGCGCTGATGCAGCGCGCCGCCCGCGGTCTCGCCGACGCCCTCGCCGCCGTGCCGGCCGACGAGACGGTCCTCGTCCTGGTCGGCCCCGGCAACAACGGTGGCGACGCGCTCTTCGCCGCCCCCCACCTGCTCGCGCGTGGCGTCGCCGTCGACCTCGCGCTGCTCGACCCCGATGCGGTCCACCCCGAGGGACTGGCGGCGGCCGAGGCGGCCGGGGCCCGACGCGTGTCGTCGCCGGGCGACCAGCGGTGGTGCCTCGACGCGCTGTTCGGCATCGGCGCGCGTCCTGGCCTCGAGGGCCGAGCGGGGGAGTGGGCGGACTGGACCCACGACACCGATGCCCACGTCGTCGCGGTCGACGTCCCGTCGGGCGTGGCCGTCGACACGGGCGCGACGCCGGGCCGCCACGTCCGCGCCGACCGCACCGTCACGTTCGGCACCCTCAAGGTCTGCTCGATCGTCGGGCCCGCCGCCGACGCCGGTGGCGGGGAGCCGCCGACGCTCGTCGACATCGGTCTCGGCCCCCACCTCGACGCGCCGACGGTGACGTCGCTCGAGGCGACCGACGCCGACCTCCTCCGTCGGCACGTGCCCGGCGCCGCCTCGCACAAGTACGCGCGCGGCGTGGTCGGGGTCGACGCCGGCTCCGACGCCTACGCCGGTGCCGCCCACCTGTGCGTCGCGGGCGCGCAGTCGGGCCTGGCCGGGATGGTGCGATTCGTCGGCAGCGACACCCTCGCGGCGCGGGTGGTCGACCGCGCCCCGGAGGTCGTGCACGGTCGCGGACGGGTGCAGGCCTGGGTCGTCGGACCCGGCGCCGGTGACGATGTGGCCGACCAGCTGGCCGCCTGCCTCGACGACGACGTGCCGCTCGTCGTCGACGCCGGCGCGCTCGAGCACCTGCCGCGTCCCGTCGGCGTGCCCGCGCTCCTGACGCCGCACGCCGGAGAGCTCGCCCGGCTGCTCGACGTCGAGCGCGAGACCGTGGAGGCCGACCCGCTGGAGCACGCGCGGCGGGCCGCCGCGCACTGGGACGCGACCGTGCTGCTCAAGGGCGCCCGCACGGTCGTCGTGGCTCCTGACGGACGCGTGGCCGTCAACCTGTCCGGCACCCCGTGGCTCGGCACCGCAGGCTCGGGCGACGTCCTCGCCGGGTTCGCGGCGTCGCTCCTCGCCGGTGGGCTCGACCCGTTCGACGCGGGCCGGCACGCAGCGTTCCTGCACGGCGTCGCGGGCGTCCGCGCGAACCCGGGCGGACCGTTCGTGGCGTCCGACGTCGCCGCCGCCCTCCCGCAGACCCTGGCCGCGTTCCTCGCCGGCTCGCTGGATCAGGTGCGCGCGTGGTGAGCCCTCAGGCCGAGGCCGTCGTCGACCTCGAGGCGTACCGGCACAACGTGGCCACCCTCGCGGCGCACGCGCCCGGTGCCGCGCTGATGTCCGTCGTCAAGGCCGACGCGTACGGCCACGGACTGCGACCGGTGGCACGCGCCGCACGCGACGCGGGAGCGTCGTGGCTCGGCGTCGTCACCGTCGAGGAGGCGCTCGCGCTGCGCCAGGCCGGCGACACCGGGCCGGTCCTGTGCTGGCTCGCGGCACCCGGTGCCGCCTACGGCGCCGCGGTCGAGCACGACGTCGAGCTGACGGCGTCGTCCGCCGAGCAGCTCGACGAGATCCTCCACGACGCACCGACGGGTCGACGACCCCGCCTGCAGCTCAAGGTCGACACGGGCCTCTCGCGCAACGGTGCGCGCGGTCCGGCGTGGGACGAGCTCGTCGCCGCCGCCGGACGAGCGCAGGCCGCAGGGCGGGTCGAGGTCACCGGCGTGTGGTCGCACCTGGCGTGCGCCGACGAGCCGGACCATCCCGCCAACGACCAGCAGGAGACCGTGTTCCGGGCCGCGCTCGACGTCGCCGGCGCGGCCGGGCTCGACCCGCAGTGGCGTCACCTCGCCAACTCCGCCGCCCTCCTGACCCGCCCCAGCGCGCACTTCGACCTCGTCCGTCCGGGCATCGCCACGTACGGCATCGACCCCGACCCCGCGGTGGCGGGCATCGTCGACCTGCGTCCGGTCATGACGCTGCGCGGCCGGCTCGCGCAGGTCAAGCGGGTCCCCGCCGGCACCGCCGTGTCCTACGGCCACACGTGGACCACCGACCGCGAGACCACCCTCGGCCTCGTGCCGCTGGGGTACGGCGACGGTGTCCTGCGCTCCGCGTCCGGCCGCGCCGAGGCCGCCCACGACGGCGAGCGGGTGCCGGTCGTCGGCCGCATCTGCATGGACCAGCTGGTCGTCGACCTCGGAGACCGCCCGGCGCGACGCGGCGACGTCGTCACCCTGTTCGGCGCCGCCCCCGGTGCCCCCACCGCCCAGGACTGGGCGAGCGCCGCCGGTACGATCGCCTACGAGGTCGTCACCCGTCTCGGCGACCGCGTCGTGCGTACCCACCGAGGCTGAGGGCGTCCGAGCCCCGCCACCGAGGACAGTGATGAGCCCCGCCCCCTCCCGCCTGGCAGCACTCGCCGCGACCGCCGGAGCCTTCGTGGCCGCCGGCGTGACCGCCAAGGTCGTCGACACCCGACGTCGTGAGCACCGGCGCGAGCAGCGCGGCGAGGAGGTCCCGTTCGGCAGCGTGCACAGCCCCGCCCGCACCGTCGTCGCCTCCGACGGCGTCCCGCTCAACGTCGAGGTCGACGAGGCCGACGAGGTGCACGCGGGCAGCGCGGCGCCCACCGTCGTCTTCGTGCACGGCTGGGTGTGCACGCTCGACACCTGGCACTACCAGCGTCTCGCGCTGCGCGGACTCGTGCGGATGGTGTTCTACGACCAGCGCTCCCACGGTGGCTCCGGTCGCTCGACGCGTCAGGGGTCGAGCTTCAGCCAGCTCGCCGACGACCTGCGGACCGTCCTCGACGAGGTCGTGCCCGAGGGGCCCGTCGTGCTCGTCGGCCACTCGATGGGCGGCATCACGGTGCAGCAGCTCGCGGCGGAGTCGCCGGAGCTGTTCGGCGACAGGGTCGTGGGTGCGGTGCTGCTGTCGACCAGCGACAACCGGCTCGTGCGGCAGAGCCCGGCCCTGCGCCGCATCCTGCCGTTCCTGCGCGCCGGCGCGCCCCTGCTCGACTGGGGCCGGACCTTCAACAGCTACAGCGTCATCCGACGGTGGGCGGTCGGGCCCGACGCGCCCCGCAAGTACGCCGACATGTCCGACGAGATGATCCTGCGCGCCCAGACGCACGTGCTGCTCGACTTCTACCCCGCGTTCGTGGACCTCGACGTCCGCAGCGGCGCGGAAGGCCTGGGTCGGGTGCCCGTCGTCGTCGCGTGCGGCGACCACGACCTGCTCACGCCCATCAAGCACGCCCGCCGCCTCGCGCGCACCATCGAGGACGCGCGTCTCGTGACGCTCGGCGGCGCCGGGCACATGGTGCCCTTCGAGGAGAACGTGGCCGTCACCCGGATCATCGAGGACCTGCTCGACCGGATCGGGCACCCCGTGCGCGAGGGCGACCGGTGATGAGGGCGCTCGACGTCCTCGACGCCGGCCCTGAGCACGCCGAGGCGATCGTCGACATCATCCACCGCTCGTTCAGCGTCCGGCCCGACCTCGACCCGCCGTCGACCGCGCTCGACGAGACCGTCGAGTCGGTCTCGGAGGTGCTCGCGACGGCCGGCGGGCTGCTCGTGGAACGTCGCGGCGTGCCGATGGGCGCGCTGCTGTTCGACGAGTCGCGGCCGGGCAAGCTCGGCCTGCGTCGCGTGTCGGTCGATCCGGAGATCCAGGCCCGCGGGGTCGCGTCGGCCATGGTCGGCGTCGCGGAGGACACGGCCGAGGAGCGCGGCAAGGACGGCATCTGGCTGCACGTGCGCGAGGAGCTGCCCGACACGGTGCGGTTCTGGACCCGCCGCAAGTACCACCCGGTGGGCCAGGAGGGGCCGCTGCTGGTGCTCGGCAAGACCTTGTGGCTCGCCCGCGAGGTGCCGACGCCCGACGCGATGCAGCACCTCGCCGGGCGCGTGGCCGAGCTGGTGCGTCCCGGTGACCTGCTGGTCCTCTCGGGCGACCTCGGCGCCGGCAAGACGACGTTCACCCAGGGCCTGGGCGACGCGCTGCAGGTGCGCGGACCCGTCACCTCGCCGACGTTCGTGCTCGCCCGCACGCACCCGTCGCTCGTCGACGGTCCCGCCCTCGTCCACGTCGACGCCTACCGCCTCGGCAGCGCCGCGGAGGTCGACGACCTCGACCTCGACACCGCCTCCGACGAGGCCGTCACCGTGGTCGAGTGGGGCGAGGGGATGGCCGAGCAGCTCAACGACAGCTGGCTCTCGGTGAGCATCGAGGTCCGCGGCGCCCGCCCCATCGACCCCCTCGGCACCGAGCACGACGGCGACCACCCCGACGAGGCCGAGCCGCGCGTCGTCACCATCAAGCCGAACGGTCCCCGTTGGGTCGACGTGCCGTTGCGCTCCACGCTCCTCGGCTGAGGGGCTGGCCGCGTCGCTGCGGTGGGGGGTTGGGGCGTGACCTTGGGGTGCGCTGCCGCAGGGGGGCGGGGTGTGCTGCTGCGCTGCCTGCGGTCGTCGTGACCTTGCTGGTGCGCTGCCTCGGCTTTCGCTGTGTCTGGTCTCCGCAAGGGCCTCGACCGGCGGCGAGCCTGGAGGCGGCTTGGAGTCTCGGGGTCTGGTCTGGGCCCGCCCTTGGATCCACGATTCTTCGTTTCTGCGTTCAGGGGCCAAGGTTCTGCGTTTGCGCGTCCGGGCGGTGGGTCTGCCACCGCAGGAGCGCTTCTACGGTTGCGGATCCACCGATAGAGGGCTGAGCGGGGGGAAGGATTCTTCTTTCGCGTGGAACGGTCCACACCAAGGAAGAATCATTCGTCACCCCCACGCAAAGTGCACCCACGATTCTTCATTCACGCGTGCGAGGCCGAAGGCTTCTGCGTTCACGACGGGATCCCGTAGCAAACGCAGAAGGCTTGGCCCTCCGACGCACAAACGCAGATCCTCGCGTCCCACGCGAGTCGCAGCCCGAGACCCCAGACCAGCGCGCCGCCCAGCCGCCCGGTCGAGGCCCTTTCGGAGACCACCCCCAGCGAAGGGCGAGGCAGCGCAGCGCCGCGTCGACGAGAACGTGCGCGCACGCAGCCGCAGGACGAGTCGACCAAGGCCCACGCAGCCGCAGGACGAGTCGAACGAGACCCACGCAGCGGCGAGTCCTCGCACCGACCCCCGTGACGCGTCGTGAGGTGAGGGTAGGCTCACTCGTGTGCTGCTGCTCGCGATCGACACGTCCGGACCCGCGGTGAGCGTCGCCGTGCACGACGGTGACCAGGTCGTCGGGACGGCGCAGGGCGAGGGGACGATGGCGCACGGCGAGCTGCTTGCGCCGGCGGTGCGCGACGCCCTCGCCGACGCCGGGCGCAGCGCCGCCGACCTCACCGACGTCGCCGTCGGAGTGGGTCCCGGACCCTTCACCGGGCTGCGGGTCGGGATCGTCACCGCCCGCACCCTCGCCGCGACCCTGGGCCTCACGAGCCACGGCGTCTGCTCGCTCGACGCCCTCGCCCTCGACGCCGGCCTCGGCCGCGAGCACCTCGTCGCCATCGACGCACGGCGCAAGGAGGTCTACTGGGCGCGCTACGTGCCCGACGCCGACGGCGTCGCGCGCCGGGTCGACGGACCGCACGTCGACAAGCCTGCCGAGCTCGCGCGGCTCCACCCCGACCTGCCCGTCGTCGGACGCGGCGCCACCCTCTACGCCGACGTGCTCGACGCCGCCGACGGGCCGCTCGACCCGTCCGCCGCCGCGCTCGCCGAGGGCGTGGTGCGGGGCCACGTCGAGGTGCTGGGGCTCGAGCCGCTCTACCTGCGCCGTCCCGACGCGCAGCCCGCCGCCCCGGTGCGGTGATCCGGCCGGCGCTGGAGACCGACCTGCCCGTCCTGCTCGCGCTGGAGGGGCAGGCCTTCGCGGTCGACGCCTGGTCCGAGCCGACCCTGCGTGCAGAGATCGCCCACCCCGGTCGCACGGTGCTCGTGGTCGAGAGCGACGCCACCGTGGTCGGGTACGTCGACGTCGGCGTGGTGGCCGACGTCGCCGACCTGCACCGGGTGGCCGTCGCGCCGACGCACCGCCGACGTGGCCTCGCGTCGCAGCTCGTCGAGGCCGGCCGCGACGCCGCCCGCGAGCGCGGTGCCGACCGCATGCTGCTGGAGGTGGCAGCCGACAACGCCGCCGCCCTCGCGCTCTACGCGGCGCACGGGTTCGAGCAGCTGTCCCGACGCCGCGGCTACTACGCCGGCGGCCGCGACGCCCTCGTGCTGCAGGTCGGGCTGACGGGGGAGCGGGCATGACCGAGCAGATCCGCTCCTGGCCATGGGCGTGGGCCTGGCTGACGCTCTTCGTCATCGTGCTGCTGCGCGCGGGCGCCACCTACGGGATCGGTCGTCTGGTGGCCGCCGGCGTCGTGCGTCGCCGACCACCCGGCCCGCGCCTCCAGGCCGCCGTCGACCGCGTCGAGCGGTGGGGGCCGCCGGTCGTCACGGCGAGCTTCCTCACCGTCGGGGCGCAGACGGTCGTCAACGCCGGTGCGGGCCTGGCGCGGATGTCCCTGCCCCGCTACCTCGTCGGCCTCGTGCCCGGCGCCGCCCTCTGGGCGACGGTGTGGAGCACCGTCGGGGCGGGTGTCTTCCTCGCGGCGCTGCGCAGCGGCACCGACCGCGGCCAGGCCGTCGCCGTCGCCGTCGCGGCGGTCGTGCTCGTCGCGGTCGTCGCAGCGGTTGCGTCGCGTCGACGCCGTGGAAGGCTGGACGCATGACTGACGGACCCCTCGAGTTTGACGACACCCAGGAGAACCGCGACGACTCGGAGGTGCTCGACCAGCTGCAGCCCGACGACACGCTCGTCGACCGCGGCGTCGACGACGTGCTCGACGAGGGCTACTCGCCGGCCGAGAAGTGGAGCCCCGGCGAGGGCTTCGGCACCACCGCGGACGAGGCCCTGGAGGGCGAGACGCTCGACCAGCGCGTCGCGCAGGAGGAGCCCGACGTCGACCCGTACGCCGACGTCGACCCCGAGGGCAACGGCAACGAGCTGGGCGACCCCGAGATCGGCGACGACCGGTCCGGCCGTCTCGTCGCGCCCGACGAGGGTCTGGCCGAGGACACCGAGAAGGCCCTCGTGGGCGACGAGGTGGGCATCGACGGCGCTGCCGCCAGCGCCGAGGAGGCCGCCGTGCACGTCGTCGAGGACGACCCCGACGACATCAGCGCCGGCACGCCCGACCTCTGAGCGACGGCCCCGTCCACGGACCCCCTGGGTGCACACCTGTGCACTACCCTGGACCGATGCGCGACTACACGTACCCGACGGTGATCGTCACCGCCAAGACCCTGTTCAAGGTGCTCGGCATGAAGTTCCAGACGTCGGGGACGGAGCACATCCCCCGCGAGGGCGGGGCCATCCTCGCCGCCAACCACATCGGCTACGTCGACTTCGTCTTCGACGGCCTCGCCGCGCAGCCGTCGGGGCGGCTCGTGCGCTTCATGGCGAAGAAGGAGGCCTTCGACCACGCGATCAGTGGGCCGCTGATGCGCTCGTTCCACCACATCGAGGTCGACCGCGACGCAGGCCAGGCGTCCTACGACAAGGCCGTCGAGTACGCGCGCTCCGGCGAGATCGTCGGCATCTTCCCCGAGGCCACCATCAGCCGCTCCATGGAGATCAAGGAGCTCAAGACCGGCGCCGTCCGGATGGCCGCCGAGGCGGGCGTGCCCCTGATCCCCATGGTCACGTGGGGCACGCAGCTGCTCAAGACGAAGGACCACGACTCCGACATCTGGGGTCGCGGCAAGACGATCGCGCTGCACGTGGGCGAGCCGATCCCCGTGACGGGCGAGGACCCGGTCGCCGAGACCCAGCAGCTGCGCGAGGCCATGACGGCGCTGCTCGACAAGGCCATCCGCGAGTACCCGACGCCGCCGGAGGGGCAGTGGTGGGCACCCGCGCGGTACGGCGGTCTCGCGCCGACGCCCGAGGAGGCCGCCCGCCTCGACGCCGAGGAGAAGGCCGCGAAGGCGGCCCGTCGCGCGGCCCGTGCAGCCGAGCGTGGGACCGACCCGCAGGCCTGAGCCGCGGGCCGTCGGCGTCGACCGGTCTGGGACACTGGGCCGGTGAGCGAACCCCTCGTCCTCGGCATCGAGTCGTCCTGCGACGAGACGGGCGTCGGCATCGTCCGCGGCACCGAGCTCCTCGCGCACGCCGTGGCGTCCAGCGTCGAGGAGCACGTGCGCTTCGGGGGTGTCGTGCCCGAGGTGGCCAGCCGGGCCCACCTCGAGGCCATGGTGCCCACGCTCGAGCAGGCGTACGCGCAGGCCGGCCTCGACGTGCGCGACGTCGACGCGATCGCCGTCACCTGCGGACCGGGTCTCAGCGGTGCCCTCCTGGTCGGCGTCGCCGCGGCCAAGGCGCTCGCGGTCGCGCACGACAAGCCGCTCTACGGCCTCAACCACCTGGCCGCCCACGTGGCGGTCGACCAGCTGGAGCACGGCCGCTTCGACCGTCGCGTCGCCGCCCTGCTGGTCAGCGGCGGCCACACCGAGATCCTCCTCGTCGACGACATCGCCTCCGACATCACGATGCTCGGCACCACGATCGACGACGCCGCCGGCGAGGCGTTCGACAAGGTCGCCCGCCTGCTCGGCCTGCCCTACCCGGGTGGTCCGCACATCGACCGGGTGGCGCGCGAGGGCGACGGCACCGCCATCGCGTTCCCACGCGGCCTCACCGCGGCGAAGGACGCGGAGCGCTACCGCTACGACTTCTCCTTCTCGGGCCTCAAGAGCGCGGTCTCGCGGCACGTGCAGCACGAGCAGCGCATGGGACGCCACGTCGACGTCGCCGACGTCGCCGCCTCCTTCCAGGACGCCGTCGTCGACGTGCTCACCCGCAAGACCGTCCAGGCCTGCCGCGACCACGACGTCGACACGCTCGTCGTGGGCGGCGGCGTGGCCGCCAACGGACGACTGCGCGAGATGGTGCTCGTCCGGGCCGAGGCGGCGGGCATCGAGGTGCGCATCCCCCGACCCGGCCTCTGCACCGACAACGGCGCCATGGTCGCGGCGCTGGGCGCCGAGGTCGTC
Source organism: Aeromicrobium sp. CnD17-E (assembly GCF_024124745.1). Classification (GTDB taxonomy): domain Bacteria; phylum Actinomycetota; class Actinomycetes; order Propionibacteriales; family Nocardioidaceae; genus Aeromicrobium. The sequence continues at coordinate 43,239 of NZ_JAMXRU010000009.1, forward strand.
GCGCGGGGCGTGGCCCCGTCGTCGCTCGACCTGCCCGTCGACTCCAGCCTGCCCGTCACCCGCATCGTCGCCTGACCCGACGCGCGCGCAACGCTGCCGTCGCGCCCCGCCGTCTGGCAGGCTGAGCCCGTGGCAGTCATCGAGGCACGAGGGCTCGGCAAGAGCTACGGCACCCGGCGAGCGGTCGACGACCTGAGCTTCACGGTGCACCCGGGGAGCGTCACGGGCTTCCTCGGGCCCAACGGGTCGGGCAAGTCCACCACCATGCGGCTCATGCTGGGTCTCGACCGCGGCGAGGGTCGTACGACGTTCGACGGACGCACGTTCGCCGAGCTCGAGCAGCCGATGCGCCACGTCGGGGCGCTGCTGGAGGCCAAGCCCTTCCACCCGACGCGCCAGGCACGTCACCACCTGCAGATGCTCGCCGTGGCCAACCGCATCGAGCGGCGCCGCGTCGACGAGGTGCTGGAGCTCGTCGGTCTCTCCGCCCAGGCGAAGGGCCGCCCGCGCAAGTTCAGCCTCGGCATGGGCCAGCGGCTGGGCATCGCGGCCGCCCTCCTCGGCGACCCGCACACGCTGATCCTCGACGAGCCCAGCAACGGGCTCGACCCGCAGGGCATCACCTGGCTGCGTCAGCTGCTCCGCCACCTCGCGGGGGAGGGCCGCTCGGTGTTCGTCTCGAGCCACCTGCTCCAGGAGATGGCGCAGCTCGCCGACGAGGTCGTCGTCGTGGGCCGCGGGCGGCTCCTCACGAGCGGCCCCGTGAAGGACTTCGTCGAGCACGGCGGCACCGCCGAGGTGCTGCTGCGCACGCCCGACCTCGGCGTCCTCGCGCCGGCCATCGTCGCCGCGGGCGGGACCCTCACCCCCGACGCGGACGGTCTGCAGCGCGTCACGGGCCTCGACGCCGCGCGCGTGGGCGACCTCGCGCACGAGCACGGCGCCCGGGTGCACGAGCTGTCGGTCCGACGCGCCACCCTCGAGGAGGCGTTCCTCAACGCCACCGGCCTCGACGAGGAGTACCGCGGGGCGATCACCGCCGACCGCCCGGCCGGGGAGACGGGCGGTGCCCGATGACCGACGCGCTCCGCTACGAGATCACCCGACTGCGCACCATCCGGTCCACCTACTGGATCCTCGGCGTCGCCTTCGGGTTCCAGCTCCTGCTGACCGTGCTCATCGCCTGGAACCTGCCCGAGACGGGGCCGCTGTCCGGGGGAGACCAGACCTTCGCGATCCTCGTGACCGTCGGCGCCACCCTCGGCGTGGCGCCGCTGTTCATCGCCTACGTGATCGGCCTGCTCGGCGTCTTCTCCATGGGTCACGAGTACCGCCACGGCATGATCCGCGCGACGCTGACCGCCCTGCCCAGCCGTCTGCACGTCATGCTCGCCAAGGTGCTCACGACGGCCGTCCTCTCGCTCGTGGCCGCCCTGGTCTGCGTCGGCATCGCGTTGCTCAGCGCCGTGTCCTTCGGCGTCGGGCTGCCGAGCGTCGGTGGGCTGCGCGACATCACCGTCGGCACCGTCCTCTACACCACGCTGTTCTCGCTCTCCGGCCTGGCGTTCGCGACCCTCACCCGCAACCAGACCGCCGCCGTCGCGCTGCTCCTGCTCGTCCCGTCGCTCGTCGAGGGCCTGGTCAAGGCAGTCGTGCTGGCCATCAAGGCGTCGTCGGGCGACCCGACGAGCCGCGGCGGCATCGTCGACATCCTCAAGTTCCTCCCGTACGACGCAGGCGGGCAGATGTACACGCGCGTCTCGCTGAACGACGCGTTCCAGGTGTTCGGCTACAAGCCGTTCGGCGCGGTCGGGGGAGGCATCACGATGGCCGTGTTCGTCGTCGTGCTCCTCGTCCTGGCCACCGCGGCCTTCCAGCGCCGCGACGCCTGAGGGCCTGGTCGGCCGGCGCACGTCGTCGACCCTTCTGGGCGTGAGCCGCGTCACGTACACTCGCGGCATGGCACGCACCTCCGAGCCGCGCGCGAGGCACCACGGACGTGACCTCGCGATGCCGCCGGGCTCGGACCCCGACGCCCTCTCGCGGCGGCTGCGGCGGGCCCACGAGGAGTTCCTGGCCTCCGGCGCCACCGACGCACCGCTGCGCGACGTCGTGCGGGAGTCGTGGGAGCGCAGCCTCGCCGACGGTCTCGACCCCGAGACCGACCTGCCGCGCATCACGCTCGACGACGACGCCCTGCGCGAGATCCGCGAGCACCACCCCCTCGCCGCGGGCCTCCCGGTCATCCGACGGCTCCTGGTCGAGTCGGCGGGGGAGGCGGGCCTGCTCGTCGCCGTCAGCGACGCCGCCGGCCAGCTGCTGTGGGTGGAGGGCGCGGCGTCGCTGCGCTCGCGGGCCGAGTCGATGCACTTCGTGCCGGGTGCCGACTGGAGCGAGACGAGCGCCGGGACGAACGCCCCCGGCACGGCCCTGGCGATCGACCGACCCGTGCAGATCTTCGGCCCCGAGCACCTCGGCCGCCAGGTGACGCCGTGGAGCTGCTCGGCGGCGCCCATCCACGACCCCGACACCGGCGCCGTGCTCGGCGTCCTCGACGTGACCGGCGGACCCGAGGTCGCGACGGCGCAGGGACTCGGGTTCGTGCGGGCGACCGCGGCCGCGGTCGAGGCCGAGCTGCGCATCGCCCGCCTGCAGCCGGCGACAGCCCCGCTGCACGTGACGAGCGGGTGGTCGGCACCGCGCCTCGACGTCCTCGGCGTGCACGGCGCGACGCTGCAGGTCGGTCCGCTCACGTCACGGCTGAGCCGCCGGCACAGCGAGCTCCTCCTGCTGCTGTCGCGGGCCCCTGACGGCATGACGGCCGCGGAGCTGGGCGTGGCGCTCAGCGACGACGACCAGGCTCCCGTGACGATCCGCGCGGAGCTGTCGAGGCTGCGCGGGGTGCTCGGGCCGCTCGAGCTCGCGTCGCGGCCGTACCGCCTGCGCAGCGCGGTGCGCACCGACGTCGACGAGGTCCGCGACCTGCTGCGGGACGGACGTCTGCGCAGCGCCGTCGCCGCCTACCGTGGCCCCGTGCTGCCGTCGTCGTCCGCGCCCGCCGTCGAGGAGCTGCGCGACGACCTGCACCTCGAGCTCCTCTCCGCCCTCCTGGCCTGTGACGACGCCGACGCGCTGCTGTCGTTCGCGGACACGCCGCACGGTCGCGAGGACCTCGGCGTCTGGTCGCGGGCGCTCGAGATCCTCCCCGTCTCCTCCCCCCGCCACGCCCAGGTCGCGGCCCACGTCGAGAAGCTCGACCGCGCCTTCGGCTGAACCCGCGGCCTTCCGCTGTTCGAGCAGCCGAAGGTGCGGGACGTTTCGCTGTTCGAGTGCCTTCACGAGCGCCAGCGAGGGGAGGTGTATCGAGACCACTCTGGGCGGTCGCTGGGGGTCGGCTCGCGCTGGGCTGTTGCCGGGTGGTCTCGATACGCGGCACGACGCTCCTTCGTCGCGCGTGCCGCTACTCGACCAGCGGGACGTTTTGCTGGTCGAGTGCCTCCACGAGCGCGAGCGAGGGGAGGTGTATCGAGACCACTCTGGGTGGTCGCTGGGGGTCGGGCCGCGCTGAGCCGTTGCCGAGTGGTCTCGATACGTCCGAGCCTCGCAAGCTCGCTCGGACTACTCGACCAGCGATGGGTTTCGCTGGTCGAGTGCCTCCACGAGCGCCAGCGAGGGGAGGTGCTGGAGCCGTCGCAGGGGGGCGTAGCCGCGACGGAGCGAGACCACTCTGGGCGGTCGCTGGGGGTCGGGCCGCGCTGGGCTGTTGCCGGGTGGTCTCGATGCGCAGGGACCTCGCACGCTCGCTCGGACTGCGCGACCAGCGGTGCCGACGACGTTGCAACGGCTGCAACGTCGGGACAACGTCGTTGCAACGAAGCTGTGACTAGCGTCACTCGCACCAGATCCCACCCCGCGAGGAGTCATTTCCATGAGCGTGTTCGCCCAGCCCGGGACCGACGGTTCCGTCGTCTCCTACAAGCCCCGCTACGACCACTGGATCGGCGGCGAGTACGTCGCCCCGTCCAGCGGCCAGTACTTCGAGAACGTCTCGCCCGTGAACGGGAAGGTCTTCACCGAGATCGCGCGCGGCAACGCCGAGGACATCGAGAAGGCGCTCGACGCCGCGCACGCCGCCGCCCCCGCGTGGGGCAAGACGTCGGTCGCCGAGCGCGCCAACATCCTCAACAAGATCGCCGACCGGATCGAGCAGAACCTCGAGATGCTCGCCGTCGGCGAGACCTGGGACAACGGCAAGCCGGTCCGCGAGACCCTGGCGGCCGACCTGCCCCTCGCCGTCGACCACTTCCGCTACTTCGCCGGCGCGATCCGTGCGCAGGAGGGGCACCTGTCGCAGATCGACGACGACACCGTCGCCTACCACTTCCACGAGCCGCTGGGCGTCGTCGGCCAGATCATCCCGTGGAACTTCCCGCTGCTCATGGCCGTGTGGAAGCTCGCCCCGGCGCTGGCCGCCGGCAACGCCGTCGTGCTGAAGCCCGCCGAGCAGACCCCGGCGTCGATCATGCTGCTGATGGAGCTCGTCGCCGACCTCCTGCCCCCGGGCGTCGTGAACGTCGTCAACGGCTTCGGTGCCGAGGCCGGCGCGCCGCTGGCGTCCAGCAGCCGCATCCGCAAGATCGCGTTCACCGGCGAGACGACCACGGGCCGGCTCATCATGCAGATGGCCAGCCAGAACCTCATCCCCGTCACGCTCGAGCTCGGCGGCAAGAGCCCCAACATCTTCTTCGAGGACGTCGCCCGCACCGACGACGCCTTCTACGACAAGGCCCTCGAGGGCTTCACGATGTTCGCGCTCAACCAGGGCGAGGTGTGCACGTGCCCGAGCCGCGCGCTCATCCAGAACTCCATCCTCGAGCAGTTCCTGCCCGCCGCGACCGAGCGCACCAAGCTGGTCAAGCAGGGCAACCCGCTCGACACCGAGACGATGATCGGTGCCCAGGCCAGCAACGACCAGCTCGAGAAGATCCTGTCCTACATCGACATCGGCGTGCAGGAGGGTGCGCGCGTGATCACCGGCGGCGAGCGGGTCGACCTCGGCGGCGACCTCTCGGGCGGCTACTACGTGGCGCCGACGATCTTCCAGGGCCACAACAAGATGCGGATCTTCCAGGAGGAGATCTTCGGTCCGGTGGTCTCGGTCACCGGGTTCGAGGACTACGACGACGCCATGAGCATCGCCAACGACACGCTCTACGGGCTCGGTGCCGGCGTGTGGTCGCGCGACACGAACACGGCCTACCGTGCGGGCCGTGACATCCAGGCGGGCCGCGTCTGGACCAACTGCTACCACGCGTACCCGGCCCACGCCGCGTTCGGCGGGTACAAGTCGTCCGGCATCGGCCGCGAGAACCACTCGATGATGCTCGACCACTACCAGCAGACGAAGAACCTGCTCGTCTCGTACTCGCAGAACGCCCAGGGCTTCTTCTGAGCCCACGGTGACGTCGCGGCCCGGCCCCTCCACGAGGGGTCGGGCTCCCGGCGTTCCCGCCTCGGCGCCCGCCCCCCGCCCCGCCCGCCCCGCCCGAGAGGTGACCACCATGACCGAGCGCCCGACCGCGACCACCCGCGTCGACGTCAGCCCCGACGCTGCCGCACTGCTGCGCACCCTCCGCGCCGAGCAGGCGAAGCCGCTCATGTTCCACCAGTCCGGCGGGTGCTGCGACGGGTCGGCGCCGATGTGCTACGCCCAGGTATTCTTCCTGACGGGACCGTCCGACGTGCACCTCGGCGACCTCGACATCGGCGCGAGCGACGTCGACCCCGACGGTCTCGTGCCGGTGTGGATCTCGCGCGAGCAGTTCCGGTACTGGTCGCACACGCACATCACCATCGACGTCGTCCCGGGGCGCGGCGCCGGCTTCTCGCTGGAGGGCCCCACGGGGCACCGCTTCATCATCCGGTCACGGGTGTTCACGGAGGAGGAGACCGCCGCGCTCGCGCCCGTCGACTGAGCGCGACGCACGAACGTCCGCACCCGCGTCATGATCGACGCGCTCGAGGTTCCTCCCCCGTGGAGCGCGGTCCCCCCATCCCCCCGACGACCGTGCCGCCGGAGAGGACCCCCATGCGTCGCCCCCGCACGTGCTCAGCCCTGCTCACCTGCACCCTCGTCGTCGCCAGCCTGGTGGCTGCGCCGTCGGCGGCGAGTGCGGCGTCGGTGGTGCCGGACGGCTCGAGTGCTGGGTCGGCGGCGGCGTCGTGCTGGGAGGTCAAGCAGGTGGCTCCGTCGTCTCCTGACGGGCTCTACTGGTTGTTGACGCCGCAGCTGCGGACGCCGAAGCAGTTCTACTGCGACATGACGACCGACGGTGGCGGCTGGGTGCTGGTGGGTCGTGGTCGTGACGGGTGGAGCTGGGACGGTGACGCGCAGGGGACGACCGCGCAGGTCGCCTCGCCGGTCACCGGCCAGGCCGCGTTCTCGCCGCGCAAGCTGTCCTCGGCGACCATCGACGCGCTGCTGGGCGGTGGCCGGGTCGACCAGCTCACGGACGGGGTGCGGCTGCGGCGCGCGAAGGACGCCGGCGGCACGGCGTGGCAGGAAGTGCGGTGGCGGCTGCGGTCGATGGGGTCGTGGTCGTGGGCGTTCGGTGCGGGCCACCCGCTGACCGGCTCCTCGTTCGACGGGGTCCCGTTCTCGGGCCAGACCACCCGCGACGCCGGCACGACGTCGACGGCCGCGGCCGAGCGGCTGCGCCGCGTGTGGACCTTCGAGTCCGCCGACAACGGCTGGGTGCGCGGTTTCGGCTACGGGAGCGCGGTGACGGGCTCGACCTCGTCGAGCAGCGCGCTCTACGCGACCCGCTCGGGCTACGCGACGCCGTTCACGCAGGTCTTCGTGCGGCCACGGCTGCGCCAGGCCGACCTGTCGTTCGCGGCGGTGCCCGACAGCGGGACGGCGGCCGTCACGGCGCTGCCCGTGGCCCGCAGCAGGTCGCTGCCGCAGGCGTGGGGCGTGACGGGCACGGGTGCGGGCGGTACGGGAGAGCTGGCCACGGAGGTGCAGGCCTTCGCCCAGGTCGGCGACGTCATGTACGTGGGCGGCAACTTCACGACCGTGCGCAACCAGGACGGGTCGCGCAAGGTCGCGCAGGCCTACCTCGCCGCGTTCCGGGCCTCGACGGGGGAGTGGATCTCCTCGTTCAGGCCGACGCTGAACGGTCAGGTGCGCGCGTTGAAGGCGCTGCCCGACGGCCGGCTCGCGGTCGGCGGCGACTTCACGCGCGTCGACGGTCAGCGTCGCACCGGCCTGGCCGTCCTCACCGCGAAGCGGACCCTCGACCGCACGTGGACCACCGGGGTCGAGCGACGTGGCGGCGACCGTCGGGCCTCGGTGCGCTCGCTCGACGTCGCCGGCGGCCGGCTCTACCTGGGCGGACGCTTCTCGCACGTCGTGCGGGGCACGGGTGCCGCGGCGCTTCCGTACGCCGCACGGGTCGTGCTGCCGAGCGGGCGTGGCGACAGCCAGTGGCGGCCGCACCTGAACGGCACCGTGGCCGACCTCGACGTGTCCACCGACGGTCAGCGCGTCTACCTGGCCGGCTACATGACGCGCAAGGGCGGCGCGACCGTGCGCAACGCGGTGGCGGTCACGACCTCGGCGGCGCGCCTCGTCTCACCGGCGTGGAGCCCGACGTTCAGCACCAAGGGCTCCGCGACCTACCAGCAGGCGGTCCAGCAGGTCGGGTCGCTCGTGTGGCTCGGCGGCTCGCAGCACAGCATGTTCGCCTACGACGTCCGCACGCTCGCGCTGCGCAGCCCCAGCATCACCAAGGCCGGTGGCGACCTGCAGGCGATCGGCAGCAACGGCCGGGTGGTCTACGGCGGGTGCCACTGCGGCGACTGGGTGTTCGAGGGCACGTCGAGCTGGGACTCGTGGTCCACCGGGCAGAACCCGGTGCCCTGGCGTCAAGCCGGCAAGATCTCCCTGCTCGGGGCGTGGGACGCCGCGTCGGGTGCGTTCGTGAGCACGTTCGCACCACAGTGGAAGTCGCGCGGCGGCTACGGCGTCTGGGCCGTCGAGGTGGCCAAGGACGGCACCCTGTGGGCCGGCGGGTCGATCCAGACGAGCATCCGCGAGGGCGGCTCCAACCAGTTCTCCGGCGGCTTCGCGCGGTTCGCGGCCCGGCCCTCCCGGGCCCCGGCAGCCCCCACGGCGCCGGCGGTGTCCCTGCAGGGCTCGACGGCCACGGTCTCGTGGTCGGGCTCGGCGGGCGACGGCGTCCGGTACGAGGTCCTGCGCGGCGACCGGGTCGTGGCCGTCTCCTGGACGACCTCGGTGCGCGTGCCCGACTCGGGCCCCGACGACCGGTTCTTCGTGCGCGCGAGCGACGGCCAGGGCAACTGGTCGGCCTCCACCCGTGTGGTGCGCGCCGTCCGGTCCTGACCCGTCCTGTCCTGACCCGACCTGCCCGGCACGGCGTGTGAGGCGACCCACCGCGACCGGTCGGCCGTGCCGCGTCATGAGGCAGGCCCCGCGCACTCTCCCTCCCCGTGAGCCTGCGGCCCACGCCCTCTCGTCCCCCTTCGATCCCACGAGGACTGTCGTGCACCTCAAGACCTCCCTGACGGCCCTGGTCGTCTCCGCCACCACCGTCGCGAGCCTGGCGTGGGTGCCGTCGGCGGCGAGTGCGGCGTCGGTGGCGCCGGACGGGTCGAGCGCGGCGTCGGCGGCGGCGTCGTGCTGGGAGGTCAAGCAGGTGGCTCCGTCGTCTCCTGACGGGCTCTACTGGTTGTTGACGCCGCAGCTGCGGACGCCGACGCAGTTCTACTGCGACATGACGACGGACGGTGGCGGCTGGGTGCTGGTGGGTCGTGGTCGTGACGGGTGGAGCTGGGACGGTGACGCGCAGGGCACGACCGCGCAGGTCGCCTCGCCGGTCACCGGCCAGGCCGCCTTCCGGCCGCGCCGGCTCTCGTCGGCCACCATCGACGCCCTCCTGGGAGGTGGAGCCGTCGACGCGCTGCCCGACGGCGTCCGTCTGCGACGGGCCAAGGACGCGCAGGGCACCGCGTGGCAAGAGGTCCGCTTCTCCCTGCGCTCGCTCCCCGCGTGGTCGTGGGCGTTCGGTGCCGGCCACCCGCTGACCGGCTCCTCGTTCGACGGGGTCCCGTTCTCGGGCCAGACCACGCGCGACTTCGGCACGAACGACGGCGGCCGCCAGAACTTCCGCCGGGTCTGGACGAACGAGTACAGCGGCAACGGCTGGGTCCGCGGCTTCAACTACAACTCTGCGGTCCAGGGCACCACCGACGCGTCGAGCTACCTGTACTCCAAGGGCACGGGCGACGCGACGCCGTTCACGCAGGTCTACCTGCGGCCGCGGCTGCGCCAGGCCGACCTGTCGTTCGCGGCGGTGCCCGACGGCGGGACGGCGGCCGTCACGGCGCTGCCGGTGGCCCGCAGCGGCTCCCTGGCCCAGCCGTGGGGCGTCACCGGGACCGGCGCCGCCGGCACCGGCGAGCTGGCCACCGAGGTGCAGGCCTTCGCCCAGGTCGGCAACGTCATGTACGTGGGCGGCAACTTCACCACCGTGCGCAACCAGGACGGGTCCCAGAGCGCGGCGCAGTCCTACCTCGCCGCCTTCGACGTCTCGACCGGCGCATGGATCTCCTCGTTCCGGCCGACCTTCGACAACCAGGTGCGCGCGCTGAAGGCGCTCCCGGACGGCCGGCTCGCCGTCGGCGGCGACTTCACCACCGTCAACGGCCAGCAGCGCACCGGCCTCGCCGTGCTCGACACCGCCGGCGCGCTCTCCTCGTCCTGGAGCACCGTCGTCGAGAACCGTGGCAGCTCGGGCAAGGTCAGCGTGCGCAGCCTCGACGTCTCCGACGGGCGGCTCTACGTCGGCGGCAGCTTCACGCACCTCGTCAAGGGCACCTCGTCGTGGTTCGCGCGCAACGCCGGACGCATCGCCCTGTCGACCGGCAACGGCGACGGGCAGTGGAACCCCAACCTCAACGGCGCGGTCGCGTCGCTCGACGTCGACGACGACGGCAGCCGCGTCTACCTCGCCGGGTACATGACCGCCTCGGGCTCCACGGCGGTCAGGAACGGGGTCGCGATCAGCACCGCAGCCGGGGCGCCCGTCACCGACCCGGCGTGGAACCCGACGTTCAGCACGTCCGGAGCCACGTACCAGCAGGCCGTGGAGCAGGTGGGCTCGAAGGTGTGGCTGGGCGGCTCGCAGCACAGCATGTTCTCCTACGACCGCTCCACCCTGGCGCTGCAGGACACGAACATCACGAAGTCCGGCGGCGACCTGCAGGCGATCGGCAGCAACGGCCGGGTGGTCTACGGCGGGTGCCACTGCGGCGACTGGGTGTTCGAGGGCACATCGAGCTGGGACACCTGGGGCGTGGGGCAGAACCCCGTCCCCTGGCGCCAGGCGGGCAAGATCTCGCTGCTCGGGGCGTGGGACGCCGCGTCGGGCGCCTTCGTGAGCACGTTCGCCCCGCAGTGGAAGTCGCGCGGCGGCTACGGCGTCTGGGCCGTCGAGGTGGCCAGCGACGGCACCCTGTGGGCCGGCGGGTCGATCCAGACGAGCGTCCGCGAGAACGGCTCCAACCAGTTCTCCGGCGGTTTCGCCCGATTCGCGCAGCGACCGTCGACGGCGCCTGTCGCTCCGTCGAGCCCGGCGGTCTCGCTGGAGGGCTCGACGGCGACGGTCTCGTGGTCGCCGTCCTCCACGACCGGGGTGCGCTATGAGGTCCTGCGCGACGACCGGGTGGTCGCCGTGACGTCGTCGACCTCCGTCCAGGTGCCCGGCTCCGACGTCGACGACCGGTTCTTCGTGCGCGCGAGCGACGGACAGGGCAACTGGTCCGCCTCGACGACGGTGGTGCGTCCGACGGCGAGCAGCACCGTGCTGCCCGCCGGCTCCACGTGGGCCTACTGGTTCGACGACGCGAACGCCGTCGACCCGGCGTGGACGAGCGACGGCTACGACAGCTCCGGCTGGCGTCGCGGACCCGCGCCGCTCGGCTGGGGCGGCAGCTCGATCGCGACCGACGTCGACGTCCCCGCGGGCACCCGGCGGGCGGTCACGGCCTACTACCGGACCGGCTTCGACCTCGCCGACGTCGACGCGTTCACCCGTTACGTGCTCACCACCCGCGCCGACGACGGCGTGCTGGTGCGCGTGAACGGCGTGGAGGTGGCGCGGGTCAACCTCCCCAGCGGCGCGCTGACGTCGACCACCTACGCGACCTCCGCGCCCAGCACCACGGCGGCGACGGCCTCGCCCGTACGCGTCGACCTGCCGCTCTCGGTGCTGCGCGACGGGACCAACATCGTCACCGTCGAGGTCCACTCCAACTACCGGTCCACGCCGAACGCGAGCCTCGACGCGTCCGTCGTGGCGTCGCGCTGAGGTCCGCGCCGTGACCGCCCTCGACGTCCGCACCTCCTGGGACCGCCTCGCCGCGGCCCAGAAGGACGGTGCCGGCGTGCCCTTCTACATGCGGGTGGTCAACCGCAGGCTCGGCCGCGGGGTCGCGGCCCTCGCGCACCGCGTCGGTGCCACGCCCGACCAGGTCACCGCCGTGAGCGCGGGCCTCGTGGCCGCTGCCCTCGTGGTGCTGGTGGCAGCTGCGCCCACGCTCCTGTCGGCCGTGCTCGTGGTGGTGCTGCTGCAGGCCGCGTTCGCCTTCGACGCTGCCGACGGCCAGCTGGCCCGGCTGCGTGGCGGCGGGTCGCGGGCGGGGGAGTGGCTCGACCACACCGTGGACGCGGCCCGCACCCTCGCCGTCCACCTCGTGGTGGCCGTGGCGCTCCTGCGGCACACCGACCTCGACCCCGCGTGGGCCCTGCTGCCGCTCGGCTACGCGTTCGTCGCGTCGGTGCGGTTCTTCGCGCAGATCCTGGCCGAGCAGCTCGTGCCCGACCGGGGCGCCCGTGCAGCGGCGGCCGGGCGCTGGTCGTCGGTGGTGCAGCTCCCCGCCGACGTCGGCGTGCAGAACCTGGTGTTCCTGCTGTGGCCGGTCACCCCCCTCTTCCTGCTCGGCTACGGCCTCCTGGCCGCGGCCAACCTGCTGCTGATGGTCATGACGTTGCAGCGGCGCCTCCGGGCGCTGCGGACGCTGTGACCGGCCCGGCGGCCCCGCCCGTCGACGGACCGGCCGGCGCCGCACCGAGCAGCCTGCCCGACGCCGTCCGCGCGCCGCGGCTGCCGCCCGACCCGCTCCCTGCCTGGCCGCTGCTGACCATGCTCTGGGGCTTCCCCGTCATGTGGCTGCTCGGCGTCACCGTCGTGCCCGGGGCGGTCACCCTGGCGCTCGTGATGCTCGGGTTCCTGCTGACCCGCCGGTGCGCGATCTGGGTCCCCGGTGTCGGCGCGATCGTCGGGCTCTGCCTCTGGATGCTGGCCTCGTCGGTCATGATCGACACCGGCCCGCGTCTGCTCGGCTTCGCGTTCCGCCTCGCGATCATGGCCTTCGTCGCGATCGCCTTCGTCTACGCCCTCGCGGCGCGCACGCGGCTCACCCGGGCGAGGATCGTCGACGGACTGACGTTCCTGTGGTTCTTCGTCATCGTCGGCGGGCTGCTCGGCATGCTGCTGCCCGAGACCCGCCTCACGACACCGGTGGGGATGCTGCTGCCCGGGTCGATCGCCGAGAACTCCTACGTCCGCGACCTCTTCTTCCCGCCGTTCGCCGAGGTGCAGCACCCGTGGGGCGCCCCCGAGGCCTTCGTCCGCCCGTCCGCGCCGTTCCCGTACGCGAACAGCTGGGGGGTCGCGATCCTCGTCCTCACCCCGGTCGCCCTGGCCTGCTTCCTCTCCACCCGGTCGCTGCTGCTGCGCGCCGCGATCCTCGTGGGCGCGGGCGTCATGGTCGTGCCGGCCATGGCGACGTCGAACCGCGGCATGTTCGCGGCCCTCGCGCTCGCCGGGGCCTACGTGCTCGTCCGGTACGCCCTGCGCGACCGGGCGGCACCCGTGCTCGCCCTCGCCGTGCTCGGGCTGCTCGCCGGCGCGGTGCTCCTGTGGCAGGGCCTCCTCACGCAGTTCGAGGTCCGGCAGGAGTACGGCCAGTCCAACGGTGCCCGGTTCACCCTGTACGCCGAGACCGTCCAGCGGACGCTGCAGTCCCCGCTGCTCGGCTACGGAGCACCCAGGCCGTCGGCCGAGCAGGCGCTCTCGGTCGGCACCCAGGGGTACGTGTGGACCCTCATGTTCAGCTTCGGCTTCGTGGGGCTCGGCCTGTTCCTGCTGTTCCTCTGGGGCTCGACGTGGCGCACCCGCACCTGCCGCGACGACGTCGACGTGGCCCTGCACGCCACGCTCGTCGTCTCGAGCCTGGCGATCGTGGTCTACGGCCTCGACATCGTGCAGCTGCTCGCGATCGCCCTCGTCGCAGCCGTCCTCCTGCGCCGGCGCTACGGTCTCGACGCCGATGACTGAGCCGATCGCCGGCCGGTCCGCGACAGGGCTCGCCCCGGTGCGTGCGCGGTCCGGGCTCGGCGCCGCAGCCGTCGCCAACCTGGTCGGCGGTGCGCTGGGCGCCGTCGTGAACCTCGTGCTCGCCGCCCTCGTCGGCCGACACCTCGGCGTCGAGGGGTCGGGCGTGTACTTCCTGGTGGTCGCGGTGTTCGTCGTCGTGGCCAACACGGCCGAGCTCGGCGCCGACACCGGACTCGTCCGGTTCGTCGCGGCGACCCGGGCCCGGGGCCGACCGGAGGACACCGGCTGGGTCGTACGCACCGCCGTCGGACCCGTGCTGGTGGGCGGTGGGCTCGTCGTGCTGGTGGGGGTCCCCCTCGCGCTCGCGACCGCACCCGACGGCCTCGCCCCCGCGGTGGTCGTCGCCGCCGTCCCGCTCGCCGTCCTGGCCTCGCTGACGGCCCTCGCCCTCGGCGTCTCCCGCGGTGCCGGCGACACGCTGACCTACCCGCTGCTGCAGAACGTCCTGCTGCCCGCCGGGCGCGTGGTCGCGGTCGGGGTGGCCGTGCTGGCCGGCTGGGGGGTCAGCGAGGTCGTCGCGGCCTGGTTGCTGCCCGTGCCGCTCGTGCTCGTGGTCGCCGTCGCGCTCGCCCTGCGGCACGTGCCACGGAGGCCGACGCCGCGGCGCGGCTACCCGGGCTTCTGGGGGTTCAGCGCGGCACGGGGCGCGACGGCGTGCGTCGAGGTCGTCCTCGAGTGGGCCGACGTCGTGGTCGTCGGCGTCCTCGCGTCGCCGGCCGAGGCGGGCGTGTACGCCGTGGTCACGCGCTGCGCCCGTGCGGGCGAGGTCGTGCAGCAGGCGGCGCGCATCGCGGTCGGACCGGCGATCAGCAGCGCGTCGGCGCGCGGCGACACCGCGCTCGTCGGGCGCCTGTACGGCGTCGTGACCGCCGCCATGGTGTGGGCGGCCTGGCCGTTCTACGCCGTGCTGGCGGTGTTCGCCGAGCCCGTGCTCTCGATCTTCGGCCCCGACTTCACCGCGGGCGCGACGTCGCTGCGCGTCCTGGCGGTCGCGATGGCGGTGGCCACCGCCGCCGGCGCCGTCCAGAGCGTGCTGCTCATGGCCGGGCGCAGCAGCTGGCAGCTCGCCGACAAGACCGGGGCGCTCGTGCTCGACCTCGTCCTGCTGGCGCTGCTCGTCCCGCAGTGGGGCATCGAGGGCGCGGCCGTCGCCTGGGCGGTGACCATCGTCGTCGACACCCTCGTCGTGGGCTACCAGGTGCAGGTGCTGATGGGCGTGCGTCCGCCCTGGCGACCCATCCTGTGGGCGGCGGCCCTGCCCGTCGTCCTCGTCCTCGTCCCGAGCGCGGTCGCGCTGCTGCTGTGGGGCACGTCGTGGACGGTGGCCGTCGCCACGACCGCCGTGGTCGCGCTCGTCCACGTCGTCGTGGGGGTCGCGGCGCGCGAGCGGCTCGGCCTCGTCGCCCTCGCCCGGCTCCGAGCCGTCTGAGGCCACCCCGCGCTGCCGGCTCCGCCGGCGCTCCTCAGCGACGCGGGAGCAGGACCGTGAGGGCGACGTCGACGCCCTGCACGGCCAGCAGGCTGCGCACGCGACGTGCCGCGACCGCGTCGTCGTCGACCGACCGCGCCATCACCACGTGGTCGACACGGGTGCCGAGGGTGGCGACGAGGGCGTCGGAGGCCAGCGCGGAGGAGTCGATGACGACGAGCTCGCCCGCCCAGGTCGCCTTCTTGCGGTCCGTCGGCCAACCCCGGGCGATCTTGCTCTCGAGCAGGGCCGACGCGTCGACGTGCCGCACCGGCAGGCCGCGGCGTCGCAGTGCCTCGGCGAGGCCCGCTCCCGACTCGGTGCCGACGGACCCGTCGACGAGCAGGGTCACGGGCCCGTCGGCCGGGGCGGTCGCCGGGAGGTCGAGCATGAGGGCGGCGACGTCCCAGGTGTCCTGCGGGCTGGCGTCGGCCGTGCCGTCCAGCACCGCCGAGCCCTGCCCCGACCCGAGGTCCTGCGGGCCGGCGATGATGCCGGGGTCGGGCGCCCGGTCCCTGCGGGTCAGCGCCACCGGGACGGCGACGAGGAGACCGAGCGCGAGGCCGGCCACCCCGAGAGGCAGCACGCCCAGCGACGACGGCGCGGACGGGGTGGCCGGTGCACCGAGCACCCGGCCCGGTGACGTGTCGACCGTGGCCAGCTCCGCGGCGCGGGTGCCCAGCGTCTTCGCCTCGGTGAGGATCGACTCGCGGGCGGGGGAGTCGTCCGGGTAGCGGTCCGCCGAGTCCTCGAGCATGTCGATGCGGTCCCAGGTGGCCTCCTGCAGCTCCTGCACCGTCTTCGCCGCGGCCTCGCCGCGCACGGTGAGGAACGCCTCGGCCACCGCGCTCGACCCGGCCGCTGCGGCGCGCGGCGACGACGCCGTGTAGGCGATGTCGAGGACGGCCGTGTCGGGCGGGTTCGTCACCGACACCCCGCTCCTCAGCGCGCCCGCCGACGTGTCGAGGTCGTCGGCAGCGGCCGACAGCACGTCGCCGGACGTGACGAGCTGGGCGTCGGTGGCGACGTCGAGCGTCGGGCTCGACCCGCTGGAGGGGCTGACGTCGACCGGCGCGACCCGCACCGACGTGGTGGCCGTGTAGGTGACGGGGAGGAGCACCCAGGCGAGCACGCCGAGCAGGAGGCCCACCACGGCACCCAGCGCGAGCACGCGCCAGCGACGGCGCAGGGTGCCGGCGAGCTCGCTGAGCTGGGCGGGCTGGGGTGGTGCGGACTGCATGCAGGAGCTCCTCGGGTGCGGGACGTCATGCACTGGGAGCGACGACGGCCTCGTTCATGACGCCGCGAGGCGGCGTCCGTGCCTGTGAGTTGGGCCATTGACCCGCTGTCTCACCCGGTTACTATGGCCGAGCTGCAACTGCCTGTGTCACGAATGCGGGCAGCCCGGCTGGAGACCGTCACCACGGTGGAGGGCTGGGAACGATCCAGGGGAAAGTTCAGATGTCCATCGATGAATCGCGCATGCCTGCGCGCACGACCGGCGTAGAGCTGGACGACGCGCACCTGCTGTCCCTCGCGCGGGACGGCGACGACGACGCCTACGCCGAGCTGTTCCGCCGGTACCGGCCCGTCGCCCTGCGCCTCGCGCGGCGCCTCGGCGCCCCGAGCGAGGCCGAGGACACCGTCTCCGAGGCCTTCGCCCAGGTGCTCGGCCAGCTCCGTCGAGGTCTCGGTCCCGACCGGGCCTTCCGCGCGTACGTGCTGACCTCGGTGCGGCACGAGGCCGCTCGGCGCGGGCGGCTGCGGCAGCGCGTCCAGCCGACCGACGACCTCGCGACGATCGACACCGCGGTGCCGTTCGGCCACGGGCAGCTCGACACCTTCGAGCGCGACCTCGTCCGCTCGGCGTTCGCGTCGCTGCCCGAGCGTTGGCGCACCGTGCTCTGGTACCTCGACGTCGAAGGACTCAAGCCGCACGAGGTCAGCGACCGGCTCGGTCTCACGGCCAACGGCGTCTCCGCGCTCGTCTACCGCGCCCGGGCCGGGCTCCGCGAGGCGTACCTCGCCCAGCACGTCGCCGCCGACGGTGTCGAGGCCAGCGACGAGTGCCGTCAGCTGCGCCCCCGACTCGCCTCGCTCGTGCGGCGCACCGTCGGCATGCGCGAGCAGAAGCGCATCCACGTGCACCTCGAGGCCTGCCCGTCCTGCATGGCCAGCTACCTCGAGCTCGAGGACGTCAACGCCCGCGTCGTCGCCCCGCAGCAGGCCGTCGCCGGCGTCCGCGCCTGACGTCCGCAGGCCGCCGGGTGCGTCGCAGGGTCCTGCTCGTCGTCGTGGGGGTCGCCGTCGTGGCGGGTCTCCTCGTGACGGTGCGGCTGGTCGTGCGGGGAGGCGACCGCGCCGACGGACCGAGCGCCGACGCGGTGCCGTGCCGGGCCGGTGACGTCGACCGACTCGACCTCTCCGACCCGGCCCAGGGTCGGCTCGCGTGGCACGACGAGTTCTCCGGCGCCCGCGTCGACCCCGGCCGCTGGACGGTCCGCGACGACACGACGCTGTCCTTCGACCAGGCCCGCATCCGGGCCGACGCCGTCGAGGTGCGCGGCGGGCGCCTGCGCATCACCGCGCGCGCCGACCCGGCCGGCGACGCCTCCGGCGAGCGTCCCGTCACCACCGGCTACCTCGACACGATCGGCCACTTCGCCCAGCAGCACGGACGGTGGGAGGTGCGGGCCCGGCTCCCCGTCGAGCCCGGCCGCTCGCGGGCGCTCTGGCCGGCCTTCTGGCTGCGGGCCTCCGACCTGCCCGGCGAGATCGACGTCGTCGAGGCGTGGGGCACCCCCACCTCCCGCCAGCGCACCGCGATGGCCGAGCAGTACGCCTGGACCGTCCACGAGGACACCACCGCACCACCCGGGTACCGGCGGGTCGGCGGCTGGGGACGGGCCGCGGAGCCGCTCGCCGACGGCTTCCACACCTACGCCGTCGACTGGACGCCCGGCTGCCTGCGGTTCTCGCTCGACGGTCGCACGACCGGGTTCGTCGACCTCGACCGCGAGCCCCGCCTGCGCCGAGCACTGGACGGTCCGGTCGACATCCGGCTCAACCTGCAGGTCGGCAGCAGCTACTGGGGGCGCCTCGATCCCGACCGTCCGAGCACCACCCGGCTGCCGGCGACCTTCGAGATCGACCACGTCCGGGTCTTCCGCCCTCGACTTTCCCGGGACTGAAGTCCTGACTTCGCGTTCGTGACCTGAGACACGCCCGATTCGGCCTCGTCCTGCGTCACGCGTCCACGCTCCTCCGCTCTCCAGGCATGCACGAACGTCCAGGGGATCGGAGAACCGGTGAGCATCACGCGCACGACCTACGGGGTGGGATACGCCAGCGGCGTGTTCGACATGTTCCACGTCGGCCACCTCAACCTGCTGCGCCGGGCACGGCACCGGTGCCGCCACCTCGTGGTCGGGGTCGCGAGCGACGAGTACGTCGAGATCCTCAAGGGTCGCCAGCCCGTCGTCCCGTGCGACGAGCGCATCGACATCATCTCCGCGCTCGGCATCGTCGACGAGGTGGTCATCGACCGCTCCGAGGACAAGCGCATGGTGTGGGAGCAGCGGCCCTTCGACGTGATCTTCAAGGGCGACGACTGGCAGGGCACCCCCAAGGGCTACCGGCTCGAGCGCACGATGGGCGAGATCGGCGTCGACGTCGTCTACTACCCGTACACGCGGCAGACGTCGAGCACCATGCTGCGTGCCCACCTCACCGGTGCCGAGCTGGAGGGGCTCGCGTGAGCGTCGACAGCGCGGTCGAGGTTGTCGGCACCGCCACGACCCCGTACGCGCCGCCCGTCACCGTCGTCGTGCCCACCCACGACCGTCCGACCCTCATGGCCGAGGCCGTCCGCAGCGTCCTGCTGCAGGAGTACGCCGGGCCGGTCGAGGTCGTCGTGGTCTTCGACGCCTGCGAGCCGGTGCTGCCCGACGTCGCGCTGCTGCCGGGCCAGAGCCTGCGCGCCGTGGTCAACGACCGCGTCCGCGGCCTCGCCGGCGCCCGCAACACCGGCATCCTGGCCGCCAGCCACCCGTTCGTCGCCTTCCTGGACGACGACGACACCTGGCTGCCGGGCAAGCTCGCCGCCCAGATGCCGCTCTTCCGCGACCACCCGGAGGCGCGGCTGGTGGCCACCGCGATGCAGGTCGACGACGGCGAGCGCCTCACCGACCGGCTCGTCCCCGCCGACGTCGTCTCCCACGCCGAGCTCGTGCGCGAGCGGTTCGGGGGCCTGCACTCCAGCAGCTTCGTGTTCCGGCGCGACGCGCTCGTCGACGAGATCGGCATGATCGACGAGGACCTCCCGCGCGGCTACGCCGAGGACACCGACGTGCTCCTGGCGGCCTCGCGGCTCGCGCCAGTGCGGCTCGTGAACGAGCCCCTCGTGCGGGTGCGCTGGCAGGGGCAGTCCTACTTCTTCGGGCGCTGGGCCGACTACGCCGCCGCGCTCACCTACCTCCTCCACAAGCACCCGCAGTTCGCCGACGACGACGCCGCGCACGCGCGGATGCTCTCGCAGATCGCGTTCGGCGAGGTCTCCTCCGGCCAGCGTCGGGCGGGTCGCCGGCACGCCCGGCAGGCCCTGACGCTGCGACCCACCACCCTGCGCGCCTGGCTGGCGCTCGCCGTCGGTCTGCGTCTGCTGACGCCCGGCGCCGTCGTCACCGTCGCGCGACGCTTCGGAAAGGGCATCTGACATGCGCATCCTCATCGCCTGCTCCTCCGGCGGACACCTCGCGCAGGCCCTCGCCCTCGAGCCCTGGTGGGGCGAGCACGAGCGCCTCTGGGTCACCGGGCCCACCGAGGACGCCCGGCTGAAGCTGCGCGACGAGCGCGTCATCGAGTGCGCGTGGCCGACGCAGCGCAACCTGCCGAACCTGGCCCGCAACATGGTGCTGGCCCGCCGGGTCATCGACGAGTGGCGTCCCGACGTGGTCTTCAGCACCGGCGCCGCCGTCGCCGTGCCGTTCCTGCGCCAGGCGCGCCGGGTCGGCGCCCGGTCGATCTTCCTGGAGACGATCGACCGCATCGACAAGCCGTCGCTGACCGGCCGGCTGGTGTACCCCTTCGTCGACGAGTACCTGACGCAGTGGGACCAGCTCACCGAGAAGCTGCCGCGCGCGCAGACCGTCGGCCTGGTGCTGTGACCGAGCCGCTCAGCGTCGTCGCGAGCGTCGGCACCTACCACCACCCGTTCGACCGCTTCGTCGACTGGCTGGAGCCGTGGGCCGACGCGCAGGAGGCCGCCGTCGTCTTCCAGCACGGCTCGACCCGACCGCTGGCGCGGGCCGACAACCGCACCATGATGGCGCCGGACGAGCTGCTCGAGCACTACCGGCGCGCCGACGTCGTGGTGCTGCAGGGCGGTGCCGGCGGCGTCATGGACGCCCGCCGGGCCGGCCGTATCCCGATCGTGGTGCCCCGCGTGCCCGTCGACGACGAGGTCGTCGACGACCACCAGGTCGTGCTCAGCCGGCGGCTGGCCGAGATGGGGCTCGTGCACGTCGCGGAGTCACGCGAGCAGCTGCACCGGCTGCTCGACGAGGTGGCCGCCGGCACGCTGCGCACCCGGTCGGAGGAGCTGCAGCCGACGGCCGGCGTGCTGGAGGCCACCCGACTGCTCGGCGACCTGCCCGAGGCCCGCCGCGACGCCGAGGGACGCACGCGCCTGGGCGTCCCACGCAGCACCCGCGCCCCCGCCGGCGAGGAGTTCCTGGCCGCCCGCGCCCAACGTCGTCGCAGCGGTGTCGTCCGGGCCGTCGCCGACGCCGTGCGGCAAGGACTGGTCGGCTACCTCCTGACCTTCGCGACGGCCCTCGCGCTCGCCGTCCACTTCGGCCTGGACGGCGACGTCGGCCGCGCCGTCATGGCCGGCGTCGGTGCGTGGCTCGTCTACAGCTGGCTCGCGCAGCCCGCCGCCGAGCGGGCCAGCTCGCTCACCCCCGTCGTCCGTCTGCTCGGCGTCGTCGGTGCCGCAGTCGTGGCCGGTCTGCTGCTCGGCGTCCAGAGCACGCCCGACCTGCGTCGCGGCCTGCTCGCGGTGCTGGCCGCCGCTCTCGTGTTCGTCGGCTACGGCGTCGCGCACCGCGTCGTCCGACGTCGCACGCCCACCGTCCTCGTGGGCGAGGAGCGTCGCGTCCGTCGGCTGACGGACCAGTGGGCCGGTCGGCACGACGTCGACGTCGTGGCCTCGTGCGTCTGGCGCGGCGATGCGGAGTCCGTGCCGCTCGGCTCGCCGGGGTCGCTGTCGCGGATCGTGCCCGACGTCATGGCGACCGTCTACCGCCAGCGCGCCCGGTCCGTCGTCATCGCCTCCGACCACGCGCTCACCACCCCCGCGCTGCGTCACCTGGCCTGGGCGCTGCAGCGCGCCGACGTCGAGTGCCTGGTGCTCGCCGACATGGAGGACCACGTCGAGTACATGCGCCCGCGCATGGTGGCCGACCAGCTCGCGCTGACCATGCGGCCTCCCAACGAGCACCTGGTCTCGGTCGCGGTGAAGTCGGTCGTCGACCGCACGGCCGCGCTCCTGGGCCTGGTGGTCCTGTCGCCGGTGATGCTCGTCGTCGCCCTCGCGGTGCGGCTCACGTCGGCCGGACCGGTGATCTTCCGCCAGGAGCGCACCGGACGCGACGGGACACCGTTCACGATGCTGAAGTTCCGCACCATGGTCGTCGACGCCGAGGAGCGGCTCGACGAGCTCGTGGTCCGCAACGAGGGCGCCGGTCCGCTGTTCAAGCTCGACGACGACCCCCGGGTCACGTCCGTCGGACGCGTCCTGCGTCGCACGTCGCTCGACGAGCTCCCGCAGCTGGTCAACGTGCTGCTCGGCCACATGTCGCTCGTCGGCCCCCGGCCCGCCCTGCCGCGCGAGACGGCGCAGTACAGCCAGTGGGTCTGGCGACGGCTGCACGTGCGCCCCGGGCTCACGGGCCTGTGGCAGGTCAGCGGACGGTCGCAGCTCAGCTGGGAGGAGTCGATCCGGCTCGACCTGCAGTACGTCAACACCTGGAGCCTGCGCCTCGACGCCCGGATCCTGCTGCGCACCGTGCGCGCCGTGCTCGTACGTGACGGCGCTCTCTGAACCCGCCACTCGGTGTCACCCACTGTTACTGTGACGTTTCCTGACGTGACGAGACCGAGGAGCCGCCGGACCGCATGAGTGACATCGCCTACAAGCTGAAGGTCCTGCGACAGATCGGCCTCCTCAAGGTCCAGCCGCCCCACCGGCTCCTCAAGGCGGGCATCAAGCTCGCCACCTGGGGCCCCGGCTTCCCATCGGCGGTGGCCGCCGCGGCCGCCCGCTTCCCGAACCAGACCGCGATCATCGACGACGCCGGCGAGATCACGTGGGCCGAGCTGCGCGACGAGATCAACCAGACGACGGCCGCGCTGAAGGCCCGCGGGGTGCAGGTCGGCGACGCCGTCGCGCTCATGGGACGCAACCATCGCTGGATGGTGGTCTCCATGGTCTCGATCATGCAGATCGGCGCGAAGGTGCTGCTGCTCAACACGATGGCCAGCGCCTCCCAGCTCGGCGAGCTCACCCGACGCGAGGGCGCCAAGTTCGCCATCGTCGACCAGGAGTTCCTCAAGGTCACGTCCGAGATCGACCGCGACCTCGTCGTCGTGGCGTGGTCCGACGACGACTCCCACGGCCTGCCGACCCTGTCGGGCCTTGCGCAGGGTCAGCCGACCGACGACCACAAGAAGCCGTCCAAGCCCGGCGGCATCGTCATCTTCACCTCGGGCACCACCGGCCTGCCGAAGGGCGCGAACCGCAAGGAGCCGGAGAACCTCGACCCGCTCCTCACCTTCTTCGGGTCCATCCCGTACCACGGCAACTCGACGGTCGTCCTGGCCGCGCCGCTGTTCCACTCGTGGGGCCTCATCAACTTCGGGTTCGGCCTCTCGACCGTCCCCACCTACGTGCTGCGCCGCAAGTTCGATCCCGCGCAGGTCCTCGAGGACATCGACCGGTACAAGGCCGAGGTGCTCGTCGTCGTGCCGCTCATGATGCAGCGTCTGGTGAACCTCGACCGCGAGGTGGCCGACCGCTACGACGTCTCCAGCCTGCGCATCACCGCGTCGAGCGGCTCGGCGCTCGCCGGTGACCTGGCGATCGACTTCATGGACCGCTTCACCGACTCGGTCTACAACTTCTACGGCGCCACCGAGACCGGCTGGGTGTCCATCGCCTCGCCGGAGGACCTGCGCGCGGCGCCCGGCACCGCGGGCCGGGTGCCGTGGCGCACGGTCGCGAAGATCCTCGACAACGACGGCAACGAGCTGCCGCCGGGCGAGACGGGCGTCATCTACGTCGGCAACGAGATGCAGTTCGGTGGCTACACCGACGGCAACACCAAGGACTTCCGCGACGGGCTCATGCACACGGGCGACCTTGGCTACTTCGACGAGGACGGTCGACTGTTCGTGGCCGGCCGTGACGACGACATGGTCATCTCCGGCGGCGAGAACGTGTTCCCCCGCGAGCTGGAGGACGCGCTCATCGGCCACCCCTCCATCACCGACGTCGTGGTCGTCGGCGTGCCCGACCCCGACTGGGGCCACTGCCTGGCGGCCTACGTGGTGGTCAAGGACGGCGCGTCGCTCGACGAGGACGAGGTCGTCTCCTACGCCAAGGAGCGGGTCGCCCGCTTCGCCGTGCCGCGTCGGACCAAGTTCCTCGACGAGCTGCCCCGCAACCCCACGGGCAAGGTCATGAAGCGCGAGCTCCCCGAGTTCGACTGAACCCGAGCGATCGCCAGCGAGCGAGCGGTCCAGCCGTGTCGAGCGGTGCACCGGCGAAGCCGGTCCCGCTGTGTCGAGACCTGCCGGGCGGACACCGGGGGTCGGCTCGCGCTGGTCTGTTGCCGGGTGGTCTCGATACGTCAGCACGTGCTCGCTGGCGCTCGCCGTCCTGACTACTCGACCAGCGATGCCGCTGGTCGAGTGCCTCCACGAGCGCCAGCGAGGGGAGGTGTATCGAGACCACTCCAAGCGGTCGCTGGGGGTCGGCTCGCGCTGGTCTGTTGCCGGGTGGTCTCGATACGTCAGCACGTGCTCGCTGGCGCTCGCCGTCCTGACTACTCGACCAGCGATGCCGCTGGTCGAGTGCCTCCACGAGCGCCAGCGA